>JBHIDB010000066.1:0-6338 GCA_046759865.1 Thermoplasmata archaeon
TGGCGGCGTCCGTGAACCCGCTCCAGAAGGTCCACACGATGAGGAAGCCGAAGGCAGCCAAGAACCACGGGTCGACCGTAGGCGATCCCCACCCTAGCGATACTTCACCGCGATGTCGCTCAGGTAGTCGGCCACGTCCTCGCAGTAGTCCGTGGCGAGCTCCATCTTCTCGTAGATGTCCTTGAGCTTGATGACGTCCAACGTGTCGGTCCCGTTGAACAGGTCCGCCACGGCTTCGTTCAACACGTCATCCGCCTGGTTCTCCAGACTGTTGATTTCGACGGCCAACGCCTCGACCTCCGACCATTTGCTGCGGTTGCGGATGAGGGTCACCCCTTCCTCGACGAGCTGGCAGGACCGATAGATGAGTTCCGCCAGTTCGACCATGGGCGGGGTCACCGCCTCCACCTTGTAGAGATCCAGCCGCACCGCGGCCGCGTAGATGCTGTCCATGACGTTGTCCATGCTCGAAGCCAGGGCGGAGATGTCCTCCCGATCGAAGGGCGTGACGAAGGTCTTGTTCAGCGCCTCGTAGGTCTCGTGGACGGCCTCGTCCCCCTCGTGTTCGATGTCCTTGAGTTCCCGTCGGCGTTTCCCGACGTCACGGAAGTCGCCCACGAGCCGCTGGAGGGCCGCTGCGCCCTTGACGAGAACGGCGCTGATGGCACTCAGCAGGTCGTAGAACTGCGCCTCCTTCGGGAGAATCCATTCCTTGAATCCCATGCCGACCCGAGGCTGCAGGCAAGCCGTGCCTTATAGAGACTATGTTAGGAGATTACTGTGTCAACCTATGGCATGGTTAGCCCTATATAGTCTAGGGAGATGTTCCAGGCGAACGGGAGAGAGTTGGGTCCGTAGAGGGGAGCAGCCGATGGAAGCGCGAAAGGTACAGATGACCGGGGGCGCCACGTATACGATTTCCTTGCCCAAGCCATGGGCGCGGGAGATGAAACTGAAGCCCGGAGAGACGGTTTTCTTCGAACAGGTGGGCGACACGCTCGTCCTCCGGACCTCCAGGGGAGAGGTCCCCGAACCGCGGACCAAGGTCTTGCGCGTCGAAGGGACCGAGGGGCCGGAGCACGTCCTCCGCAAGCTCATCGGGGCGTATGTCACCGGGTACCAGTTCATCGAACTCCGTTTCGGGGCCGGCCTGGCCGCCGAGGCGAGACGCGCCGCTCGGGAGTTTACCCGCTTGGTCATTGGGGCGGAGGTCGTCGAGGAGACGGGGAAACGGGTGCTGATTCAAGACCTGGCCAACCCCATGGAACTCTCGGCGGACAAGTGCCTCCGCCGGATGTACATGACCGTCCGCTCCATGGCCGAGGACTCCATCGCCGCGCTCCACGCGGGAGACCCCGAGCGGGCGAAGGACGTCCCCCCGCGCGACGAGGACGTGGATCGCCTCTACTGGATGGTGGCGAAGCAGTACCACCTGGCGGTGGCGGACCCGAGCTACATGGCCGCCTACGGCCTACGGGCGAAACTTCACCATTTTAGTACGGTGGCCAAGCTCCTGGAGCGGATCGGGGACCACGCGGAGAAGATTGCGACCGCGGTCGTTCAACTCGGCACGGGGCCTCCGGAAAGCGCCTTCCTGACGAAGGTCGAGGACGCGGTTGCGTCCGCCTTGGCCCTCTTGGACAAGGCATTCACCTCGCTCATGGCCGATGACCTCGACATGGCCAACGAAGCCCTGGACGCCTGGTCTCCCCTGGCCCGCCAGGTCGACGAGTTGTCCGAGCGCGTGAGCGGGGCCGAGGGCGTTCGTCTCCTTCCCCTCGCGACGGTCGTGGATAGCGTGAGCCGCATCGGGGGCTACGCCTCCGACATTGCGGAAGTCGCCATCAACGTCGTCATGAGCCAAGAGGCCTGAGAGAGGCCTCAGCCTCCGAGCCCTCCGAGATCGAAGCCCCCGGCCTGAAGCTGCTTCATCAGCTGCCGCCGCATCTTCCGGTTGCCGGCCAGGCCGCGGATGGCCTTTCGCGAGGTGTTGTAGTACTTCACGAGCTCCTTCACCTCCTTCGGATCTGTGCCGCTCCCACGCGCGATCCGGAGGATGCGGGAGGACTTCAGCAGCTTCGGGTTCTCCTGCTCCTCCTCCGTCATGGAGTCCATGATGAAACGGAAGCGGCGGAGGCGGTCCTGGGTCTCCTCGAGCTGCTCCTCCGACAGGGTGGCCGAGACGCCCGGGAGCATGCTGAAGATTTTGGAGAGGGGTCCCATCTTGGTGAGGGCCTCCATCTGCTCGTACATCTCCTTGAGCGTGAACCGGCCCGAGAGGAGCTTCTTGGCCGTCTCCTCCACGGCCTCTTGGTCCAAGGCCTCCTGGGCCCGCTCCAGGAGGGTCTCCAGGTCCCCCATGCCGAGGAGGCGGGAGATGTAGCGCGGCGGCTCGAACTTCTCCAGGTCCTCGATCTTCTCCCCCACCCCCACGAAGGAGATGGAGGCGCCCGTCTCGGCCACGGCTCCCAGGGCCCCCCCGCCCTTGGCCGTCCCGTCCAGCTTCGTGATGACGACCGCGGTGACGCCAACGGCCTTGTGGAACGCCTTGGCCTGAGGCCCCGCCTGCTGGCCTGTGGAGGCGTCGAGGATGAGGACCTTCTCGTCGGGCTTCACGACCTTGGCGAGGGCCTTGATTTCCTGGATCAGGTCGTCCTCCAGGGCGTGGCGCCCGCTAGAGTCCACGATGAGGACGTCTTGGTCCGCCAGGCGCTTGAGGCCTGCCCGGGTCACCTTGAGCGCGTCCTTCCCCTTCCGCTCGCCGTAGAACGGCGCCCCGAGCTCCTCCGAGAGCTGTTGGAGCTGGTCGTAGGCGGCGGGGCGGTGGGTGTCGGCCTGGATCAGCCCCACGCGGAGGCCTTTCCTCTGGAACCACTTCCCCAGCTTGGCCGCCGTGGTGGTCTTCCCTTGGCCGTAGAGGCCGACCAAGAGGACCCGCTGCGGCCCCAGCTTCAGCTCCCGAGGTTGGCCGAGGATGGCCACCAGCTCCTCGTAGATGACTCGGATGACGTGCTCCCGGCCGCTCATCCCCGCGGGGGCCTTCTCGGCCAAGGCCCGCTGCTCCACCGTCCGGCTCACCCCCAGGGCCATCTCCACGGGCACATCCGCTCGAAGGAGGGCACGCTGGAGGTCACGGACCACCTCCTTTACGAGCTTCTCGTCGACGTGGGAGGCCCGCGCGACCTTGCGGAGAACGTTCTTTAGGGATTGACCGAGGCCTTCCATGGACCCTCGCCGCTCCATCGAGCGGGGAGCTATTTGAAGGTGACGCGGAAGGACTCGCGGGGCGAACTGATGACTGGCGAGGGGGTGGATGGGGCCTCAGAAGAAAACAGGGAGAGGGCCAGCCTTGTCAGAAGGGATGGGATGCACTCTAACTAGCCAGCCCACTCTCCCCTTGCGCGCTAGGAAATCGGAGCTATTTAACGATTTCCCGGTTCCGCTTCCTCCGGCCGGAAGTCGTCAGAGGTAGCCAGACTTCTGGAGAAGCATCAAATCCTCCGTGCTGAGCTTCTCCCCCTTTTTGAAGCGCTCGTAGATCAGCTCCGCCTCCTGCTTGACGGTGACCCCCTCCTTGGACACCTTGGAGCGGCGCGCCTTGGCCCGCATGCCGTGGATGATCTTGTCGTAGTCATGGACCTCATGGATGAACTCGATGTGCCGCTGGTGTTCCTTATCCGCCGTCATCTTCGTCTTGATGAACTGCTCCTGGGCCTTGTCCGCGTCACGTCGCGCCGTGTCCGCTTGCTCGTAGAGGGTCACCATGGCGTCGTGATGAACCTGGGCCTCGTCCGCGAGGCGTGTGACCTCCTGGTGATGGTGCTCCGCCGTCTCCTTGGTCTCGCTGACCGACGCCTGCAGGTCCCGGACCTCCGCGTCTTCTTCCAGGACCATTTCGCGCCGTTTGATGTCCGACCGGAGGCGGGCGATCTGTTCGATGAGGTCCCGCTCCTTGTCCACGGCCAGCACGGAGGTCTGCTGCCGGAACTCCAGCCCGCGAAGGTCCCGCTTCAGCTTCTCCAGGGGGACCGCTCCCTTCGGGGTCTTCCGCCGGCGCAAGCGGTTGAGCGCGTCCAGAAGTTCGGAGACTTTCCGGTTCCACGTCTCCCGTTCCGCTTTCGCCCCCTGGACCGCCTCGTTCAACCGGTCCCGCTCGTTCCGATGCTCCGCGGCCTCCTCGACGTACTCCCGGACCTGCGCGTTGAGGGCGTCCCGCTTCTCGATCCACTCCTTCGTCCGGCTGTTGAGTTCGTCCCGCCGGTGCCGATGCCTGTCTGCCTCGATGTTCGCGTTGTCGCGCTTCGCCTCGAGGTCCGGGAGCAGCTCGTTCATGGGGCTGGGTCTGGCTTAGATTTGGCGAGGCCTTAAAGCATTTCTGGCATGGGTCCTCTTCAAGCAGCGGGCGAGGAAATGGGGAACGGGAAGTGGCACGGCGGCCCGCGATTAGGAGGCCTCGCGATGCCAGGACGGTCGTCCCGAAGGGCCTCCTGGCTTGCCCTCCTGCTCATCATGGGTGGGAGCGGAAGCCTCCTGGAAGGGGCCGCCGGGGCCCTCCCGTTGCCCGCGAGTTCACCGGAGTGGCAGGAATCCGCCGACGTCGTGGGCCCCACCATCCAGGACGTCCGCGCCACCCCTCCCTTGGCCCGACCTGGCGAGGTCGTCAGCCTCGAAGCGAGGATCACCGACCCGAGTGGGGTTCAGGCGGCCTGGGTTCTCATCGAAGCTCCTGACGTGGACCTCAACGTCACCCTCGTCGCCTCCGGCGACCTGTGGTTCTTGAATCGAAGCTGGGAGTCGCAGGGGGTCTATCGGTTCGAAATCTTGGCACAGGACGGGGCGGGGAATGTTAACACGGCGATCGGCAGTTTCCAGGTCCAGGACTCCCTCGCCGGGGCCTTCGCCTTGCTCGTCCTCTTTGGGACCCTCCTCGGCGTCGGGGCAGGGGCGCTCGCCTACCTGCTGGTTCGTCGCCGCGGCAGAGGGTGAGGCGAGGCCACGAGGCAGGCTGGCTCTGGATTCGTCTGGGAATAACCTTAAATTCAACCCCCCAAGTCGAGCCGCGGGGAGAGTATGAGGAGAGGCCTCGTAACCGTTGGTGTAACGCTTGCTTTCTTGGGCGCGTTCCTCGCGCTGGCCGCGCCGTACGCCTCGGCGGGCGTGGCCCGACCGGTGGACTCGGGCATCGACCTCACACTGAACGTGGCGCCGGTCTTTGCGCCGGGCGAGACGGTGGAGATCCACTTCTGGGTAACCGACAACGGTTCCTTGGTGGAACCCACCTGGCCAACAGGATGGCCCCACGCCCACCCGCCGAACCTAGGCGAGGGCGTTGGCATGGGCGAGGTGCAAGGGCTGATTCCGATCGACGTACCCGTCATCTTTGGCCACACGGGAGCCTATCGCACGTCGCTGGTGGCCCCCGATGTCCCAGGCCTGTACGCCATCCATGGAGCGGCCACCGTCGGAGGGGTGACGGTCTTCGCATTTGCATCTTTCCAGGTCATCGACGCTGCCTTCGCGGCCATCGGGGCCATGAGCCTCTTCTGGTCCATCGGGGCCTTCGTCGTCGCCGTCATCACTCTGGCGATCGTGCTGGTCCTCGTCAAGCGAAAGTGGTAGGCCCGCACGCCCCCCGAGGGAGCTCACCTGCTCACAAGCACATGCCGGCGGTAGGCGTCCATCTCCGGATGGAAGGAGTACTTGACCTGCCGGTACTGGGAGGCGAGCTCGGCGACATCCCGCGCGACGACCTCGGGCTTCTCCTTCTTTGAGGCCACGCGTACGATGAGGTCGGCCACCTCCGCCATCTCGGCGGTTCCCATGCCCAGACGCGTGAGTTCCTGACTACCGAGGCGGATGCCGCTGGGCTTCACGGGGCTCGTGTCCCCGGAGAGGAGGTTCTTGTTCGTGATGAGGTTGGCCCGCTCCAAATCGAGCGCGACTTGGGCGCCGCCCCCCTCCTGGGACACGTCCACGGCCAGCGCGTGGGAAGCCGTGAAGCCGAGGTGTTCGCCGAGAACGTGCATGCCCCTCTCGTGGAGGGCCTGCCCGAGGGCCTTCGCATTCCGAACGACCTGGGCGGCGTACTCCTGGCCGAAGGCCTCCCATTCGGCGAGGGCAATGCCGAGGGCAGCCATCGCGTGCAGGTGATGGTTGCTGACGACGCCCGGGAAGACGCCCCTCCGGAGGGCCTTCTCCATGCCTTCGTCCTTCGGGTTCGCCAAGACGAGCCCGTGCTGGGGACCCGGGAGGGTCTTGTGGGTACTCGAGGAGATCACGTGGGCGCCCTCCCGCAGGGGGTCCTGGAACTGGCCCCCCGCGATGAGCCCAAGGACGTG
>JBHIDB010000067.1:0-6317 GCA_046759865.1 Thermoplasmata archaeon
GTGCCTTTTCGGGTCGGGCCAGGTCGGAGCTGAGGTGGGCGTAGGGGTAGAGGACAACACGCTTCTCCTTCACCTGCCTGGCTACATCCTCGATCTCGTCAGCCGCCCTCGCAGCGATGGCCTCCACGTCTTCCTCGTCCCCCGACTCGGCCGAGATGAAAGAGACCAGGCTGTCCTCGAAGCTCCCCTTGAGCTCGTCCTCGGACGCCTCCTCCGCGTACTTGGTCTTGCCCGTGGCCTCGTACTCGAAATGGTCGGCGTGGATGAAGAGAATCCGCATCCAGTCTCGAAGAGGAGTTGCGTGTATTAAAGAAAGAGGCGGAGGGGTTCCTGCTACTCTTCAGCGAGGGAATCGTTCAGGTTCCGGAGCGCCCGCACCACCTTCCGGCCCTTGCGCGAGAGACCGTACACGATGACAGGCTTCGGGCCATCCTCGGCCGCCCGAATCTGGACCAGACCGCCCGTCCGAGCCTCTTTGAGGCGCTTAGACAGGGTGGCGGAGGAGAGGCTCACGCGCTCCGAGACCTCGGTGTAGCGCTTCTCCCCGGATTCCAGGGCCTCAAGGACCTTCGCGAACCCCTTCTTCCCGATCTCTTCCATGCGTGTCCCTCCGGGCTCGGGGTACCTCTCTCTCGAGTTCCTCTCGGGTGTATCGCGGCGGGTGATCCCCCGGCCACATTCGGCCTTTCTTCTTCGGTTTGCGTTCGAAACGTACTCCCGTGAGGTGCATCACGTCGCCGTCGATGGTCGTGTACTCCCCGACCAGACTCTTCCCGGTGAGGGCGAAGGTCTGATGGCCGCTCTCCTTGAACGTAACTCTGCCTCTCGCGACCGCGAGCGCCTGAAGAAACCGGTGGGCCTGTCCCACAATCGCGTCCTTGTCCAGCTCGGACGGTATGGGTTCTTCTCCCGTTGGGATCGAGATGACGTCACCGTACTTCTTGACGATCCGCTCACTGACCGCCTCCCAGCTCTTGGGCATGTCGAAAGCCTCCATGCCCAGAACTCCCTTCTGGTCAAGGAAGACGAGACCCGCTTGATCTTCGTAATTGGGGACCACCTCCAATACCTCGTCCACCTGCTCCTTGAACGTCTCCACGGCAGCCACGATATCGACCAGACTGTGCTCGCGCGCGAGCCTGTACATAACCGCCGAACTCTCCCGGCCTCTCCGGCTCCGGCGACCCGGCGCGGTCCTCGTCCTGGCGTAGGAACTCACCCGTTCCCACACCTCCTCCTGGTCGTGCGAGTAGAGGCCCATCTCGACCGAGTGGGGGGCTGTAAACCCGGCCACGTCAAATCGGGTGCCCCCGCGGATGGGGACCGCGGCCTCCACGCAGCAGACCTCGAGCGGGCGTGCCTTCGTGTGGGGGACGAGGATCACACTCCCCTCGGCGGCCCGGCTCTGGGTGCCCTTCCCCGCAAAGATCGTTCCCATGCGGACAAAGATCGGGATGTCCGTTCGGTTGAGGATCTTCACCTTCCGAATGGACCCCGTCTCCGTGACCTCGACCGCATCCTTTGTATCCTTCAAGACCTCCTCGAGGGTCCGGTATTTCCGACGCCTTCGCCCCTTGCGACGAATCGGCAGGATCGTCCCCTTGGAGTTCTTATAGCTCCAAGGGTCCCCGAAGGAGAAACCCTCCTCCTCACGCAAGATGCTTTCCACAAAGGCTTTCATGCTCCTCCTGAAGTGAACCCAACTTCAATACAGTAAAGTAAACTCTGCATATATAAACCTTGGGCACTCCACCCCACACCTCCGGTCCTGGGGGTTTTAATCAAGTCAGACCATGATTGGTCGTATGTTCAATGCCCACGTCCTGGAACTTCCCGAGGCTCGGGACGTGAACCAGGCCCTTCAGGCCGTTGGTGTCCAGGCCCAGGGCCAACCCATCCTCCGCCGGAAGGGACTCTTTCGCATCGTCCGCCTCCAGGGGGTGGGCTATCGAGAGGCCCTCATCGCGAAACAGGAGATGCTCGGCGCGGGGGGCGATGCGGCGACCCCCAAGGGGACCGTCGAGTTCACGTCCGACGAGGGGGACGTCATCCTCTTGGGGACCCCGCAGCACTTCAAACGGTTCCTTGGAAAGATGAAGCACCAACCCTTCCGTTCCGCCGCCCTCGCGGCCGAGGTGGAGGAGGCCCTCGCCCACTACGCCCGGGACGCCTATGTCCTCCGGTTCCCCAACTTCGAAATCCCTCTCCAACGGACCGTCGTGATGGGCATCCTAAACGTCACTCCCGACTCCTTCGCCGATGGGGGGCGGTACCTTGAACCCCAGGCGGCCATCGATCGGGCCGTCGAGATGGTGCAGGAAGGGGCCAGTCTCGTGGATGTGGGGGCAGAATCGACCAGTCCGGGCTCCGAGCCCGTGAGCGCAGCGGAAGAGTGGAAGCGCCTCGAGCCCGTGCTCGCTGGAGTCCTGGACCACGTGAACGTGCCCATCTCCGTGGACACCTACAAGCCGGAGACCGCCGCCAAGGCCCTGGACCTAGGGGCGACCATGGTGAATGACGTGACGAGCCTCCGGGACCCAAAAATGGTGGCGCTGGTAGCCCAGCATGACGTTCCCGCCGTCCTCATGCACATGCTCGGCGAACCGAAGACGATGCAGAAGAGCCCCGAGTATGAGGACGTGGTCGCCGACATCGTCCGATTCCTCCGGGCCCGTATCTCCGACGCCGTCGAAGGGGGGGTGGGTCCGGAGAACCTTGTGGTGGACCCGGGCATCGGATTTGGAAAGACGGTGGATCACAACCTGCAGATCCTCCGCCAGCTGGGGGCCTTCCGGAGCCTGGGACGCCCCATCCTCGTGGGTGTCTCCCGGAAGACCTTCCTCGGGAAGCTGCTGGACGCCGAGGTCGAGGACCGACTCGAGGGGGGACTAGCGGCGGCCGTCCTTGCCGTCCGTCACGGCGCCCGCATCATCCGCACCCACGACGTTAAGGAGACCGTTCGGGCCCTGGCCATTGCGGACGCGATCCTCGGAAAGAGTCCCGCCTAGGCGTGGTGGTGGCGTGAGCCTGGCATCGTCCGGCCTCCTCCTGAAGGGGGGCAACGGGTTCCTCTACTCAGACCCCCGAGGCGACATTGCGCAGCCTCGCAAGGGGCAGGGGCTCTACCGGGAGGATACGCGTCACCTGAGCGAGTACGTGCTCTCCGCCAGGCCATACTGGTTCGCCCTGGTCAATGCAGAACAGCCGGAACCGTTTCGCGCCCGATTTGAACTCACGGTGGACCGACCGCTAGGCCCGACGACCCGCATCATCCGGGACCGCGTGATGGCCCCCCACCTCCTCGAGACCCTTCGCGTTCTGAACCCAGAGCACCTCCAGACCTCCCTGGCTCTGCGCCTGACCTTTCGGGCCGATTTTGCCGACACGTTCGAGGTTCGGGGGATGGTCCCGCGCCGCCGGCGCGTCCCGCATGTCGACCTCTCGGGCCGATCGGTCTTCTTCTCCCGAACCGGCGCGGACGGGGTCTATCGGTGGACCCGACTCACCTTCGATCCGCTCCCCAATCGGCTCAACCGAAAGAGGGTCGTGTGGGACCTCTACCTCCCGCCCCAGTCGGAGACCGTCCTGTCGGCGCAGGTAGAGAGCGGGAGCGGGCAGCCTCCCGGGAAGGAGAAACTCGCCTCAGTGCTCTCCCTCACAGACGGAGCCCGCAAAGACCGATCTGGGAAGCGTAAGGCATGGGGGCGGATTGAGGGGGAAAGCACGCTCGCGAGTTGGACAACCCAGGGCACGGAGGACCTGCTGACCCTCCTGATCCGGGTCCACGGCTCCGAGGTGCCCGCCGCCGGCCTGCCTTGGTATGCCACCCTCTTCGGGCGGGACAGCCTCATCGTCGGACTCCAGACGGTGCACCTCAATCCTCGGCCGAGCATGGAGATCCTTCAGGTGCTTGGCAACAGGATGGGGCAACGAAAGGACCCCTTCCGCGCGGAGGAGCCCGGAAAGGTCCTCCATGAACTCAACCGAGGGGAGTTGGCGACGGCCGGTATCACGCCCTACGGCCCGTACTACGGCACCGTGGACGCCACACCCCTATTCCTCTGCCTCCTCCACGAGGTCTTCCGCTGGACGGCGGACCTGGTCTTCTGCGGGGCCATCTACCCCTTCGCCCAGGAGGCAGCTGGCCATCTCATCGGGCAGCTCCAAGGTCCCCTGGGATTCCTGAACTATCGGGGGGGGAACCCTCCTGCACTCCGACATCAGGGTTGGAAGGACGGGGAGGTGGGAATCCTCCAGCCCGATGGCCGCCAACCCGACCAGCCCGTGGCGCCTTGCGAAACCCAGGGATACGCATTCTGGGCTCTTCGCGGCCTCTCGGAGATCGCGGCGGCACTCGGGGAGAACGAAGACGCGGCGGCCTGGAAGGCGCAGGCCGAGGCGCTAGGGGAACGGTTCGACGCGGCCTTCTGGATGCCGAAGGAGGGGACCTACGCCATCGCCCTCGAGGGACGTGGGGAGCGGATTCCCCTCGTCGCCTCCAACCCTGGGCACCTGCTGATGAGCGGCCTTCTTACCCGAGCTCAGGCCGACCGGGTCACCGAACGCCTCCTCATGGAGGACCTCCATTCAGGCTGGGGGGTTCGGACTCTCTCGGACCGGGCCCCGCATTACGACCCCACGAGCTACCACCACGGGTCCGTGTGGCCCCACGACACGTCCCTCGTGGCGTTCGGGATGGCGCGTTCGGGCCGTCCGAGGGAAGCCGCCCTACTCTTCGACGAACTTTCCGCGGCCGCGGCGACCTTCCCCCACTCCCGTCTGCCGGAACTCTTCGGGGGGCACCCCCGAACAGCCGGCCCGCCCGTTCCCATCTCTCGGGCGTGCGACCTCCAGGCTTGGGCGTCGGGAGTCCCGTTGCTCGCTTCACGAGCCCTCCTCGGGATGGAGGCGGACGCGGCGGCGGGAACCCTTCGCCTTCGGCCTTACTTGCCACCTGCCCTCTCCCCTTTTCGATTGGGGCCGCTTCAAGTCGGCACGTCACGCGTTGAGATCGAGGCCAACGGGCAAGGAGAGGACTCGGAAGTTCGCGTTCAGGCCTTGTCAGGTCCCAGGCTCGAAATCTTGGCCTAGAGCCAGAACACCGCTGAAGTCAACGCGCCTTAGTCCCGTCGTTTGCCCAGCGTCCAAGGCGGCGGACCACTGGCCGGGAAGCTATCTGCAAGGACCCGGTCCACGTAGCTAAGCCCTCTCTCGACGTCTTCAGCCGACCTCGCCTTTCGAGGGATCCGACTCCTCCGATGCTTCTCTTTCAAGACGTGCCCCTCGTGACAGCTGCCTCCCTAGCCCTACGTCTGGCCGATGTCAAGCTTTGAGCCGTATTTTAGCGTTGAGTCCCATTCGGTTGCCCTGGACGCGTCGATAAAGCAGTTTCACTCACCCCCTCCCCCCCGCCCCTTAAGCCGTCCCCCCGTGGAAGTCCTCCCACACGGGGCCGGAGGACATGGAAGGCTGGATCATCGACGCCTATGCAGACTACCAACGGGACTCCCTCGTTTCTTGGCTCTGGACCTCCCGAAGCGTCCGGCGAATCGAGGATCCCAGCTACCGGCCCCGCTTCTACGTCCACGGGGGGCGGGCCGACCTCGAACGCATGAAGCGGCGTCTGGCGCGCCTCGACCGGGTGGAGGAGGTCGCATGGGCCTCCAAGAAAATCGACATCCGGTCCACGGAGCCGGTATCTGTTCTGGACGTCCTGCCCCGCCACCACCGGGACCTCCACCCCCTGGCGGAGCTGGTGAACCGGGAGGGACAGTTCCACGATTTCCGCCTCTTCGACGTGGATCTGCGGCACAGCCATCGGTACTTCCTCCGACACGACATCCTCCCCCTGAGCCGAACGGCGTACAACGGAACCTGGAAGCGGCTGGAGGAACCCTTCGCCCTGGAGTACGAGCTCCCGCCCCTGAACGCCCGGGCGCTGGACGTCCAGGTGGACGCCCCCGAGGGGCTCCCCCGTTACGCGGACCGCCTCCACACGGCCCGTCTCGGGGAAACGGAGCTGGAGGGTTCCGAAGAAGAGATCTTAGAAGGCCTCAACCGGGCCCTGCGCGAGGAGAACCCAGACATCCTGCTGACCGAGAACGGTGACCCTTTCGTCGTCCCCTACCTCCTGCAAAAGGCGGAGACATTGGGGGTGGACCTCGTGCTGGGACGGGAGAGGCAGCGTTTCCGGCACGGGACAGGGAAGAGCTATTTCACCTACGGCAAGATCGTTTACAAGCCGACCCAGTACCTCCTCCGGGGCCGGCTCCACCTGGACGCGAACCATTTCGCCCACCGGGAGAGCGGCCTCCATG
>JBHIDB010000068.1:0-6196 GCA_046759865.1 Thermoplasmata archaeon
CTGGAGCACTGGTACTGGTCATCCCATCCCATCCCTTGGCATTAAGGATTATGGGCTCAATCTATATAATGATAATGAGGTGTCTGGCTGACGCCCATTTTGGCCCCAAAAGGCCCCCTATTTTGACGCGTTCTGAAGCCTTCTAGGACCTACGTGATACGCCAACGGGGACCCTTCGAGGTGTCCTGAAGTTCAATCCCAAGATCGCTGAGTTGCTTCCGCAGCCGGTCCGAGGTCTCGAAGTCTCCTTTCTCGCGTGCCTCCTCCCGAACCCCCACGAGGAGCCGCATGAGGCCTCGGAGCAGTTCCGAGGACGCGCCCTCGGCAGTCTGGAAGAGCCCCAGCACCTCTCCGTACATGGCGAAGGCGTCCAGATAAGCCCGCAATGCCAACTGGCTCAGGCCCTTCTCCACCGCGGTATTGAATGCGGTGGTGAGCTGGAATAATGTCCCCAGAGCGTCTCGCGTGTTGAAGTCGTCGTCCATCGCCCCCTCGAACCCCTCCGTCGCGCTCTTCAATGCTTTCCGCAGCTCCGGGTCCCCCTTGGCCTTGCCCTTCGGGGCGTCCACGATCTCCGCCTGGGCTCGTGCTAGGGCCTCCGTCAGGCGGGCGTACGCACTCTGGGCCTCCTCGAGCGCGTCGAAGGTGAAGTCAATGGGGCCTCGGTACTGAGTATTCACGAGGAAGAACCGCAGGACCTCAGGATCCACCCGAGCCAGGGCGTCCTGGACCGGAACGATGTTGCCCAGGGACTTCCCCATTCGTTCCCCCTTGGTAACCACGAAGCCCCCGTGCATCCAGTACTTGACGAAGGGGGTCACCCCGGTAAACGCCTCGGCCTGGGCAATCTCCGCTTCGTGGTGGGGGAAGATGAGGTCGTTCGCGGCCCCATGGATGTCGTACTGGGGCCCGAAGTGGGAGATGGTGATTGCCGTGTCCTCGATGTGCCAGCCTGGGCGTCCCGGCCCCCAAGGACTGTCCCACGTCGGCTCGCCAGGCTTCTCCGCCTTCCAGAGGGCGAAATCACGTGGGTCCCGCTTCCGTTCGTCGACCTCGACCCGTGCACCCGCGCGGAGTTCCTCCTGCTTGACCCGCGAGAGCTGGCCCCAGGAAGGGTAGCGGTCTACTTCGTAGAACACGTCACCATCCACCTGGTAGCCGAAGCCTTTCTCGACCAACCCGCCGACCTGCTCGATAATCTCCGGGATGTAGTCTGTCGCACGGGCGTAGTGGTTCACGCTCGTGACGCCGAGGAGGTGCATCGTTTCCAGATAGTCCTCCAGGAACCTGTTGCCCAGTTCGTCCCAGGGAGTCCCGCTTTCGGCGGATCGATTGACGATCCGATCATCCACGTCGGTGACATTCTGGACGTAGAATACGCTGTAGCCACGGTGCCGGAGGTAGCGAGCCACAACATCGAAGGCCACGTAGGTACGCGCATGGCCGACATGGGTGTAATCGTAGGGGGTAATCCCGCACACGAACATGTTGACCCGTTGGCCCCGGAGCGGAACGAAGTCCTCCTTGGTACGGGTTAGGGTGTTGAAGACCTGGAGGTCCATGACAACGTTCCATAGGACGTCGAATAATTAACGTTCGGCGCCCGAAGGAGCAGGCCCGGCACGGCTATATTGCAACCGGAACATGCCGCGGCATGGCCCTTGACGCCCGCAGGCTGACGGGTCTACTCGTCTTCCTCGGCGCGGCGCAGTTTACCATCGGCCTCATGATCGCCGCCGCGCTGACCCCAGGTTACAGCATCGCTGACGACTCGATCAGCTCCCTCGGGACGAGAGAGGGCGCACTCTGGTTCAATGGCTCCGTCATCCTATTGGGCATCTTGGTCCTCGCCGCCGCCTATTTCGTCCGAACCGTCTTCGGGAGCACCGTCGTCATGGGTCTCCTGGCGGCGACGGGGATCGGGGCCCTTGGCATCGGCCTCTTTCCAGCCACGGATCCGCTGGCGGGGACTCATGCCATTTTCACCCTGATCGCCTTTCTCTTCGCCAGCATTACAGCCATCTACGTTGCGCGTTTCCTGCGGGCTCCGTTGCTACACCTGTCCATCATTCTGGCAGCGGTAAGCCTCGTCTCTCTCGTCCTTTGGGTCATGGGCACCTACCTGGGACTCGGGTTCGGAGGCATGGAGCGAATGATCGTGCTTCCCGTGCTCACTTGGGCGATTGCCTTCGGTGGATACCTCATGGCCGGCGAGGCGACGTAAGTCGATCGTCAGGCCGGATTTCTAGGCCTGCAATGTCTTGAAGGCCTGGCCCAGGTCCTGGATCAGATCCGACGCATCCTCGCACCCTACCGAGAATCGTATGAGACCGTCGGCGATGCCCTGGGCCTCGCGCTCCGCCTTGGGCACGCTCTTGTGGGTCATGGAGGCGGGGTGCTCGATGAGGGACTCGATCCCCCCGAGGGATTCGCCGAGGATGATGAGTCGGAGGGCCTTCAGAAACGTACTAGCCTCTCGTGCCCCGTTCAGCATAAAGCTCACCATGCCGCCAAAGGCCCGCATCTGCCCCTTGGCCACTACGTACTGCGGGTGGTCCTCCAAACCCGGATAGGCAACCCACTCCACCGCCTCTTGGTCTTGTAGGAAGTGGGCGAGCAGCATGGCGTTGGCGCAATGGCGGTCCATTCGGAGGGCGAGGGTCCGGATCCCACGCAGGACCAGGTAACAGTCGAGGGGACTGGGTATTGCACCCACGGCGTTCTGGGAGAACCGAAGCCGCTCGTGGGCTTCTTCGTGGGAGGTCACAATGGCACCCCCGAGGATGTCGCTGTGGCCCCCCAGGTACTTGGTCGTGCTGTGAACGACGATGTCCACGCCGAGCTTCAGGGGCTGCTGGAGGTAGGGCGAGGCGAATGTGCTATCCACCACGGTCAGAACACCCCTCTTTTGGCCAAGGGCCCCGAGAGCGCGCAGATCCACGACCTTGAGGAGGGGATTCGTGGGCGACTCCGCCCAGAGCATCCGCGTGTCGTCTCGGATCGCCGCCTCCGCGTTCCCCAAGTCGGTCATGTCTACGAAATCAAAGGTGACCCCAAAGTCCTCCATGACTTGGCGGAAGAGGCGATACGTGCCTCCGTAGACGTTGTCTGCAACGACGACGTGGTCTCCCTTCTTCAACAGCGTCGTGACGGTGCTGATGGCCGCCATCCCGGACGCAAAAGCCAGGGCGTGCTTGCCCTCTTCGAGAGTCGCCAGGCTCTCCTCCAAGGCCTCTCGCGTCGGGTTGCGGCCGCGCCCGTAGAGGTATTCCTCCTGCTTCGTCTGGGAGTAGGTGGAGGTCATGAAGATCGGGACGTTCACCGCCCCCGTCTCGGAATCTGGCTTCTGGCCGGCATGGATGGCCTTGGTCGCGATTCTCATGCGACGGCCCTCCGGGTGAGATACTCCACGACGTCAATGCGGGTTACAATCCCCTGAGGATCCTCGGCGGATCCGAGGAGGACGGCCGGGTTTCCGCGAAGGAGGAGCTTCGAGACGACGTCCAGGTCGGTTCCCGCATTGACGACCGGGAAAGGCTTCTCCATCACGTCTCTCACGACTGTCTCCGCCATCTCGCCTCGCTCCAGCATCTGCCCCAGGAGGGCCTCTTCCCGAACGCTCCCGACGACCTTTCCCCCCTCAAGGACCGGAAGCTGGGACACCGTGTGCTGCCGCATGAGCTGGATGGCCGCCATGATGGGCTCTCCTGCTTCCACGGCGACCAGGGAGGGAATCCGGGCATCCTTGGCCTCGAGGATGTCCAGCAGCGGCGGCTGTTCCTCCAGGAAGCCGTTCTCCTTCAACCACTCCTCGCTGTGGGCCTTGCTTAGGTAACGTTCTCCCGTGTCGGGGAAGAGGACGACGATGACGTCCTTCAACGCGGCCCGCCGGGCGACGCGCACCGCCGCCGATAGCGCCGACCCGGCCGAGCCCCCCACGAGGATCCCCTCCTCCTTGGCGAGCCGCCGGGCGTAGAGGAAGGACTCCCGGTCGTCCACCTTCTCCACCTCGTCGATGTACTCGAAGTGGGTCGTCCCTGGAATGATGTCCTCGCCGATGCCCTCGACCTTGTAGGTGTGCCCCTGGACCTTTTCTTGGGTGTAGAAGTAATCGGCGATGATGGAGCCCATGGGGTCGACCCCGATGACCTTCACCTCGGGGTTCTGTTCCTTCAAGTACTTCCCGGCCCCGCTGATGGTCCCCCCGGTGCCGATGCCGCATACGAAGTGGGTGACCTGGCCCTCGGTCTGGTCCCAGATCTCCGGGCCCGTCGTGCGATAGTGGGCCTCGGGATTCATGGGGTTGGCGTACTGGTTGGGGACGACAGAGTGGGGCCGCTCTGCATGGAGCCGTTCGGCCACCCGGTAGTAGCTCTCCGGGGAGTCCGGTGGCACGGCCGTCGGGGTGACCAGGACCCGGGCCCCATAGGCCTTGAGGAGGTTGACCTTCTCCTGGGCCATCTTGTCGGGGATGGCAAAAATCGTCCGGTACCCCTTGATGGCTGCGACCATCGCCAGGCCCACCCCCGTATTGCCGGAGGTAGGCTCAATGATCGTCCCGCCGGGCTCCAGGAGGCCTTGATCCTCTGCGTCCTCGATCATGGCTAGACCGATGCGGTCCTTCACGCTCCCGCCGGGGTTGAAGTTCTCCAGCTTCGCGAGCACGAGCGGTTCCGCCCCGTCCATCACCCGGTTCAGTCGGACCAGAGGCGTGTGCCCTACCGCCTCCAAGATGTTCTCGAAGTAGTCCATGGAACCCCCGAGGAGCGATGGGGCTAGCCCTATTTGATGATAGACTGGCGGAGGGCCTTTATGCCCCCCTTTCCCTTGCGGCGGCCGTGGCGGAGGTCCGGGTTCGGAAGGAGATCCACATCACGCCCCAAGACCTCACGGGCTTCATCGTCTCCCTAGGGGGCGTGAAGTTCTGGATCGTTGCCATCTTCCCGATGTACGTCGGCTGGGTCCTGGCCCAGAACCCCTTCGGGCCAGTGGGACGGCATCTCTTCGTTGACCAACTCGGAATCGTCCTTGGCTTCCTCGTCATCGGCCCGCTTCTGGGGACCTTCACTCTGCTGTTGAACACGTACTATGACATGGGGACCACGGACCAGGTCAACCCGCGAAAACAGTACGTCCGTGTTATCGAGGACGTGATGGATCGGGAGACCATTCTCTACGCGGCCTGGGGCTTCGCCCTGATCGGCCTCCTGCTGGCCTTCTACATCTCGCAGAACCTGATTGTATACACCGATCCAAGAGGGCCTGTCACCGCGATCTTCGGGCCGTACACCTTCTTCGGCCTGATGGTCCTGGCGGTCTTGCTTTCCGTTCTGTACTCCCACCCCGCCGTCCGATGGAAAGGGGTACCCGGGATGGACATGCTGGTGAACGTCGTCGGCTTCGGAGTCATCGCCCCCCTCGCGGGGTGGGCCCTCCTTCGGCCCATCGATGGGTTCCCCATCTGGTACCTGGCCTCCATCGCCCTTTTCGTCGGCTCGGTATACGTCCCGACCACCGCCTCAGATTTCGAGAGCGACCGACTGTATGACATCCGCACGACGGCAGTGGCCCTGGGAGTTCGCGGGGCCTTGGTCGTCGGCTTCGCCTTCCTTCTCGGGGCAATCGTCCTACTCGTGTACGGCAACACCCTAGAGCTGTTCCCCTTCGACGGCCCGGCAACAAATGCCCTGGCCACCCTCTGGCCCTTTCTGGTGGCCCAGGTCGTGCTTTATCTCGCCTTCCTTCGGCGACCCACCCAGGCGAAGATCTGGGCCCTTCTTCTTCTGCTGTCCATCCTCCAGGCCTTGGCGTCCTTCCTCTTCCTCTTCCAGTTCACCGCCGGTCAGACCTACGCCTAGTTTCGTCAGCAGCGTCCGGAGGGGCGCGACGATCCGTTGAAGTCATGCCGGGGGAAGGAAGCGGATCAGAGGGGTAGGTTCCCATTCGGTCGGTCGCGAAGAACTGTGAGAACTGAGAGTCCGCTTCCTCGCTCGGACATCAAGGGGATCCCCGCAGTGAGTCCAACCCGTTGCGACACTTTCATCACCATAGGCGGATAAGTGGCGCCCTTCCCGCGTGCCGCTGGCAGCCCGGCAATCCTCAGTGCCGGGGGATGGAATCGAGTATAAAGATGTGGTTCCCTCACGCGCCGAGACTGGAGTAGACCGACCTCACATGATCGGCAATCCCATCGACG
>JBHIDB010000069.1:0-5838 GCA_046759865.1 Thermoplasmata archaeon
TGAACGCCTGGGTCCCGCTGGACCAGGGCCAAGTCAACACAAGGGTTATCTCAGACTTGCTCATCGGCTTCTCCTGGGGTTGCCCGTGGAGGCAAGAGGAGCCCGAAAGATACTCTTCGGCCTGACCTTGGCCCTCCTTGTTCTCGGTCTGGGGGTCCTCCACCCTGCGATCGCAACCCATACTCCCCAGCATCGATACTTAGTGACGGGGTTGGTGACACAGGAGGACGGGAGTCCCGCGTGTGGCGTCTCCGTGGAGGCGCGGAAGGTGGCAGCGGGGACGGCTGTCACAAGGGCGGAGACGGACTTTCAGGGCGCCTATCGTATCCAACTTCATTTGCACAGCGACGAAGCCGTCCGGGCTGGCGAGGCCACGTCGAGCGACGAGGGAGCCACGATCGAGGCTCGCGTGACGGGGACTTCCCTCACCCAGACCGCCATCGCGACCGCGGGTCCCTCTCAGGATGGCTGGGGGGAGAGCCGTATCGACTTCCGGGTTCCCGTCGGCACGTCGGAGGCGTGCGCCAACCCCTTCGTGCAGGCAGGGCTCTTCATCGGGATCCCCATCGCCATCCTCGTGGCCGCCTCGGTCTCTTACTTCAAGGTCATCCGGCCCTGGCAGCTCCGTCGATCGGTGGCTCCCTCCCTCAGTTCTCTCCCCGGGATTGGGAAGGCCCGCCTTCAAGAGCTGAAGGGCATCGGAATTCGCAACCTGGAAGACCTGGCGGCCGCCACCCCGGACGAGATCGCTCGTGGGACCTCCATCGGGAAGAAGGAAGCCAAGCGGTTGGTGAGGAGGGCGAAAGAGGTCTCGGAGGGCCACCAAGCGGATTGACGGTCCGAGGTGCCATCACCCCAGGATGTGGTGCATCTGCGACAAGTCTTCGGCGAAAGGCTCCAGCTCTTTCGGGAGGGATACGCCCGCGATTCCGTCCTTCAGCGTGAGTCGACGTTCCTTCTTCTCTCTCCATACGGAGGAGTTGAAGTCTACGAGCGTGGGGGTCAGGTCCCGCAGCACGCTCTGCCACGCTTCCCTGGGTTCCGGGAAGGCTTCGCGATGGACACTGCCGCCGTACATTTCCCGCCAGATGGCGTCGGTGATGAAGGGACAAATAGGGGCCAAGAGCCGGAGGAGCGTCCTGAGGACGCGGTGGAGGACGTGGAGGGAACCCCGATCTCCCTCGTAGGCGCGGTGCTTCACCATCTCGATGTAATGGGGTGCGAAGAGGTTCCACAGGAAGTCCCGAATCCGGTTCGCGGGCACGAAGAAGTTGAAGTCCTCGTAGCCCACCCGAGCCTCTTCGATGAGCGTGTTGAGCTCTGCGAGAATCCATCGCTCCGTGGGGGGAAGATCGCCCTCCTCCGCCTCCGGAAACGTCGAGATGAAGCGGGCCACGTTCCACAGCTTCGTGAGGAACTTCTTGGCACCTCCGATCCGCTCCTCCGAGACGCGGAAGTCCTCGCCCACGTTCGTCTCGCTCGCGGCCCAGAAACGGAACGCGTCCACCCCGTGCTTCTCGAAGATGGGACCCGGCTCGACGACGTTCCCGAGGCTGTCGTGCATCGCGCGACCGAGCTTATCCAGTCCCATGCCATGGATGAACACATGCTCGAAGGGCTTCTGGCCAAGGAGGCGGTAGCTCTTTAGCAGCGTGTAATACAGCCAGTTCCGGACGATGTCCCGTCCCTGCGGGCGAAGGGAGGCGGGGAAGTGGGCCCGAAAGAAGGCGTCGTCCCGATCGTACAAGGCTGCTCGGAGGTTGCTGTTGCTGGAGTCCATCCACGTGTCGAAGACCCCCTCTTCCCCTTCAAAGGCGGTTCCCCCGCAGTGGGGGCAGGCCTCGAAGGGGGCCGGATTCTTCCACGGCCGGTAATAGGGGCCTGGCTCCGGGGCGAGGGCTTCGCCGCACCCCTCGCAGTACCACAGGGGAATCTCCGTGTGGTAGTACCGCCGTCGACCGACCGGCCAGTCGATGGTGAGGGCGTCAATCCAGTCCAGCAGAAGTTGCCGATGCCGGTCCGGGTGAAACGCCATCTCACTGGCGAGCTTGCGGAGCTCGGGGAGGACGTCCAGCTGCCGCATGTACCAGTCCTCCGTCTGAACGAACTCGATGGCGTCCCCCGATCGCCCGCACACTGGGGTCTTGTGGGCGAGTTCCTCGACCTTCTCGACGACCCCTTCCCTCTCCAGATCCACGGTGATGGCCTCACGGGCCTCGGCCACAGTCATCCCCCGATAGGCCCCCGCCTCGGCGGTCATCCGGCCCTCCTCATCGATGGCCGCAACCGGGGTCAGCTCGAGTTCCCGGAAGAGCTGGATATCCGTCGTGTCGCCGTAGGAACAGATCATGGCCGCGCCGGTCCCGAACTCGGGATCGGCGGCCGGATGGGGGCGGACCTTGACGGACTTTCCGAGCGGCGGGACGAGGAGCGTCGACCCGTGAAGAGTCGTGTATCGCTCGTCGTCCGGGTGCACGACCACCGCATCGCAAGCGAAGAGGAGCTCCGGGCGTGTGGTCGCAATCGTCACCGAAGGGCCGTCTTCCCCTTGGAACACGATGTGCACGAGCTTCGAGGACCGGATCTCGTACTCGATGTCCGCTTCGGCCACGGGCGTGCGGTCACCGGGGCAGTAAAACGTGGGCCGGAGGTCCCGGTAGAAGTAGCCCTGGTTGAAGAGGTGAATGAAGATGCCCTGGGACATGGCCCGATACTCCGGCGAGTCCGTTTCGTAGTAATGGTCGTCGAAGTCGGCGGAGAAACCGATGCGGTGGGCGGTTCTCAGGTAAACCTGCGACTGCCGATCGACCTCCGTCCGGCAGACGTCGATGAACTCCTGGCGATCCCATTCGTAGAGAGGCTTGTCGTACTTTCGCTCGACGGTCCGCTCGATGTTGATGCCGTTTCGATCCAGGCCAAAGGGAAAGAGGACCTCGTACCCCCGCATGCGCAGGCTCCGCGCGATCATGTCAATGAGGGAGTAGCTCGCCACCGCGCCGATGTGCCAGCTCATCCCCGACGGGTAGGGAGGGGGCGTGTCGATGGTGAAGACGGGTTTCCCGCTTTCTGGGTCGAAGCGATAGAGGTCGGACTCCCAGGTGTGAAGGAGTTCCTCTTCCCTCGTGGGCTCCCAGCGCTTGCCCTGCAAAGTGGGCTCGGCCATGGTTCTGCAGTTCCATTCCCTCTTTCGATAAAAGCCCTGCGCGGTGCGTGCGAGAACTGAGACGACCAGTCGGGCGGCCTAGTCTTCGGCGCGGACCAAGCTATGTACCGGGCCTGTCATGATGAGGGCATGGCCCTCCGACCCTCCTTCCGAGAGGACCAGGTTTCCATCATCCAGTCGTTCCTCCGCCACCATTGGAAGGAGAGCGGACGAGAGGGCTTCGTTATGGGAATGAGCGGGGGGCTCGACTCCTCCGTCGTCGCCAGACTATCGGCAGATGCCATCGGGCCGGCAAGGGTCCTAGGGGTCGCGATGCCCCTGGAGGCCGAGGGCTCCGAGGATGAGAGAGACGCGGCGGAGTGGGCGGACCTGCTCGGCATCGACTTTCGCGTAGTCGAAGTCGGGTCGATGGTGCAGAGCGTCCTCACGCACCTCAACATCCCTGAGGATGACCGCATAGGTCGGGGGAATGTGCAGGCACGACTCCGAATGGTCACCCTATATCAGATCGCACATGCCGAGAATCGCCTGGTCATAGGGACAAGCAATAAATCAGAAGTCGCGAGCGGGTATTTTAGCAAGTGGGGGGACGGGGGGTCTGACTACGCCCCGCTCGGTGATCTCTACAAGACCCAGGTTCGGGAAATGGCGCGACATCTAGCTATCCCAGAGAACATCCTTGAGAAAGTCCCGTCGGCAGGTCTGTGGGAGGGGCAGACCGACGAGGGGGAATTGGGCATCCCGTACGAGGACTTGGATCGGGTCCTTTTGGGCCTCGAACTGGAGATGTCCCTCGAGGAAATTGCGAGACGAACCGGCCTGTCGATGAATAGAGTGGGGGAGACGGAGGCCTTGGTCCGCCGCTCCATCCACAAGAGAAAGATGCCCCTCATACCCAAGGTGGGCATCCGCACCTTCGGCCTCGATTGGCGGGAGTAGTTCCCGCCGACGCCCGGACCGCCAGGTCCTCCAGAAAAGTTGTTCGGCATCCGTCGAAGTAAAGCCTTTTGTAGAGACGAGGATATGCCGTCGGTCCAGGGGGCGGACCTTTTGGGGGAGCCGCCTTCTCAGGGGTCCTTCATGGAAGGGAACATCTTCCAACCCTACCTTCGCACGGAGTCCATCTTCCGGGAGAACAGGGACGTCCTCCGTCCCTCGTACATTCCCGACAGCCTCCCGCATCGGGAGCGGCAGATCAACCAACTCGCTTCCGTTATGGCGACGGCCCTCCGAGGGGAGATGCCCTCCAACGTGATGATTTTCGGGAAGACGGGTACGGGGAAGACGGCCGTCGTGAAGTACGTGGGGAACGAGTTCCGGCGGGCCGACATCGAGGACCGGGTGGAGTACTTCTACATCAACTGCGAGATCGTGGACACCCCCTACGGGGTCTTCCAGAACGTGGGAAACCGGTTCATCCGCGACTTCGACGAGCGCATCCCGTTCACCGGCCTCTCCACGGAGCGAGTGTACAACCTCCTTCGTGGGAAGATCGACGAGGCGCCCCGGGTCGTCGTCATCTGCTTGGACGAGATCGACAAACTGATCTACAAGAGCGGCGACGACGTGTTGTACCACCTCACGAAGATCAACGACGACCTGGAACGGGCCAAGGTCAGCCTCATTGGGATCTCCAACGACCTGAAGTTCACGGAGTTCCTGGATCCCAGGGTGAAGAGCCGCCTCAGCGACGAGAAGATGGTCTTCCCGCCCTACAACGCTCAGGAACTCCGGGACATCCTCGAGCAGCGGGCCCAGCTCGCCTTCGACCCCGGTGTCATCGAGAACGGGGTCATCGCCCTCATCGCGGCCCTGGCGGCCCAAGAGCATGGGGACGCCCGGCGGGCCCTGGACCTCCTCCGAGTCGCCGGCGAACTTACGGACCGGAAGGGTCGGAGCCGGATCACGGAGACCCTCGTCCAGCGGGCGAAGAACAAGATCGAACTCGACCTGGTCATCGAGGCCGTGCGCTCCCTGCCTACCCACTCGAAGCTCATCCTCCTGGGCATCATCCTTCAGCAGGAGGTGGGCATCGTGAAGCTCACGACGGGGGAGGTTTATGACACCTACTCACAGCTCTGCAAGCGGGCAGGCCTCAGCCCGCTGACGCAGCGACGGGTGACGGACCTCATCTCGGAGTTGGACATGCTGGGACTCATCAACGCCAAGGTCAAGTCCTTCGGACGAGGAGGGCGGACGAAGGAGATTCAATCCAGCGTTTCGGCTCCGGACGTGAAGCGAATTCTCGCCCGGGACGACGTGCTGATGGAGCTACGCAGCTATCGGCCCAAGGTACAGACGACCCTCATTTAGCCGTCGGATCCTCCCCTTCCTCCGAGGGTCGCTCGTCCCCATGCGGGTTCGCGTCCGCTGGTCGCTCCCCGGAGTTGTCCGGCTCTGCCTCTTTTCGGCGGGCGGCCAGAACGGAGAGCCCGACATCGAGGCCAATGGGTCCGGCGATCAACAGGATGAGGGAAACGGTCAAAGCCGTCCAGCTGTTGGCGGGGGCCCGGGCATCGCCCCACGCGAAGGGGCCTGCGAAGGTGAGCTTCAGGAGACCGAACCACGGGAGCTCTCCCTGAGAGCGCCCAAGGACGAGGCCCTGGAAGACGAGGTCCTCGTCGTAGCTGGGGGCATTGTTGTCCCCCATCGTGACGTATCCTTCGCAAGAAGAA
>JBHIDB010000070.1:0-5823 GCA_046759865.1 Thermoplasmata archaeon
CAGCTGGAGGAGGTCACCAACCGCCTCCTGGACGACGGGTCCCTCTACGAGCCCATCCTGGGGAAGATCCGGCGGATCTGAGCCTTCTCGAAGGTGACGTCCTCGAACCGCAAGCCGAGGGCCGCGGCGTGATCGTACGCCTCCCGGATCTCCCGATCGTAGGGCCGGCGGGCGAGTTCCTCGTACTGAGGGTCGTAGTTCGAATCGGTGGGGTTGCAGGCGTGGTCGGGGTGGTACTGGTCCATCACGTTCACGAGTGCCTGGGGCGTGTGGGCCGCGATCCAGTCGAGGACCGGCTTGGTGCAGCAGTCCACGTGATTCGGCATCACGAGGTGACGGATGACCATGTCCTCGCCCCAGTCGTAGACGAGTTGGTGGTTCCGACTCACGGTCTCCCAGTACCACGGGGTCCGCGCGAGGAAGACGGAGCACTTGTCGTTGCCAAACTTGAAGTCGGGGAGCCAGACATCGATGAGGGGCCGGAGGATCTGCATGGTCTCCGGACTCATGAAGAAGTTGGAGTTCCAGAGCATGGGGACGTTGAACTCCCCGTCGTAGCGTCCTCTCTCCTCGGAGAACAGAGGACGGCCGAAGTCAGCCTTGACGGTGGACACGTAGCCCATGTCTTGGAGGTTCACCTGGTTCTTCGCCAAGAGGGCGATGGCCTGGACGATCGTGTGGAGGTGAATCGTGGGGTCGCCTCCGACCCAGTTGATGTTGTGGCACCCCTCCATCCGAAGCTGCCACGCGGCGGCCGCGAGCTGGTTCGGGGTCATTGGAATGCCCCTGTCCTTGTCGTGGCTGATATCGCTATTCTGACAATGGGCGCAGCGCAAATTGCATGAGGTGAAGAAGACCGTGCCCGATCCGCGCGTTCCGCGAAACACAAGTTCCTCGCCTCGGTGGTGGAAATACGAGCTCACCCGTGACTCGGCCTCCAGTTGACATGTTCCGTGCTTCGTCCCTGCGGAGCGGTCAATCCTGCAATTCCAGCGACAGAAAATACAGCGACGCAGCATCCTAAGAGTCAACTCGACGCTTAGGTCGACGAGGGATGTGGGGGGGCGAGGCAGGTCCTCGAGACGTGACCCTCCTTCCCGAATGCCCTTCCACAAATCCAGGAACAGCTCCGTCCCTCGTTGGTGCTCCGCCCACAGCTCGGCGTCGCTGCGCTCCGAAAGGTCGAGATCGCAGGGAACCCGCTGAGCGATGAGATACTTCGCGGGTATCCTGTTGGAGGCTACGTTGACGTACCAGGGGAGACGGTCTCCCACCTTCTCCCATATCCAGAGACGGGAGAAGGCATCCTCGGTGGGAACCATTTCCATTCAGGCGTGAATGGTTCACACGGTGCTTGAAGCTTGCGCGACGATTCCAGAGGTGGACCACCCATGAGACACCTCCCTCAAATCCCGCAACTCCTTTATCGGCCTGCCAGATAGGCCCCCCATGAAGCTCCTGCGGCAGGGGAAGGTCAAGGAGGTCTACGAGGTCGACGAGGGGGAGCTGGAGTTCCGCTTCACCGACAACATCTCCGTCTTCGACAAGGTCATCCCCTCCCAGATCCCCCGGAAGGGGGAGACCCTGTGCCGCACGAGCGCCTTCTGGTTCGACCGGGCGCCCAGCCTCGGCATTCGCCATCACCTGTTGAAGGTCCTCGACGGAAATCGCATGCGGGTGCGGCGCGTCGAGGTCATCCCCGACTACGCGAAGCTGACCCCTGAGACCAAGGGCTACCTCATCCCCTTGGAGTGGGTGGCCCGCTACTACGTCGCCGGGTCCCTTCTCGACCGCCTGCAGAAGGGCACGGAGGACGCCAGAGACATCGGATTCCCCTCCTCGGACCCGCCAGCGTACGGGACCCGCCTCCCGGAACCCTACCTGGAGGTCACCACGAAGCTGGAGAAGACGGACCGCCTCCTCACGCGGGAGGAGGCGTTGGACATCTCCGGCCTCACCCCCTCGGAGTTCGACGAGATCTGGGAGTCGGTCCTGAAGATGGACGCGGCCATCCAGGACGAGGTCGGGCGACGGGGCCTCATCCACGTCGACGGGAAGAAGGAGTTCGCCATGGACGGGGACCGGTCCGCCATGCTCGTGGACACCTTCGGGACGGCGGACGAGGACCGGTTCTGGGATCGCGCGGAGTATGAGGTCGGCCGGTTCGTCGAGCTAAGCAAGGAGTTCGTACGGCGTCACTACCGGGACACGGGCTACCACCAGGCCCTTTACGGCGCCCGCGAGCGAGGCGAGCCGGAGCCGGACATCCCCGCCCTCCCCGACCCCATGGTCCGGCAGGTCAGCGACCTGTACGTGAGCCTCTTCGAGCGCATCACGGGCTTGGCGTTCTGATCGGGCACGTGGCCGAGCCGGCCCCTGCTAGAGCGCCTCCCTCGTCCTTTCTCCCCTCACCCGCTCGAGAATTGAATCCGCCAGCTCCTCTCCCCTGATGACGCCAGGAAGGTAGCCCTCTGTCCTGTAGAAGGCGCTGGAGTAGCCTTTCTGCCCGGCCGTCTCCACCTCCACGCCCGAGAGGCCGAAGAGAAGAAGCAAGGGACCCCGGACCACGTTCACGTTCTGGACGCGCGCATAGGGGATGGAGATCCTCTTCCGGAACAGGACTCCTCTCCAGACGTGGAGCTCCTCTTCGGCCTCACGCCAACGGTAGCTTCGCCCGTACAGCAGCGCCCAGGCGTAGCTCAACACGAGAATCGCGGCTCCCGGGATGAGCACCAAGGTGAGCACGGGAAAGATCTGGGGCCTCGCCCGGGGATCGGCGAGGAAAGGCAGGAGAAAGACGAACAGGAGAGGCAGCCAGAAGAGAACTGGGATCAGGAGCACCTTCAGGGCCCAGACGTGAACCATGCGTAGGAGGGGCCTGGAGATTGCCACGGCGGTCCCTGATGCGTCGGGGGGACAAAAGGACTTCCTATCGCCCGCGAGTCTCACGAAAAGACCCTTTAATAGGGCGGCTCCCTATCGGCAATTGAGGCAGAGGGCCATGGAACTCTTGGCCTACGTGAATGGCGAGTTTTTACCGGAATCGGACGCCAAGGTGTCCGTCTTCGACCACGGGCTCCTCTACGGCGACGGTATCTTCGAGGGCATCCGGGCCTACGCCGGGCGGGTCTTCCGCTTGGACGATCACCTGCGCCGCCTCTACGACTCCGCCAAGGCCATCCACCTGGAGATTCCCCACGCCCGGGACGAGATGCGGGACCTCATCCTCGAACTCTGCCGCCGGAACGAGCTCGAGGACGGCTACATCCGCCCCGTCGTGACCCGCGGGCGGGGAGACCTCGGCCTGGACCCCCGAAAGGTCAAGGGCGGGCCCACGGTGGTCATCATCGCCCGGCCCTTTGACGTCCTGTACGGGGACAAGTACGAGGAGGGACTCCGGCTCATCACCTCCTCCCACCGTCGGGTTCCATCGCAGTCCGTGAGCCCGAACATCAAGTCCTTGAACTACCTGAACCAAATCCTCGCTCGGATCGAGGCGAACATCCACGACGCGGACGAGGCCCTCCTCCTGGACCTCCAGGGCTACGTGAGCGAGGCCTCGGCCGACAACTTCTTCGTGGTGCGGGACGAGGTCCTCAGTACGCCGCCGACGGTCTCCATTCTCCAAGGGGTCACCCGACAGACGGTCCTGGAGATCGCGGCCGAGCTGGGGTACGAGGCCCGGGAGCGGTTCTTCACCCTCTTCGACGTGTACGCGGCCGACGAGGCCTTTATCACGGGGACGGCGGCGGAGATCGGGCCCGTCGTCCGGGTGGACGACCGGGTCATCGGGGACGGGAAGCCGGGGCGCATCACGAAGCAGATTACGGCGCGCTTCCGGGACCTCGTGCACTCCACCGGGACCCCCATCCACGAGAAGGCGTAGTCTTTCCCTCCGGGGCGTGGCCGTGAAGTTCCCCGAGCACCGGGCGAAGGAGGTCTTTCGGAAGTATGGCATCCCCGTCCCTCGGGGCCAGCTTGTCCAGTCGGCCTCGGAGGTGGAGGAACCTCCGCTCCCGGCGGCGGTAAAGGCCCAGGTCCTCGCCGGCGGCCGGATGAAGGCGGGGGGCATCCGGTTCGCCGACTCGGTGGAGGAGGCTCGGGAGGCCGTCGAGGCCATCCTGGGCATGGAAATTGGCGGGTACGCCGTGCGCAGCGTCCTCCTCGAGGAGAAGCTTGCGATTGACCGGGAGCTCTACCTGAGCCTCACCATCGATCGGAGCGCCCGGGCACCCCTCCTGATGGCCTCTGCCGAAGGCGGCATCGACATCGAGGGCGTGGCCGACGCGAAGATCTTCCGCGCCCTCCTCCCGCCGCTCCTGGGAATGCAGCCCTACATCCTCCGTCGTCTCCGGCGCGCCCTGGGATTCGAGGGGAAGCAGGCGCGGGCCCTCGCGGACATCGCCTCGGCCCTCTACCGCCTCTTCGAGGGGGAGGACGCGGAGCTGGCGGAGATCAACCCCCTCGTCGTGACGTCGGACGGGGGCTTCGTGGCGGGGGATGCGAAGCTGATTCTGGAGGACAACGCCCTGTTCCGCCACCCGGAGTACGCCGACGTCGAGCAGGACCTCACGCCCCTGGAGAGGGAGGCCCACGAACGGGGCATCGCCTTCGTCCAGCTGGAGGGGGACATCGGGGTGATCGCCAACGGCGCCGGCCTCACCATGGCCACCATGGACGTGCTCCACCTGCACGGGGGGAAGCCCGGGGTCTTCCTCGACCTGGGCGGGACGGACGACCCCGAGACGGTGAAGGAGGCCTTCCTCCTGATGATGAAGGCGCGGCCCCGGGTCGTCTTCCTCAACATCTTTGGCGGCATCACGAAGTCCGACACGGTGGCCGTGGGGGTCCGAGAGGCCCTGGAGGAAACGAAGACCGACATCCCCGTCGTGGCCCGCATCCGCGGGGTCAACGAGGAGGAAGCGCGGGAAATCCTCCGAGAGGCGGGGATGAGCGCGCACCTGGACCTCGATCGAGCGGCACAGGCTGTCGTGGGAGGCACGTAGGCGTGACCATTCTGCTCGACGAAACCTCCCGCGTGTTGGTGCAAGGCATCACGGGCCATCAGGGGCGCTTCCACACGGAGGCCAGCCTCGCATACGGGACGAAGATCGTGGCGGGGGTGACACCGGGCAAGGGGAACACCGAGGTCCATGGGGTTCCCGTCTTCGAGGCGGTCCAGGAAGCCGTTGAGGCGACGGACGCGGACACGTCCTTCTTCCTGGTCCCCGCCCCCTACGCGAAGGATGCGGCCCTCGAGGCCATCGAGGCAGGTATCCGTCTTCTGGTTCTAATCACCGAGCGCATTCCCTTTCACGACGCGCTGGCCATTGTCGCCTACGCCAGGATCCGGGGGACGACTGTCATTGGACCCAACTGCCCGGGCGTCATTTCCCCGGGCAAGTCCAAGGTCGGCATCATGCCCGGCCACATCTTCCGACCCGGTCGGGTGGGCGTCCTCTCCCGGTCGGGGACCCTTACGTACGAAATCGTGAACGCCATCACCGAGGCGGGCGAGGGCCAGAGCACGGCCGTCGGCATCGGCGGGGACGCCATCATTGGCACGAACTTCGTGGAGGGCCTGCGGCTCCTCCAAGAAGATGAGGAGACGGAACGGATCGTCCTCGTGGGGGAGATCGGCGGGACGGCGGAGGAGGAGGCTGCGGCCTTCGTCGCCGAGCAGGTGGATAAGCCCGTGGTCGCCTACGTGGCGGGACAGACGGCGCCGCCGGGACGGAGGATGGGGCATGCGGGGGCCATCATCAGCAGGGGGAAGGGGACGGCGGAGAGCAAGATTGAGGCGTTCCGAGAAGCTGGCGTGCC
>JBHIDB010000071.1:0-5807 GCA_046759865.1 Thermoplasmata archaeon
TATGGACCCATCCGAGTTCGTCCGCATGTATTCCTTCCTAGTTGACTCGAGGGAACGTTTTCTGGGAAAGTTCCGCGAGATGGGCTGGGATGTAGTCGTCACCGATCGTGGTGGCACGTGGGGGTCCATGCTCGGAATCTTCCTCCACGCCTTGGATGTGGAGGAGTCGTGGTTGTATGACGCGAAGAAGCCCTCGCCGGAACCAAGTCCGGAACTCGAGGAATACGTGATTCGAGAAGAGGATGGGTCATGGGAGATCGATCCGCCTGCATTCAAGAGCCTGGAGGCCGTCCAGGCCTATCATCGGGGGGTGGTGGCAAAGACGAGCGACCTCTTGGAGAGGCTCTTCCCTGAGATGCTCGAAGAGGAGTTCGTTCTGGAATGGACAGAGGGTAAACGAAAGGCTTCAATGGAGAACATTCTCATGCACACCTTCGTCGACGAACTGGCCCACCTAGGAGAGCTGGACTGCCTCATGTGGCAGCTCGATGTCGACCCGGACTGGCTGAGCTGGTTGGACCTGCATGACAGGGCGGCGAGGTAAAGCACGCCCGAGAGCGGTCCTGAAGAAGACCATGAGACCGACCGTTCATCGATCCGCCATTTGAGCCCTCAATGAGAAGCCTGATCCGCCACTTCCTCTTGGAACGCCACATGGGTCAAGAGGGGAACATCCAGGTCTTCAACGAGTGGATCACCGCACACCGTGCCCACGACCTCGACAGACTTGTATCGCTGCTCGCGGACGATATCAAGATCCAGCTCTGCGGGGAGTTCTATGCCTCCGGCGAACGGGAAAGAGGAGGCCCGCGTGCACTGGGGTACCATCTTCGAAACTTTTCCCGACATGAGGACGGAGGAGGTGGGTCTCACGCCGGGGGAGGATCGTAGTGTTTGCAGAGATCTCGCATGGAGGAACCATGAAGGGGAAAGTGGGAGACTGGGAGCCGACCGGGAAGGAATATCGCACGCAGGGAGCCTTCCGCATCGACTTTAGAGAAGGGAAGATTCGCTCCATCCTGTCTTACTGGGACACCGCGACCATGCTGAGGCAGCTCGGCCTCATCCCGGGCCCGGACTGATCGGCCTGACGGGGCGAGGGGCAGCCTCTACGCTTCCGACTCCGGCGATGGACTCCTCACAAGCTTTGTGGCAGACAGAATCATGAAGTCGAGCAGCTTCTCCCATTCCATCTCGTCATCGATCCAGCGGAAGAAGCCGATCCGATGGGCGCCGATGGCCTGCATGAACTGGTCCTCGGAGACCCCGATGTCCCTCAGCTTCTCGCCCCAGCCTCCCTTCCAGAGGTAGCGGGGCAGCTTGTTCCCGTACCAGTAGCTGATGGGGTCGGCCACCGCGTGGCCTCCCTCCTCGCGGAACTCTGGATACTTCGCGACGAGTTCCAGGACCTCCTCCTTCAGGCGGACGGGCTCAGCCAGGCGTTCGAACTCCATGGGTGCGTCGTCCCAGCAGACGGCCGACGGGCTTTACCCCTTCGGTCGTCCTTTCACAGCCCCACCCGCCATCCAGGAGATGAACTCGTGAAGGGGGAGGCCTGCGTCCCATCTGAGAATGTGGTTCCCTTTCTTGCTACGGGTAGCGCTGGGGATCTTCCGCTGCAGCCTCTTCAGACCACCGGAGACCTGGGCCCCGTCCAGGGTGAAGAGGCGCCAGCTGTCCCCCCGCACGTTCTTTCGTCGGTACGCATAGAGGGGGAGGAGCTCTGAGCGAGCACACTCCTCCAGAAGGTCCTCAGCCTGTTCAATCGTGCGGCGAGTGTTGCTCAACCAGAGCGTGGTGGCTTTGGACGCCTTGACTTCAATCGGGAACGAGACGTCCCCCCGGAGGGCCACGATGTCGACCCCGAGGGATCCGGCGGCCCGCAGCACGGTGAAGGGACGGTTCACGATCCTCCAATAGGCCTCCCGTTCCTCCGAGGCGCAGGTCTTGGTCACCCTTTCGAGGACACTCTCGTCGCCGCGGAGCACCCCCTTGAGCTCTCGCTCAAAGGTCCCTCCTGACATGGGCGTGGCAAGGGGAAGGCCGAGTATATATACGAGTAGGGGGGAGAGGCGAAAGTGGGGTGGTGTTTAAAGCGAGCGCCGTCTCCCTTCCTAAGGCATGGTGGACTTCGTCTGCCCATTTTGCGACTGGGAGGGCATCGAGCCCGTAACCGATGCCCACATGAACGCGTTCTGCCCCGACTGCGGCCGACCCGTCCAGTTCAAGGCGTTCTACAAGAAGAAGTCGTGACCGCCGGCCTCAAGCCCGGAGGAGCTTCTGAGCCCCCTCGAAGTCGTCGACCGTAAAGGCAATCTCCGTCTTCCCGTCACGGGAGCCCAGGATGTACAGCGAACTGACGTGAACGTTGGCGCGGGAGAGGCGTCGCGCCACCTTGGCCAGCTCGCCTGGGCGGTCGATGAGTTTGGACACGAGGATCTCGTTCTCCTCGTACCCCAGGCCGGCCATGTCGAGGGCTTTACGGGTCGTATTCACGTCATTCGTCACGATGCGATAGAAGGGTTGCGTGCTCTCGGCCTCACTAGCAATGGCCCTGATGTTTACGGCCTTGGTGGCCAGAGCTTCCGTCACCCGAGCTAGCTCTCCCCCACCCTTGCCCACGTAGACTTTGAACTCGATCACCTGGGTTCCCCCCGCACCGAACTATCGCTGGGAGCAGATTAAACCTTTTCGCGGCGCGACTACGGGACGAGGCGATTCCGGTCGCGAGGAAAGAGAATGACCTCCCGCACGTTGCCGAGGCCTGTGACCTTCCACAAGAAACGGTCCAGCCCGAAGCCCCAGCCGCCGTGGGGGGGCATCCCATAGCGGAAGGCGTTGAGGTAGAACTCGAAGTCGTTGGGTTCCAACCCCTGGCGCTGCATCCGGGCGATGATGCGGTCGACGCGATGTTCTCGCTGGCCCCCGGAGGCCATCTCGTCCCCCCGATACTCCAGGTCGAAGGAGTTGGAGAAGTCAGGATCATCGTCCTTCACCATGATGTAAAAGGGCTTGATGGCGGACGGATAGTCCACGACGAAGAAGAGGTCCTGGCCGTCGCGAGCCATGGCCGTCCCCAAGGCCTTCTCTGCCTCCGTATCCAGATCCTCCCCGTCCGGGATCTTGACCCCTTCCCCGGCAAGGATCTCCCGTGCAGCCCCGTATGTCACCCGAGGGACTGGGGGTTTAGGAATGGCAGGGTCCAGCTTGAGGAGTTCCAGATCCGCCGAGGCATGCGCGTGGACATACGTCAGTGCGTAGGCCACGGCCCCCTCGAGCACCCGGAGGACCTCCTCTTGAGATCGGATGTACGCCATCTCCGCGTCGAAGGAGAGGAACTCTGCAATGTGGCGCACCGTGTCGGACAGCTCGGCCCGAAAGGCGGGGGCCAGCTCGTAGACCCGGTCCAGGCCCGTAGCCATCAAGATCTGTTTGTAGAGCTGCGGGCTCTGAGCGAGGTAGGCTGGGCTTCCGAAGTAGTCGACCCGGAAGAGTGTGGCCCCTCCTTCGGCTCCGGCGCTGATGACCTTGGGGGTGTGGGTTTCCACGAATCCTTGGGAGTCCATGTACTCGCGGAGGGCCGTGCCGAGGTGAGATTTAAGGCGGAAGACGGCCCGTACCTTATCCTTCCTGAGGTCGAGGAACCGATTGTCGAAACGGGTGTCCATCTCGGCGCCCACTCTGTCCACGACGCCCAAGGGCAGGGGCTTGGCGGCCTCGCTGAGGATCTCGAAGGCCGAAGGGAGGATCTCGAACCCGTTCCGCACCTCCGCGTTGGGTTGGACCGTCCCGCGTACGGCGACGACGCTCTCCCGGCTGACCCCCGTTAGGCCGCGTAGTTCCTCCGGCTGGTCCGACTTTACGGTCACCTGCAGGGTCCCTTCTGCCTGCCGGAGGATGAGGAAGGCGATGCCCCCCAGGTCCCGTACGTCCTCAAGCCAGCCGGCCACCGCCACCTCCTTCCCGTGGTGAGCCTCCCCGATCTCTTGGAGACGTCGGAAGGGAGGCCAGTCCTCTAGCATGGACTCGGAGCTTCCAACCCGGAGGGCTATAAAAGCGATGCGTCAGCGCTGGAGGGGACCCAGCAGGTTGTCCGTCTGGGCATCGGAGTCCACCTCCATGTCCGAGCTCTTGTAGGGCACGAACTCCACGTGGGGGTAGGCCACCGCGACCCGGGAATCCGAGGCGAAGCTCTCGAGGATCCGCTTCACGATCTCCGTCTTGTAGTACCGGCGCCGGTAGGAGGGGCAGAAGTAGACGAGGTGCATGTCGACGGATGAGTCCCCCAACGTCCACGTCACCGTCGGCTCCTCTACCATGTACGTCGCCAGGTCGGCAAACTCGTACTTCCCCCGCACGACCCCGCGGTTGTTGCGCATGAGGTCGCCGACGACGGCCTCCGCGGCGTCGCGGATGTACCGCTCGGCCACCTTGTGGTCGCTCTCGTAGGTGACGGAGACGCTGATCTCGTCCCAGATGAATTCCGTGTCCCGGGTGTAGTTGAACACGTTCTGTTCGAGGACCTGGCTGTTGGGGATGGCCACGTAGCGGCCCGTGAAGGTGTCCCCCGCCATCCAGCCCCCGAACTCCCGGACGAGGGTCTTCATCAGGGTGATCTGGGTCACGTACCCCCGCACGTCGCTCAGCTCGATGCGGTCCCCGAGCTTGTAAAGGCGGCGGGTCACGAGGACGCCCCAGCCGAGGAGGTTAAGGAGCGGTTTCTGCATGACGAGAATGAGGGCACCCAGCACCACGGCCACCTCGAAGGCGTTCACGACCCCGACTCCGACGACGACGAGGAGGATGCCGATGAAGACGCCCCCCCAGACGAGATAGCTCACGAGCTGGAAGAGGGCGTAGATGTCGGCCTCGTGGGCCATCCGCTCCCCGAGGGCGATGCGGAAGACGGGCTTGAAGAGCTCCAGGAGGAGCTTGGTGGCGACGACGATGAGGATGACGACGATGATGTCTTGGTATTGCCCCAGCGGGAGGATGGGGAGGGGGATGGGCAGCTCGAAGAGCCCCATCGCAAGGATGACGGCGACCGTCGCGGCGAAGGCCGCAATGATGAGAACGGAACGAAGTCTGGACTGGCCCGCCATCGGCCAGAAGTGTCGGCGCCGTTCTCTTATACGTTCCCTCGAAGTTATCAGAGGGGAGAAAGGGCGGGAGACGAAGGGGCTAGATGAAGTCCTCGAAGTCCTTCACGAGCTCCGGGTGCTTCGCCTTCACGGCTTCGAGGATCGCGAGGACGGAAAGCCGCTCCACGCCGGCGTCCGCTAGGCTGTCCACAAGCTTGTCCAGCGTCTCGTCATCCAACCGCGACAATCGCTCCTTGGCCATCCAGTTCCGGTAGAGGCCGTTTTCCATCTTTGCACGCCAACCGACCTCGTACTTCATCAGCTGGTCCAAGGAGAAGTCTCCCCTTTGGGCAGCCTCCCCCAGCACCTCGCCCGCGATCCGCCCTGCGATGCAGGCGTTGGCGACCCCACCTCCCGTGATCGGGTCGATCTGCCGGGCCGCGTCCCCCACCAGCACGATGCCCGGCGCGACGGTCTTGTCCAGAGGCGGATTGGTCGAGACACCCCCCGCAACCCAATCCAGGGGCTTTCCGTCGCTGATGCGAGGGTCCTTTTCGATGTGCTTGTCGAGGTAGGTCTTGGCGTCGGCCTTCGACTTGACCTTCTTTGCCATGACGCCGATACCCACATTCGCGGTATCCTCTGACTTGGGGAACACCCATAGGTACCCACCCGGGGCCACCTCACTCCCGAGGTAGAACTCGCAGTAGAGGGGGTCCACCTCCA
>JBHIDB010000072.1:0-5806 GCA_046759865.1 Thermoplasmata archaeon
GCTAGGCCTGCAGCGCTCACGAAGTCATCCCCCTTCGTCTATTGTCGATGATGGGGGTGATGTCGCATTAACTCTTCGCTCTTACTGGTGCATGGACGGTCGCCGTCCCGGGGACATCCCGAAGGAGGTTCCACCCCAGAACGAGGCCCAGCGCCACGAAGGCAACGGGCATGAAGATGGGGATGAGCCCGGTGAGACTGGCAGCCGAGACGGCACCCAGGGAGATGGCCAGGCTGGGAGCGCAGCAGGCGAACCCCGTTAGGAATGCGGGGGCGGCGGCCAGGAAGCCGGTCGCCGAGCCGGTGATGCCGCACGCCCGGAACTCCGTGAAGAGGTAGAAGGCCACGGCGAGGCTCAGCGCCAGGAGGATGGCTAGGCTGGCCGCCAGTAAGAGGTTGGGCACCGCCAGAAAGATCGCGAACCCCTCCACGGGCTGGAAGACGGCGATGGGTTCGTAGTTGTAGGGGGCCCGCTCCCGCCAGATGTTCTCGAGGCCAACCACGGCGAATGCCCCGGCACTGGGGACGGGTCTCGTCCCCGGCTGGATGATGAGGTGCCCCAAGCTGAAGAGGTAGAAGAGGGCGTAGGCCACGCCGGCGGCGATGCCCCCCCACTTCATGCGCGGGTTGGCCAGGGCACCTCGGAATCGGACCCGGGCCCGTTCCCATGCCGTGCTTGGATCCATCGTCCTCTCCTCAACTCAGGACCTGCGTCCCCGGATAGAAGGCGTACCAGGCGAACCACATGACGTTGATGGCAGGGACCGGGGCGAGGGTGGTATCCGCGAAGGAGCCCTCCAGCCCGATGCCCTCGGGCGACCATTCTGTGCCGCTCCCCGAGTCGACGATTCGCCCCCCCGAGTGCTGGAAGGTCAGAGGGCTCCCCTCAACGTCCCGATGGAAGGCCCGGACCACGTCGAGATCGTCGTCTTGCAGCAGGACCAGCGGGGTTCCCGCGAGGGTGGTGTTCTTCACCCGAACGGCACGAAACTCGTCTGCGGGGATGGCGAGCTGCTCGTCCGCGACCTTTACCCCGTACACGACCTTCTTGGGGGGGAACCGGTCGGAGCGGTTCATGACCGGGAAAATGAGGCTGTCGTTCCGGTAGTACCCGTGGGGGTCGGGGTTGTAAAGCCCGTACGGGTCCCGATTGTAGTCCCGCAGAAAGCCGGTCTCCGTGTTCAGGACCTCGGTGTCGGGATGGCGCTGCCTCCAGCGGTCCCAGGTGGTCCAGACAAGGGGAACCTCGGCAAGGACGCTGGCGCACCGCTGGCCGTTGATGGCCGTCCCGAGAATCTGGGGCCAACGGCTGTCGCTGGCCCGGTCGTACATGAGGAGGTTGCTGTTCACGAGGCTCCCCGACACGCCGAAGGTCTCCGTGTCGGCGGCGGTGGGCGGCGCGAAGGCGATTTGCGAACCCGTCAGCGGGCAATAGGTGATGGGGATACGTTGGCCTCCGATTCTGTCGTTGACAATCTCGTGCCAGACCAGGATGCGCTGCGGATAGGCCCGTACCACCCCGGCCCGGTCGATGCCAAAGACGATGTCCGTCGGCCGTAGGAAGCTATCCGCCTCGCTGGCGGACATGAACCGGGGGTTGTCGATGGACGGAATGCCGTCCTTGGGCGGCCCGCCGCCTCGGATGTTTCCTTGAAAGTCCGCGAACTCGGAGCAAGGACCCGCCGGTTGGGTCCCGGTCCCCCCGCCCCCGTTACCCCTTGCAAGGAGGCGTGCTGCAAGGGCGGGACCTACGAGGCCGGCAACGAACGCGGCCCCCCCCAGGCCCAACGCGAGTTTGACGAAGGTGCGCCTCGAGGGCGCTTCGGAAGGAGTGTCCTGGTCGGATGCCATGACGCCCTCAGTAGAAAACAAGGGCGCGCATCGCTATTTAAGGGACGGCTCAAAGGCTTGGATGCCTGGCAGGTCACGCGGTGGGACGCAGGGTGGGATGCGCCTCTCCGGCGACTAATCCTCGCCCGGTCGACGCACGCGTCCCCTCAGGATGGATCGCAGGAGGCGCTCCAGTTTGAGAGAGTTCGCCCGTCCGAGGCGGAAGCGGTAGCTCCCCCCTCCCGTCTGGACCTTGAGGTCGGCGCCCAGGAGGGAGGGGTTGACCTGGACCCAACGGACCTCTTCCAGCGGGAGGGCATAGTGGCTCGCGGCCTCGTACGTCTCGAGACCCTGGGCAGAATCCCGCTGCTTGGTGGGCGGTCCCCGGGCCGAATCCCGCTTCATGACCAGGAGCCGACGCTGGCTGACCAGCAAGGTACACCGCCGCTTCCTCTGGAGCCCCCATACCTCCGAGGCCGGAAAGACGCCCAGGACGTCCTCCGCCATGACTACTCCCCGCCCACTTAGGGAGGCCTCCCCTTAAATATTCCTGGCTCGCGGGCGGAGGGTTCCGGCGTCGAGCGGCAAAGGTTCTTCCGCCGGCCGACCGATGTGGCGCGGAGGGGATGACGACGAGCCTGGACCTAATGCGACTGGTGCAGATGTCCCAGGAACTCCTTTTCATGGCCTGGCACGGCGTCCGGCCCAAACGGCTCGGATTGCTGGCGCTGGATCTCCTCGTGGCGCGGGAGGCCGCGTCCCGCCTCGCCCATCGGGCCGCCGATTCGGGGATGCAGACGCGAGCTCGTTCTGCCTTGGCGTTCATCGAGCGGCTCGAAGAGCAGGTCCGGCGCCTCTACGCGACCCACCGGGCGGCGCCTCGTGGAATTCTGGGGCTTACCCCAGGCTACGGCCCCCGGAGGCGGTGAGGATGAAGGGCACCGTCTTCAGCGCAGAGGACCTCTCCAAGGCGTTCGACCGGGCCATCGCCGACGTGCGTTCTAACTCGACCACGGAGCTGGCCAGCCTCTCCGTCCTCCTCCAGGTCCTGGGTGACTTCCTCGACGACGGGATGTACATGATGGCGGGGCTCATCCTCGGCCAGGTAGGCGGCGCGACCTTCCAGCTTCGAAACCTCCAGACACTCGACCCGACGGTCGAGCAGGTCCTTCGGGCCGTCGCCCGCGATTTGGGGCAGGGTCTGACGGCCCTGAGGTCCGAGCTGACCGAAAGGGACGGGCCGGACCCCGGGGCCTTCAACGAAATCATGGGGAACCTGGCCAAGGTGCAGTGGCGCCTCATCCAACGGCTGAACGTGGTCCAGCAGACGCCATTCGCCACCCCCTTCGGCGGGCCGGGGGAGGAGTAAACTCCCTGGGCTGCGGGGGAACCCATCGGAAAAGCAGGTTCAAGTCATCCGGATTCATGTAAGCCTCGCGGAGAAAATGGGGCCAAGGGACAAGCTCGCCATCGCCGTCATCGCAGCAGCCCTCCTCGCCACGGCTCTCTCTCTTCTGGTTCCCGGCGCGACGCATCCTTCGGCGTCGACGGTCACCATCGTTTCGGCCTCGGGCTCCGTTCAGGTGGCCGTCGAGATCGCGGACGAGCCCGCCGAGAGGGCACGGGGCCTGATGTTCCGGGAGAGCCTCCAAGCGGGTTCTGGCATGCTGTTCGTGTTCGGCGACGAGAGGATACGTTCCTTTTGGATGAAGAACACCCTCATCCCCCTCGATGTCCTCTTCATTGACGGCGATCTCACCATCGTCCAGCTGGTGGAGGGGGCCGTTCCTTGCGAGGCGGACCCATGCCCGCGCTACACCTCAACGGTCCCTGTCGGCTACGCCCTCGAGGTCAATGCAGGCTTTGTACGGGATCACGGGATTGGGATCGGAGACGCCGTGGTTCTTGGGGAGTGAAGACCGAACCCCTCCCGCACGCCATCGGGTCCGTTCCGGCGGTCGACTAGTACCCCGGTGGCGGTGGCGGAGGCGGAGGGGAGACATCCAGCGGCCTTTCGCAGCTCCAGCACCTCTCCATGTCCGGCAGAACCCGGAGGCCACACCAGGGGCAGAGGTAGTCGACCTCGGCCGGGGGCATCCTGACCCCTTCGGGCAGCATCCCCGCCTCCTCGGGGGTCACGAAAGGCCGGGCTGGGGGCATGCCAGGGGGGTACTCCGGGAACAGGTACGGAGGGTAGGGCGGGTATCCGGCCATGTTCATGGGGAGGGGTCGCGGAGCGGCGTGGCCGGCCACGGCCCCCGCGAGGGCTCCGCCCAGGGCCGCGCCGATGGCCGGCAGGCTCACGAGGAGGAGGAGTTCCACGAAGACGTCCCCGCCCGTGAGGGCGATGAGCTGGCCGAGGACGGGCTGCATGATGAAGCCAATGCGGGACCAGAGGCCCTCCATGAGCATGACGTAAGGCACGATCCGGGCCATCTCCGGCGAAGCGGCCAGGTCGAAGAGGCCCTGGTTCGAGAGGAGAACGACGGCGTAGGAGAGGAGGAGGATGAGCATGAAGAAGCCCGCCGACCTCGCCCCGGCCCCCGCCCCCATCCGTGCCCCCCCGCGGGCGATGGCTCCGGCGAGGATGCCTGCGAACACGAGGGTCCCCGCGAAGGCCATCAGCCCGTAACCGAGGGCGTAGGGCACGACCAGGCCCAGGAAGACGAGGCCCAGGAAGGCGCCCAGGCTGGGGTGGGACCCGGGATAGGCGCGCCTGGGGGGCATAGGATACGGGTACACTGGCCTCGGCCGATTCTAGCGAGAATGAGGGCGAAAAGGGTTCTCCCCTGATTATCAGGAAAGGTCGTCCCGCTCCCGCTCCCGCTCCCGCACGTAGATGACGAGGTGGTTTCGGGGCAGGATGATCTGCCAGAAGTCGAAGAGGGCAGGAGAAAAAAGGGGGAGGATGTCGGCCGGGCCGCGCGTCCTCTCCCGCTCCTTTTCCTCACCCATGCCGGCGCTGGGAGACCCTCTCGGGTTTTATGCTTTGCGTTGTTTTCAAGGATGATAACGTCACGCGCCCTCGAGGGGCAGGTCGACGTAGGCCTCTGCGTCGTACAGCTTGCCCCAGAGGCCGCGGTGGCGGCCGCTCTTGCGCACGAGTCGGGGGCCCGCCATCTTTCGTGCCAGGTAGACGATCCGCCGAGCCACGATGCCGTCCCCTTCCGCCCGGAGGACCGTCGGCATTCAGTCCTCCCCGATGCGGGCCTGTCCTTCGTCGATGAGCCTCTGGGCCGCCGCGAAGACCGTCCGGGGCTCTAGGCCCAACTCCTCAACCAACTCGCTGACGTAATGGATCCCGGGGTGCGTCTGCAGATAGTCATCGATCAGACGGAGGGCCTCCTCCCGGCTCACGTCCCGGATCTGGAGGATCCCCGTGCCCTCCACCTCCTCCAGTTTCTCCAGGACCGCCTGCCGAATGAAGGCGCTCCGCGAAGACGCCCCGACCAGCGGACGAGTCCGCTCGATGCGGGCCAGCTCCTCTCGGCTGAACCGTGTGGGAATCGGCGTCGTCTCTTTCGATTTTGGCGACGGGCCTTGCGTGGTCATCAGGTGTAGAGTGTGTATAAGAGTATAAGCATCTATGGGCTGCGTGCAGGCTGCCCGTGCGGACTAGTCGTGGGCCGGGATGAGGGCCCGCAACGGGACTGCCGCTACCTTCCGGTAGACCCGTTGGGGGTCGAGGGTCTGTCCATTCCAGGTCAACAGGCGCCTCACGGACACGCCGAGGAGCTCCTCGTTCCGCCGGAGGTAGGGCAGGATGAGCTCCCAGTCCTCGTCCGTGAGCTCCGCAAACTCCCCCCCGTTGAGTTGGTTCTCCTCCACGACGGCCTCGGGGTCCCGAATGTACAAGGCACCCCCGGAGGCCAGGGAGAAGAGGTTGCCCCCCTCGTAAGGGGTCTCCAGGTCAACGAGGCGGCCCGCCTGGTCCACGTGGAGGCCGTTGACGATCACGAAGCCGCCTCCCTTGTGGG
>JBHIDB010000073.1:0-5645 GCA_046759865.1 Thermoplasmata archaeon
TGGGAGAATTGCACGCCGAGGCGAAAGGCGCTGTCCATGTCGTGGGGGTCGGTCTCCTCGATGGGCAAGAGGCCCCGCTCTTTGGCGCGCTCCAACACCTCCTCCTCCGGGCTGATGACCGCGATCTGACCGAGCTCCGGGCAACCCTGGGCCGCGTTGGTCACGTCCTCAAACATGGCCTTGGTGAGCGCCCTTCGCTCTCCGACGTTGAGCACCGAGGCCAGCTTCGGCCTCGTCTCGTGAAAGCTCTTCAGGATGATCACGCCTACCGCCGTCGTCTGCGTCTCCTCCGATGCGGTCCCCCCAACGCGAGAGCCGCCGGGACATAACCCTCGCTTCGCTACTTAACGCATCGCCGTGGCGGAGGCAGACCGCTATCCGAGGTCCTGGATGCGAACGGCGTCAACCTTGACCAAGGGGCCTCGGACTTCCTCCGGGGAGGAGTCCGGGTACTTCGCCGTCAGCGCCTCCCAGACCCCCTGGGACTCCCGATCGCTGCGGACCCACTCGGCCAGGCCCTGCACGACGAAACCCTGGAGGGTCCCGTCCTCTGCCGTGTCGGCGAGGACCGCGAGGCGGCGGTTGGCGTGCAGGTGGGCCACCTGTTCGGATTCCGCGGGCGAGGTGAAGTAGAGGGAACTCCCGTCGAAGTAGAAGCGGACTGGGGCGCTGAAGGGGTCTCCACGCGGGGAGAGCGTGGCCACGCGAAGCGTCCGGACGTTTTTGAGGATTTTCAGCTGCTTTGTGGTCCACTCCGCCATGGCCCCCGTCTCAACCTTCCCAGGATAAATATAGCTAAGTGCGGGGCCTGGAAGCACCTATTTACCGCACGCCGCCGTGGCTTCCCGAACATGGCATCGCCGCCGCGGGAGGAGGGGGCGCACGCCTTCGCCATCGCCGACCCCCGGGTCTCCGATCGGGTCCAGCACTTTCCCGAGTCCGTCATCCGAGAGATGACCCGGCTGGCCAGCCGCTACGGCGCCATCAACCTCTCTCAGGGCTTCCCGGATTTTGACCCGCCTGCAGAGATACTAGAGGCCGCGCAACGGGCCCTGGTGGAGGGGTACAACCAGTACGCCACGACGTGGGGCGCAGAGGAGTTCCGCGGAGCGATCGCGGAGAGCGTCCTGCGCTTCCAAGGGCTCGAGGTGGACCCCGATGCCCACGTGGTCGTCACTTGTGGAGCCACGGAGGCCATGATGGCCGCCATGCTGTCTCTGATCGACCCGGGGGACGAGGTCGTGGTCCTGGAGCCTTTCTACGAGAACTACGGGCCCGACGCCGTTGTCTCGGGGGCCCGCCCCGTTTTCGTCCCGATGGAGTGGCCCTCGTATCGGATCGACGAGGAGGCCCTCAAGGCCGCCTTCCGACGGGGCACGAAGGCCATTATCCTCAATACGCCCAACAACCCCACGGGCCGTGTGTTCGACGAAGGGACCCTCCGCCTGGTGGCCGACCTGTGCACGGACCATGGCGTGGTGTGCGTCACGGACGAGATTTACGAGCACATCCTCTACGACGGACGCCGCCACGTGAGCATGGCCACCCTTGGGGACATGTGGGAGCACACGGTCACGATTAGCGGTCTCTCCAAGACCTTTAGCATCACGGGCTGGCGCCTGGGGTACGCCGTCTCCCCCCGTACCCTGACGGAGGCCATGAAGCGGACCCATGACTTCCTCACCGTGGGGGCCCCGCACCCCCTGCAGATTGCCGGAGCCCATGCCCTGCGGATGGGCGATGATTACTTCGAGGCCCTTGGGAAAGAGTACGCGGAACGGCGGGAGGTCCTCTTCAACGCCCTCACCGCCATCGGGTTCGAGTGCGCCGAGCCCGAGGGGTCCTACTACATCATGGCGGATATCCGCCCGTTGACCGACAAGGACGACGTGGCCTTTAGTCGATTCCTGGTCGAGGAAGTCGGAGTGGCGGTGGTCCCCGGCAGCAGCTTCTATGCCGACGCGACCCACGGTCGCTCCTTCATCCGGTTTGCCTTCCCCAAGCGGGTCGAGACGCTTCGCCGGGCCACGAGGCGGCTGGAGAAGGTGGCCCCTTGAGGCTAACGGCCGACCTGATTCTCGTCGGAGGACGGGTCCTCACGTTGTCCGAGGAGGTGCCGGAGGCTGACGCGGTGGCCCTCGGGGGCGGACACATCCTGGCGGTCGGCAAGGGACCCGAGGCCCGCGGCTTCGAAGGCCCCGACACACGCGTCCTGGACGTCGGAGGTCGCTTCGTTCTCCCCGGGTTCAACGACTGCCACGCCCACCTGGCCACCTATGGGGCCCGCATCGCCTCCCTAGACCTGGCGTCCGCCGGTTCGCTGGACGAGGTCAAGGAGCGCGTCGCGGAGAAGGCCCAGGGGACCCCGCAAGGGCAATGGCTCCTTGGGCACAACTGGGACGAAAGCAGGTGGCCGGTCCGCACCTATCCCGCCAAGGGGGACCTGGACGAGGCCGCCCCCAGTCATCCCGTGGCCCTCTCGCGGGTAGACACCCACATGGCTGTTTCCAACTCGGAGGGCCTCGGGCGCCTCACACTGGAGGGTTTGGAAGGGGTTGAGCGAGACGCGGCGGGGGAGCTCACTGGCGTGCTCAAGGAGGAGGCCATGGAGGTCCTTCGGGAGGCGACCCGCCCCGACGCCACCACGATCCAGGAAGGGCTCAAGGCGATGATTCGAGACTGTCACCGTCTCGGCATCACCTCCGTGTCGGAGACCATCAGCCCCTACGGCATCACCGCCTATCGGACCCTTCAGCGGGCGGGAGAGCTCGCCCTCCGGGTGAACCTCATGCCCCGGGCGGAGGGTCTTCCTGCCCTCCTGGAGGGGGGTCTCGGGACAGGCGTTGGGGGCGGTCTCCTCCGTCTGGGCGCCTTGAAGGCCTTCTTCGATGGCTCCCTGGGGGCACGGACCGCCGCCTTGATGGAAGACTTCGCGGACGAGCCCGGAAACCGGGGCATGCTGATCTATTCGGAGGAGGAGGCCACCTCCCTCGTCCGGGACGCCACCGACGGGGGGTTCCAGCTCGCCCTCCACGCCATCGGCGATCGGGGCATCCAGGTGGCCATCCACCACCTGGCCAAGGAGGGCGGCGAAGGGTTCCACCATCGGATCGAACATCTGGAACTGCCGGCGGAAGACGACCTGAAGGAGGCCCGCAGACTCGGTCTCATCGCTTCCATGCAACCCAACTTTGTCGGCCAATGGAGCCGGCCCGGGGACATGTACGAGGATCGACTCGGGCCGGAGCGCTTGACGCAGAACAACCCCTTCCGCCGCATCCTGGAGGCGGGCATCCCCCTGGCCTTCGGGTCGGACAACATGCCCCTCTCTCCCCTCTATGGGATTCACTGGGCGGTTAACGCACCCTTCGAGGCCCAGCGGCTGTCCGTGGAGGAAGCCCTCCGCGCCTACACCCTGGGCTCCGCGTACGCCAGCGGGGAGGAGGAGGTCAAGGGTTCCCTCGAACCCGGGAAACTGGCCGACCTCGTGGTCTTGGAAAGGGATCCGCGGGAACACGCTGACGCCATCCAGGACATTCCCGTTTACGCCACGATTTTCGGCGGGCGCCTTGTGTACGAGGCCACCTAGTCCCGGGGCAGCTGCGCCTTGATGTAGCGGTGGACGGACCGCCATAGGAGACGGTCATCGCGCCACTTGTTCTCAAAATTGTGAACGTGAAAGAAGCGTCGGAGCGCCTCTTGACTCTCGTCTGACCACGGCCGATCGACAGGCCCCTGGTAGAAGCCAGCCTTCCCGAGGCGGGCTTGGACATCTTCCGCCACGGTGCCCTCCAGTCGGACCACGTCGTCCGGGTCCTCCTCTTGGAGGAGGGTCAGGTCGTAGATTTGGAAGACGCGCCCCAACTCCGCGATGGGGGCGGGGTGGTCGTCCACACGCAGGTCTATGTAACGGTCCGTGAAGCCACCGTAGCTCCCTCCCTTTCGCACAACCAAGAGGGCGGCGGATTGCTGCCCCCGGCGGTCCCCGCCGGCCCCCTGGCCCGCCTCTAGGGCCGCGAGGAGCCGCTCCGGCAGGTCCGCCTCCATCCCTTCGTAGGCCGCCGCCATGTCCTGAACCACCGCCTCGGAGGCCAGGATGTTCCCCAAGGCGCAGAAGCCTTGCCCGACGACATGGCCGGCCCACTCGAGACACTCCTCGCCGGTAAACGCCGCTGCGTGTCCGTGGGCGTCCACCATCCCCACCTGCCGTACGGGCGCCTGAGGGTCCTCCTGGGTCAGGCGGGCGAGGATGGCGGCCGGGGCTTCGCCATTCGCCATGCGCTCCAAGCCCTCCGGACCAAATGAGATGTTGGCCTGGGCCTGGGTAGCCACCGCTCCGACCTCCGCCCGTGCCCACGGAACGACGGCACCCACGGCGATGAACTTGGACTGCGTGGCCACGCCCAGATCCCCCGTCTCCGAATCACGGGCAACGATGGAGAAGGTGCCGGGGCGCAGCGGGGACGATGCCATGGCCGGGCGACGGCAAGCTTCGGGATAACCCTCACGGCCGGACGCGTTGGAGGCGGAGGTAGGCGACCTCCTCCCCAGTTCGACCGAGGAGGATGTCCTTCCGGACCCCGTGGGCCAGTCGCACCGCCCGGCTCACCTCGGGCCAGGTCCCTGTGAAGTCCTCCGGCAAGGCGTGAATGAGGTACTTCGCGTGGTCGGCGTTGGGGTCCCCTTCGTAGCCGCGGAAGTGGGCCCCGTACTTGAACCCGGTCTTGACCAGAATGCCCCGCTCCTTCAGGTCCTCGTAGACCCGGAGCCGGAGTCGGAAGTCGGGCTGGATCCGGACGGCCTCCCGCAGCAGTGTGGCGAGCCCAATCTTCCGCCCCGTCTGGGCCCGTCGGACCACGAGGGCTCCCTGCCTGGCCAGGTAGAGGGTTTCCAGGAGAGACAGCTGCAGGCGCTCCCCCAGCATCTTCCCGTAGAAGCCCGCCTCGTACAGCCCGTGGGCACTCTCGGCCTCCACCACCAGGGACCGGTCATTGAGGAACAGCGCCTCGGCCTTGATCCCCGACAGGTCGTCGAACATGTGGCCACGAGGCGAGGCCTTGGAGACGCGGTAGTAGGTGATGTCGCTCTCCTCATCCACGACGGCCAGGAGGAGCTCCTTGCGGACCCGGGCGACCCGACCCAGGTGCGCCTGGAGTTCCCCCAGGTCGAATAGGCTCCGCTCCGAGAGGGCGAGGACCCAGTACCGCGTGGGGGCCTTGTCCGGCCCCGCCCCTCGGGGGAAGACGCGAAAGTCCAAAGGGGGCACGCCCGCCTTGACTACGTACCCCCGCTGTCGGAGGTCCCGGTACACGAGATACCGGATCTCGAAGTTCGGGAGGACGGCATCCCCCTGTCGGAAGAGGTTCTTTGGCCCCAGCTTCCGGCCCGCCCGGGTGACGTCGAGCTTCCCCGTCTCGCTGAGGTAGGCCGCCTCCACGAGGTCGAGTTCCACGCCCCCGCCCGGGAGGGGGTTACCGAAGTAGCCGCGGTTGTACAGTCGGCTCCCGTCGGCTTCGTCGGCCACGAGGACCTTCCCTTCGACGAGCTGTCCGGGCATGCACGCGAAGAAAGTCCCCGGAGTATAAGTCCGTCCTCAACCAACGAGGGCGCCGCGGGACGGTGGGACAGGTCCGATAGCGATGCGG
>JBHIDB010000074.1:0-5438 GCA_046759865.1 Thermoplasmata archaeon
ACGAGGACCTCTTCCCAGGGCCGCAGCTCGGGATCGGCCTCGACCACGAACTTGGCGAACACGCTCCGGCCTTGGCGATTGAAGGGTGCCGAGTCCGTTTCCACGATCACGCGATGGCGAGGGGGATTTACGGCTTCGAGGATTCGCTGGCCGCCCGACCACTTCAGGGTGTACAGCCCATCCGAGGCACGCAAGGAGAGGACGTGGTCTCCGTCCACCTGGACGTTTCGAATCCTTCGCGTTCGCTTGGAGGTAACCAACTCGACGGCCCCACGGAAGAGCGCGTCTGTAGCCTCGTGGCCAAATTGGTAGTCCGAGATGGCTCGTGCGCGGTGCAGGTCGTCACCTCCCGCCGCCGATCCGGGTGCGCGCCGGATGAGCTCCTCCAGACTCTCCTCCCCTTCCCAAAGCAGCCCAAGCTGGAAGTGGCCCTTGCGGAGAAAAGCCTGCAGAAAGGCTTCCGTGGCCTCGAGGGCTTCCACGCCGGGGGTTCTGGGGAAGATCGACTGAGCCACGGGATAGACCCCGTCCAGCTCGATGGGCACAGGACCGAGCGGGGACTTCACGATGGCGTGGGCCTCGGCGCCCTCGAAGAGCTGGCGGAGGACGCGCCGATAGCCCCGGGAGTACGGGCGGGGCCCGTCCGGGAGAATCAGGGCCGCCTTCGCTCCGGGGGGTCGATACCGCTCCAAGACCCGCTTTCGAAAGCGATGGAAGACGGGGCGCCAGATGGTCTCGGGCCCGGTGTAGAACGGACTTCCGTCCGAGAGCTTCTCGAATCGCTCGAGATACTCTACGTGCCGCTCCAAGACACGAAGGGCCTCCAGGAGGCGTGGATGGGCCCGACTCCGCCGCTCGACGTGCTCCCAGAGCGTCCCTTCGTCGATGGCCTGCTTGACCCGCTCCACCTCCTCGAAGCTCACATGGAGATTGTGCTGGGCCACCCGGGCAGGGTCCTCGCGCAGGGCCTCGGGGGTGGCGTCCCTGCACGCCGGGCATCGGCAGGCGACGTGCTTCAGATCGCGAACCCGACGTGTTCCATCCGCGGTCATCATCCGGCCGTCATACGCGTACTTGGCGTACGCGGCGGAATCGAAGAGATCGCAGCCCAGGAGAACCGCCAACCCGAAGACCATAGGATGTCCGGCTCCGAAGAGGTGGATGGGTCGGTCCGGTCGCAGGCCCATCCGGCTCGCGAGAATGACCTCCGCGAGGTCTGCAAACCGGTAGGCCTCCATGAGCGGTACGACCCCCCCGATGGCATGAATCTGGAGGGGGAGCCGGGAGAGGCCCTCCGCGGATCGGGTGCGTAGGTCGCTGTAGAGGCCCCCCTGTACGGTGCCCGTCAGTGCCATCTCGCCGCGGAACCCTGCGGCCTCCTCCGACCGTTTCAACGTCTCGTCAACAGCCGCCTCGGCCTGGGGTCGGGCGTCGTTGGGCTCCGAGAACACGTCCAGGACCACGCCGAGGTCTGCACCGATGGCCGCCTGGAACTTCACAATCTCCGCGTTGGTGACGTCGACCTTCCCGTACACGTGCTGCTGAAAGGCCCCCGAATCCGTCATGACGGGGCCAGGGAAGCCCAGAAGGCGGTGCACCCCTTCCTTGAGGGCCCGGTCCCGATCCTCTCCCCGGTGCAGGATGTAGGCGTTGGTCATGAGAATGGGCGCGTGGAACTCCTCCTGCATTTCCTGGGGCGTGACGATGAGGCTCGAGGGGTTCACCACGGGCATCAAGGCAGGGGTTTCCACCGACCCGTGAGCGGTCGCGAGGCGGCCGATCCGACCGAGGCCTGCCCGGGCCAGGACCTCGAACATCCGGGTCCCAAGGGGCAAGACGCCCAAACTACTTTCGGGGACCCCTACCGGGCGTTCATATAGGCGAGGGCTTCGTCGCCCGCCCGGTTGTTGCAGAGCACCTTCGTCCACGTGCCCGGCATCGGATATGCCACCGAGCGCAAGCTCTGGGAGGGTGGTGTGGAGTCATGGGAGGCCTACCTCGAAGATCCCGACGTCGTCCGCTTGGGACCCGTACGGGGAACGCGCCTCGAGGAGGGGCTCCAACGGTCTCAGGAACGCCTAACGGAGAGGGACCATCGCTTTTTCGCCCGCTCCCTTCCGCGGCGTGAGTTCTGGCGGACCTACCCGGAATTCCGGGACTCCGTCGCCTACGTGGACATCGAGACCACAGGCCTCGAGTCGGAGGAGGACGAAATCACCCTGATTGGCCTGTTCGATGGAGAGCAGATGCGCTACTTCTACGAGGAATCCTTGGAGGAGTTCCCCACTCTCATCGACTCCTACCGGCTGCTGGTCACGTTCAACGGCTCGACTTTCGACGTGCCCTTCTTAAGACGGACCTTTCCCGACCTCGAGATCCCGCCGATTCACATCGACCTCCGCTACCTCTTCGCCCGTCTGGGGATGAAGGGGGGCCTGAAGGCCATCGAGGGTCGGATGGGCATTCGACGAAGCCCGGCCACCCGGGGCGTCCGGGGTTGGGATGCCGTCTATCTCTGGCGGCGTTACCTGCGGGGGGACAGGGAGGCCCTCCGCGTGCTGCTGCAGTACAACGGCGAGGACGTGGTCAACCTCAAGCCCCTCCTGGAAATCGCCTACGACGGCCTTCGGTCACAGTGTCTCTACCCGGGCTTCCGCACTTACTCGCTGAAGGACTTGCCTGCCTTCCGCACGTCCGGCCCCGCGGCTCGGGGTTACGAGGCGTTCCTACCGGCCGAGGACTTGGCCCAGTCCCCGTAGGCCCGCCCGCGATACTTCTCCACCGGGAACCGGACCTCGTTCTCCTCCATCTTCTGAATGATCGCCGCCGAAAGGTCGAGCGAGACCGCATTGGCCAGGCTGAGACCGAAGATGAAGACGTCCGCCAGCTCTTCGGCGATTCGGTCCATGAGCTCGGGGAGGTGTTCTTCCACCTCCTTCCTCCCTCGCCACCGGAAGAGCTCGAGGAGCTCGGAGGCCTCCACGGACAAAGCTAGGGCGAGGTCTTTTGGGTTATGGAACCCCTCCCATTCGCGGGCGGCAACAAATGCAGCGATCAGGCCTCGCAACTCCCCCAGGGTCGCCTCATTCCCCATAGACGTCCATCCGGGGCGGGGATAAAGAGCTTCCCCGGCCGCGCGAAACCTAGATATCGCCGCCGCTCATGGCTCGAGGCGTGGTCCTGGAACTCGTCCTGCTCATCTTTCCCCTCTTCCTGCCGGGGTTCCTCCTGGTGAACGTCTTCTTCCCCGGCCGGAGGAGCCTTGGAGGGGAGCTGGATATCCTGTATCGCGTCTTCATGGGGATCGTCCTCAGCGTGGCCATCACCATCCTCTACGGGACCCTCCTCGTCCTCCTCGCCGGCGCGGGCCAAGTCATTTTCCTCCCGGAGACGCTGTGGCCAGGGCTCGCCCTCCTCACCCTCGTCCTCTTCCTTTTGGGCGTCTTCCGTGGAGCCTATCCACGCATCGCACGTTTCCTGGGACGGACTCCCGCGCCTCCGGCGCGGCAGGAGGCGGAGGGGGACGATCTCTTTTCCCGCCTTGAAGAGGTCAGTGCCGAGCTGGAGGTGGCGGAGGCTGCGGAAGAGAAAGAGACCGCGGGAATCGAAGAGTTAAGGCGCGAGAAACGACGGCTGGAGAGAGAGGCGTCGAGGCGAATCTGATGGAGTACAAGCTAGCCGTGGTGGTGCGGGAGGACCTCGGCCTTTCCGCGGGGAAGGTGGCGGCCCAAGTGGGCCACGCATCCGTCGCCTGCGCGTTGAAGGCGCAGAAAGGGAAGCGGGCGTGGTTCCGCGCGTGGATGGACGAAGGGCAGCGAAAGGTCGTGTTGCGCATTGACGGGCGGGGAGCGCTCCTGGACCTGCAGCAGGAAGGGCGGGCCCTGGGATTGACGACGGCCCTCATCACCGATGCGGGGTTGACGGAGGTGCCGCCGGGGACGCAGACGTGCCTCGGCCTCGGACCGGGTCCAGAGAACGTCGTAGATCGCGTCACGGGCCAGCTGAGGCTCCTCTGATGAAGGCCCACGTTCGCGTCTTGGGGATCGACGACGGGCCCTTCTCTTTCGGCGATGCGCGGGTAGCCGTCGTGGGGGTGGTTGTCCGGATTCCTGCCTATGTGGAGGGAGTCCTCGTCACAGAGGTCGAGGTGGATGGGACGGACGCAACGGAGAGGCTCGTGGAAGCACTCCAGAACTCTCGCTTCCGGGAGGGTCTGGCGCTCGTCATGATCGACGGCGTGGCCCTGGGTGGCTTCAACGTCGTGGACATCGCCACGGTCTACTCCGGGACGGGCGTCCCGACAATGACGGTGACCCGGAAGGAACCGGACTTGGAGGCGATGGAGGTGGCCCTCCAGGCCAAGTTCACGGACTGGACAGAGCGGATGGAGGTGATCCGACGGGCCCCCTTGGAGCGGGTGGAGACGCCTCACAAGCCTCTCTACGTCTTGCGGGAGGGCATCGCCCTGGAAGATGCGAAGGACCTGATCCGCCGGAGCACGGTGCGGGGGGCCCTCCCCGAACCCCTTCGTATTGCACACCTGGTGGCAACGGCCTTGCTAACGGGGGAGTCCAGGGGGGCCGCCTAGCGGAGGGGAAAGCGCAGTAGGGCGCCGATGCCTCCGAGCGCCCGGAGCTTCTGGCCTGCGTCGTGTCGGCTGCTCACCACGAGAACGCGACCCTTCTTCCTTTCGGCGCGCCGCATGAGGCTCTCCGCCTCGCCTGACCGTGTCAACTCGTCGGTCACCAGGAGGGTCTCCACGGCCCCCGCCGCGACGGCAGTGTTCACTTCCTCCGGACCGTAGGCGTGCGGACCGTTCCGGGCGATCTCCTCGAGGAGCCGCTCCACGAAGCGGGTCTCCAGGGCCACACGAGAGTCTTCCAGGACTCGCTCGGCAAGGCCTCCTCGCAGCGCCTCTTGGATTCCCGTGATGCCGGGGTGGCCGGTGGCGAAGTCGGAAGCCTCCCGGAACAACTCCGGCTCTCGCTCCCGGCCGAACTGCAGGAAGTCCTCCCGAGCGAAGCCGGGGCCGAGGACGATCAGGCCCGGCGGGTCCAGCTGACGCACCTTCTCCAACACCTGCCCGTAGTACTCCTCCTTTGGCGGCTCGTCGACCTCGTACATCTTGCCGGTGCTCCGGCCCCGGATCTCCGCCACCTCACGAATCCCGGATTGGTGCATCTGCGCCACCAGCGCCTCCTCGTCGTCCAAGGAGACCATCGTCACCAGGGGCTTCTCCGTGGCCTCCACCGCCTCCTGGATCCGCTGCAGTTGGGACTCCCGCCATTCCTTGACAATCTCCAAGGCCTCCCCGGCGACGACGTTGAGGGTGTGATGGGAGCCCAGGTCCATGGCCCCTTCCTCGATCAGGCCGTGGACCCGCAGGCGGTCCGTGAACGCGTCGTACTCCCGACGCTCCACCCGGAGGCTCAGGGTCA
>JBHIDB010000075.1:0-5392 GCA_046759865.1 Thermoplasmata archaeon
CACATCTCAGAGTACCTCGCCACACCCTCCGCCTCGTTCCTCGGAATTTCCGCTTCGGACATCTTGAACTATGACCTTCCGGCGGATGAGCTGACACCCCAGGATGCAAAGGCCCTTCGGGACATCCAGACAGACCCCCGGTTCGGCGACCCCTTCTGGCGGGACGAGGTGGAGCTGATGCTGGAGATCGGGAAGAAGGCCGAACAGCAGGCGCTGGCCAAGTACGGCCTGGACTACGTGACGGATGCGTACCTGCCGGAGAAGATCGCCCAGCTCGGCCTCGGCTAACGCTTCACGCCCTCTCGGGGGTGCCGACCCCCGTGACCTCTTCCACGGCTCCCTCCGTGATGAGCCGCTTCAGCTCAGCCGCCCGAACCTTCAGCAGGATCACATCGCCGAGGATGGCCAGGCTCGTGGGGACGTCCAGCCGGCGCTTCCGTTTCACGGGGTTCAGGGACCTCAGCCGCTGGTAAGGCTTCCGGTCTAGGAGGAAGGTCAAGCTATCCACTTTCCACAGGTTCGTGTCGATGTACGCGTCCTCCACGATCCCGAGGTTCTGGCCGTCCTGAGAGACCACGGGCATCCAGAGCACCCATGGCAGGGCCAAGGGCGGCTTGTCCGGCTTGATGAGAAAGTCCGGCAGCCTGTTCACCGGTGTCTTGAGAAGGACGAAGGTGCCCACCGAGGCGATGGCGTTGGAGCCGAGAAGCGCGGTCTCTCGCTCCTTTCGGGTCCGGAGTCCGAGGGCCTTGGTGAAGCCCCGCTCGGGCCTCATCTCCAGGGCCGCGACGTTCCAGTCGTCCCCGACCAAGGCGATATGGACCCGCCCCACCTGCCAGGCGTCCGCGGAGATGACCGGCATGCCGTAGAGTTTCCCGGCCCGGAAATGCATAGGCGAGTGGAATTGGCCCTCCCACATATATATTGTTGTTCCGATGATTATCGTCGGGATTCCCGGGCTCCTTATAGCGAGGGGCCCGTTTCCAACCCGTGGCAGGCGCGGGAAAGGCCTTCGGGGGGCTGTGCGAGTTTTGCAGCTACGAGGGCCCCTTCGACCGGAACGAGGAGACGGGGGAGTTCGTGTGTCCGCAGTGTCGCCGCCCACCCCGCCACGCCGCCGAAGACGAGTGGCTCGGGTGACCATGGGCGGCGAAGAGACCCTGTCCCGGCGGGAGGGGGAGCGACTCCTCGACTTCCTCGAGCGGGCCATTCGTGCACGAGGTGGCGCTCGCCGCCTCGTCCTCGGACTGGACGTGTATCTCGATGTTCAGAATAGCGTGCGGAACGAGGACTTTGGACGCGTGAGCATGGGGGGACGGCACCCGGTCCAGAACATCTCCCATATCTTCGGGGTCCCCGTCGAGGTCGACTACCACGACAAGACCCGTGTCGAATTCCTCGACTAAGCGGTCCACCCGACAAGGGCTATATCTCGCCCCTTCGTCCGCGGGATGTGGCCGAGGAACACTGGACGGTCAATCTATTCCTCGAACACCCCGACAGGTTCCTGCCGATCCATGAGGCCGGTCTCAAGTACGCACCCGACCAAGTGACCCGCCTGGAGCAGATTCTGCAGAAGGCGGGGGTCCCCGGCGGTCGCCTCTTGGACGCACCCTGCGGGATCGGCCGCCATGCCGTGCACTTCGCGAAGCGCGGGTGGCGGGTTGTAGGGCTCGAGTTCGTGCCGACGTACGTCCAACGGGCCGTGGCCCTCGCCCAGGAGCTCGGGGTGGAGAGCCGGGTGACCTTCCATGAGGGCGACCTCCGCGAGGTTGCCTCCTCCCTTCGCGATGAGGAGCCGTTCCACGCCATCGTGAACCTGCTCACCTCCCTGGGGTATTGGGACGACGACACGGATCTCGGCATCCTCCGACAGTTCCACGATCTGGCCGCGCGGGGGGGCGTCCTCGTGCTTGACGTCATCAACCGAGACTTCGTGGTCCACCACTTCGAGCCCACGAGCTTCGAGGAGTATGGGACCATGGCCTACACCGAGAGGCGAACCCTGGATCTGGAGCGTTCTCGCATCAGGAGTCGCTGGACCTTCTACCAGAGGGCTGGAGACGATCTCACGGACCCGGTGACGGTGGACATCTCCCAGCGGATGTATCCCCCTCACGAGCTGGGCCACCTCCTGCGCCAGGCGGGATGGTCGGACGTGAAGCTGTTCGGAGGATGGGACTTGAAGCCCCTCTCGGCCGACGAGAGCCGGTTGCTTGCGGTTGCCCGGAGGTAGCCACGGGCGAGGGCCTTCGGGAAGGTCGGGAAGGGATCCAAGGGACGGGCCGACCGGGATTTGAACCCGGGTTTAGGGCTCCGCAGGCCCTTGGGATGTCCAAGCTACCCCATCGGCCCCGGCCCTTCAAAGCGGGAGGTTCATAAGAATCCGGCGGTGGCATCGCCTAGGTCAGACCGCGTGTCTTCAGGACGTCCTGCAACGTTCGAGTGACCTCGTCGATGCCCCCTACGCTGCGCACGCGGACGAGGGACGATCGCGCCTCGTAGCGGGCGATGAGGGGTTCCGTCTCGCGTCGATAGGCGCGGAGCCGTGCCCGAATCACTTCTTCCGTATCGTCCTCCCGATGGTAGAGCTCCCCCCCGCAGCGATCGCAGACGCCCTCCCGCTTCGGCGGATCGTGGACCACGTGGTAGACGGACTTACACTCCCGACAGACACGCCTCCCGCTAAGGCGCTCAATCAGCTTCTCTTCCGATGCCTCCAAGGCGATGACGACGTCCGGGGTCACCAGGGCCTCGAAGGCCTCAGCTTGGGTGAGGGTGCGCGGAAAGCCGTCGATGATGAAGCCCTCTCGTGCGTCCTCCTCGCGAAGCCGCTCCCGAATCATCGCGGTAATGAGGTCATCGGGGGCCAGGTCCCCTCGCTCCATGTACCCCTTCGCCTTCCGACCCAGGGGGGTGTCCGCGACCACGTGCCCCCGGAGCATGTCGCCTGTGATGATGCGGGGGATGCTGAGGATCTCCGAGAGCCGGTGAGCCTGCGTCCCCTTCCCGACGCCGGGCGGTCCCAAGAGGACGACCTTCACAACGTGCCTAACTGCCCACCGCTTAAACGCCTTGTTCTACGCGGGAACGGCCTCCTCGACAGGTTCGGGCTCAGGGGTCAGGACCGGGACGGGTTCGACGGGCCGGAGGCCTTCGTAGAGGTAGAGCGTGGATCCGACCAAGCCCGTGCCTACGATGCCATAGAGGACAGGAAAGACCAGGACGCCGACGGGCCCCCACCCGACCAGGAAGAAGGCGATGGACGCGAGGAGGGTGATCGTGGCGTAGCCGAGGCAATAGGGAACGACTTCCGGGAACCGCCGGGCGGCCAGCTCGATGCTCCGGCGGAGGGCCAGTGAGAGGGGGGCGTTGTCGACCACGACGACGAAGGGTGTCAGGAAGAGGAAGTAGAGGAGGGCGAGGACCGCCGCGAAGACGAAGAGCGTCGCCGGGCCCTGCACGAGTCCCTCCAGGAGGAACGGACTCGCGGCGAGGAGGAGGAATGTCGTGATGGCCAAGAAGGCGAGAACCCGGGCGAACGCGAGGTTGGCCGAGGCGAAGAACCCACCTGTTCTTCCGCTTCGGATCCTCTCGAGGCGACCCAAGTAGCCGGTCGTAAGGTAGGATTGGACCACGAGGACCAGGAGGAGGAGGGCCGTGGCCAGATCTCCCGAAGCCGTCAGCATGTAGAGGGGGTAGAAGGGCAGGGCGCCCTCGCCCGGCCCACGCACCTGGGACACGGAGGGGAGGGCCACGGGCAGGGTAAACTGGGGGGAGGCCCCCGGAGGAATCGCGGCGATTAGAAGCATGGCGAGGTCAAGTCCCACCGGGACGAGAAGGAGGAGACGCGCGCGGGGGACGAGAAGGAAGCCGTGCTTGAGCGCGTCAGACCAGAGGGGCAACGCCGTTCCCGCGAAGGGAGTCCGTCACCGGCCCTTAACTCTGCCTTTCGCTAGAAGAGGTGATCGTCCACCGTCCTCGCGGCACCCCCGACCCAACAGCGCAGGGTCTCGATCCCCAATTCCTGAATCCGTGCCTCCACTCTGCCGATGTCTTCCGGGAAGGTATTCACGTAGACCGTAGCGCCCGTGTCGATGGAGAAGAAGGCGGGGATCTCCTCCTCTCGCATCCGGCGAACGGCCATGATGACGCTGAGGGTTTCCGGCGTCCAGAGGACCATCTCCTGCGGGCCCGTCATTGTGATGCCATGCAGCAGGAGGGTATCCCGCTCCGCGAGCTCCCCGATCCGGCCGACTTCCCCGTTCCCGATGGCCAGTTCCATCTCGGCCAGCATGCGGGGCACCTCGGCGAGGCGGGCCGTGAAGAAGGGGGAGTTGACGACTTCCCGATGGGCCGCTTCCGTGTCCCGATAGGCGGGAACAAGGGCGACCAGAATCCCCATCTGAAGGTCCTCGGAGGCCAGTTGCTCTGCGTACGACTCCTCGTCCGTGGACCCGGTCCGCCACTTGGAGTAGGCTCCGGTCACGGCCCGGGTGGCCGATCCGGCGCCCCTCCGGGCCAGGACGGAGAGTTCCTGGAGTGTCAGGTCCAGACCCGCGGAACGGGCGGCCGCCACGGCGAGGGCGGCGAAGCCGGACGCAGAGGCCCCCAAACCCACGCCGGCTGGGAAGCTGTTCGTGGAGACGACCCGGGCGTGGTCATCGATCTCGGCACGCCGACGCACCGCCTCCAGGACGGCCACGCCCCGCTCGAGGCCGCGTGCCGTGAAGGAGACGTCGTCCACGGTGAGGGCATCCGTCTCGTAGTCGCCGAACTCGACGGTCGTCCGGGTGACCAGGGGGGCGGTGCATACTGAGATGGAATCGTGGAAGGGCAGCCGAAGCACGGGATCGGCGAGGCCGTGGTATTTGATGAGGCCCTGAATGGGGTGCGCGATGGCTGTGGCCTTCACGGATTCGGGCCCCCTCTCTGGCATCGACTAGACGTCGAAGATGACAGTCGCGTATCCCTCCGCCGGGTTCACTTCGAGCATGTGATAGGTCACCGCCTTGACCTGCTGCTCCAGTCGGTGCCTCGCGGGATCCACCTCCTCCCCGCGCGCCATTCCCTGAAGCGCGAGCCCCTTTACGCTGACCACGAACTCCACGAAGAAGGCGTGGTCCACCTCGTGAAGGAAGAGGAGCTCGTTCAGCCACTCCACGAGGAGAGACTCCAGGTCATGGGCTTCCACCTCGACCCGTGCCTCTCCGACGGGGCGAACAAGGGCGAGGTCCGTCATGAGGTCAAACATCCCCAAGGCGGCGTTCTCAAAAATCTCGTTCACACCATCCCCGTAGGCCTTGATGCCTGTGTCGGCGGTGTGCTCGAGGATTTCGTACTGCACGTTCCGTTTCAATTCGAGTCGGGTTATCAACCTTCGCGGGCCTTG
>JBHIDB010000076.1:0-5314 GCA_046759865.1 Thermoplasmata archaeon
GCGATGCGGTTCTCTTTATATAGAAGGTTATTTATAGTCAAAAGGTGGACCGGGCCCAGCTCCTGATGGAGGCGCGCGATCTTCTCGCACACACCGGCTTCTTCGTCAGCGAGCAACATTGGAGCCGGGGCCTGAGCTTCGACCTCGCCGCCCGTCGCGACGATGTGCTCCTGCTGGTCAAGATCCTCCTCAATGTGGATGCCCTGAGCCAGGATGCTGCCCGCGAATTGAAGGCCATCGCCTACAGCCTCGACGCCGCCACCCTCCTCGTGGGTCTGAAGAGCAGCAGCGGGGCCCTCCAACAGGGCGTCGTCTACTCGCGCTTCGGCATCCCGATCGCCACCCCAAGGACGCTGCAGGAGTTCTTAGAGGAGGGCGTCCCTCCCTTCATCTTCTCGGCCCCTGGGGGCCTCTACGTTCGCCTCAACTCCGACGTCCTGCGTCGGGTCCGGGAGGAGATGGGCATCTCCCTCGGGCAGATGGCCGAGGTCGCCCACGTCTCCCGACGCACGATTCAGATGTACGTGGATGGCATGAGCGCCACGGTCGAAGCGGCGTCGCGCCTGGAGGAGTTCCTCAACGAGCCCCTCGTGCTTCCCCTGGACCCCTTCGGCTCACCGGACGAGGCCGCCGGCCGATCCCGCCGTCCCTCGCCCGCGAAGGACTTTCACGGGATGATCCGAAGTCTCCTCACCAAGCTGGGGTACGACGTCTTCCTCACCCAGCGATCCCCCTTCGACGCCATCACGAAGGACGAGGCGATTCTCTTCCTCGCTGGGATGGATAGGCAGGAGCGTGCGCTTCGTCGGAAGGCCGAGGTCGTGGCCAACCTGTCCAAGGTCGTCGAGAAGGAACCCATCATCTTCGTGTCCCGGCGGGAGAAGATCAGCCTGCGCGGGGTCCCCATCATCGACGCCCTGGAGCTCCGGAAATTGCGGGAGCGGGGGGAGATGGTGGAGCTGGTCGAGGAACGGAAGGAGTAGACCTTAGCGGGGGCTCGAAGCGACCTTCGACCTGCGCTTCGCGGCGGGGGCCTTCGGCTGTGTCCCCTCCTTCCGTCCCTTGGGCGGTTGTCTCTTCTTTGGACTCACTGCCTTCTTCTTGGGACTGACCGCCTTCTTCGTCGGCGTCGCGGTCTTTTTCTTGGGAATCGCTGCCTTCTTGAACACGAAATAGAGCCGCGACGGTTGCTCTCCGCGACCGCGAAGGGCCAAGGCGCGAATGTGACAGTAGACTTTCGTCCCGTTGACCCTCGTGAAGAAGGCCTTCAACCCCTCTGACATCTCCCCGTTTACGAGGGGTTTCTTCCCCACGAAATCCATCTCCGCCAGCAGCCGCCCCCGGTCATCCTTGGGCTTCAGGACCCGGGCCCAAGGCTTCCCGTGGAGCTGGTCCTCCTTCCACCCGAGGAACTTCGCGCTCGGTGGAGACAGCCCGCGGACCCGCATTTCGCCGTCCACCTTGATGGCCGCGTCGGCAAGGCTCTCCGCCAAGTCCTCCAGCTTTCGAAAGGCGCGGTGGGATTCATCCTGCAGCCGTGCGTTCTCCACGGCTGTGGCCACCTGGTTGCCGATGCCGCTGACCACGTTGATCTCCTTGCTGGTAAAGTAGTGGCGAGACGTTGTGCTATCCAGGGTCATCAGTCCGACGGCCTTCCCGTTGTATACCAGGGGGACAATCAGCATGGACTTGAGCTGCCAGGCCCCGATGATCTTTTGGGGAAGGAGGTCCTCCTGGGGCAGGTCCCGGACGACGGAAGGGAGCTTCTGGGTGATCACCTTGTTCACGAGTTTGGGGACTTCGGCATGGCTGAGCTGGCGGTCCATGAGGACCTGGGCAAAGGCGTCCCGCGGGCAGTATGCAACGGCTGGGATCAGGACCTGATTCCGGGGGTCGTCGAGGAAAATCGCGGCCCGGTCCACCTTCACAAGCTGCGGGGAGATGCGCACCACCGTCCGAAGCACCTCCGACAGATCGGAGAGGTTGCTCACCATCTCCGAGACGCCGATGAGGGCCGCCAGAATTTGGGTCTCACCCAGATTCCTCTCGTCGAACATGGGGACGGCGAATTATGCCTGACCGCTGTGCAAAAAGCTTTCGTGGTGGTTATCAGGTGTGGCCAAGGGCCCCCCGCGCCTTCGCTATGTCACACCCTGGCCTACGGGAAAACCCTTTAGAGATTGCCGGCTAGGTCCGCAGACCATGGACGCCGTGTTTCTCTTCCCGAAGGAGGCCGCCGCCCGGAGTCGCGAGGTCCTGGAGGACGACCTCATCAGCCGTCAGAGCGTGACGCTGCGTGATGCGCGCTCCCTGGGGATGGAACGGGACGGGACCCTCGTGTTTATCCAAGGGGATGTGGCGGCCATCCAGCGTTTTGAGGCCCTCGTGGAGAACGCAGCAGAGCGGCTGGCGGAGGGCGAGGCCGCGTCACTGACGACCCGTCTCCGGAAGGAGGAAGAGGATGCCGCGGAGGGCGTGGGCCTGCTCTTCGGGGGGACGTAGCCGCGAGTCTTCTCCCGGCCTCGCAACCCCTTGCCGTTCTCAGGCCTGAATCCTTGGATGTACCCCTTTTTATCGGAGGACCTCCTGAGAATCGGTGTGAGTGGCCCCGTCGATTCCCCCGAGGCGGAGGTCGTTCCAGTCGCCTGCCCACGCTGTGGGACCTCCTACACAGGCAACTTCTGCCCGAGCTGCGGCTGGCAGACGGGCGTGCCTCTTCCTGGGCAAACCTCGGCGCTTCGGCCCGCTCTCGGGGTCCTTTGGCTCATCGCCATGATCTTGTTTCTGGTCTACCTCGCCGCCAGCCTCGGCGCCCTCGTATGGATCAGCCCCGTGATTGTAGACGGCATCTCCGCCGGTGCGTGCGCGGATTGCACGGGCTTCTTCTTCTGGATCAATCCGCTGAGCCCGAACTTACTGGAGTTCATCGAGGTGGGCGGGCCGGCCCTCCTGACCTGGTTCTTCATCGTGTTTGGGGTGATCTTCGTGATCTTCCTCCACCAGCTTCTCTTCCACGGCCGGCGGACCTATCGCGACATGCGTCTTCCGCCGGAGCGGGTCGACAGGAAGCTCGCCTCCCGCAGCCCCGTCGTGGCCGTGGGACAGGTCTTCATGGCCATCCTCTTCTTCGACACCATTTTTATCCTGATCATCCTGCCCCTCTTGGGCGTCGCCCCGACGCTCCCTCCGTTCTTCACCGACGCCCCTGAGTGGTACGTCCTCTATACCGCGGTAAACGCCACCGTCTGGGAGGAGGTGGCGACGCGCGTTCTTCTCATCGGACTCCCCATGGCCCTCGCCTCCTTGGTCACGCGCCTGTCCGACGTCGTCTCTGGCCAGCGTGTGAAGGGGCAGAGCCGAGGTCGACACCTCGCGGGGTCTTTCAAGTACCTCCTTGGCGGCCACGTGCACGCGGGCTCGCCTCGGCCCGCGGTCCTTGTCGGGGCGGCCCTCGTCTTCGTCTCTGCAATCATCTTTGGCTACCTCCATGTGCCGGGAGCGGGCGCTTGGAGGTTCGTGGTTGCCTTCGCGTCAGGGCTGGCCATGGGGTATCTCTTCCTGCGCCACGGAATCGTGGCCTCCATCCTCTTTCACTTCTCCATAAACTCGCTCGGCGTTCTGGTCGGCGTGGCAGAGCCCAGCCTCGGGGCCACGGTCGTTGTTGGGCTGCTGTACTGGGCCCTTGTCCTTTTCGGAGCCGGCTTCCTCGCGTATTATACGAAGCAGCTTGGGGGCTTGCTGCTCCGTCCCCTTTTCAGGTCCCGCCGACAGCCCGCTCCCGTGCCACAGTCGAACCCGGGCCGGACCGACCCCGAGAGCGAGCTCCTCCTCTTTCCGGTCACGTGCCCCCAGTGTGGCGGCCGCGAGGCCGAGTACCAGGACGGAGCCCTGCTTTGCTCACGGTGCGGGACGAGGCTCTCGACCCCCGGACCGGATCGTGGGGGGAGCGAGGTTCTCGATTAGGCCCCGGAGATCATCCGAGACAACGGTCACGCAGATGTCGCCTAAGGGGGCATGGGCGGAGAAGGAGACCCGTCCGGCGTAAGCCGCCTGCTTGTTGAGGTAAAAGACCAGGCGGTTCTCCTGAATGGATCCTTTCAGCAGCTCCCGAGCGGAAGCCCGGATGTGCTGCCGCTGGAGGAGTTCGGCGAGTCGGTCCAGGGAGCCTGCCTTCCCGGTGATTCCTTTCCCGACCGTGAGTTGTGCTTCGGGAAAGATGTTGAGGACGGCCGTACGCACCTTCTCGGCGGTCTCTGTCGCTCGTCGGGGGGTTTCCACGTACGCCTCGTCCACGCTTCCCCATCCTGCCGTCCGGCTATAGGTTGGTGCGTCGGGAAGCTTCTTTAACACGCCCCTCCATCCGGGGCGGAATGCGGGAGGACCTTCTTTCACTCGCCATGGAGTCGGGCGTCCTCCTGGAGCCCGAGTTGGCGGACTACCTCGCGGGGCGCGCCCACCCCGTCGATAGCCTGCTTGCCATCCTGGACGCGGTGAACCCCCGCCCCCTCGTCCTCACGCTGGAGGAGATCCGGGCCCTGAACCCCGTGCTTCCTGAGTCTCAGGCCACGCCCGCCTACGCGCCCGTTGCGGCCCGTGTGCGACGTGACCGTTCCGGGACCCGCCGGGAGGACTGCGATTCCGAGGTTGTGGTGCTCCAAGACATCACCGGCCGCTCCACATGCACCGGAGAGATGCGGGACTTCTCCCGCTACTTCGACCACCGGTACAAGGCCCTCTCCTCTCTCCTGCGAGGGAGGCGGGAACTGGTGGGGGCTGTGTCCATCAGCCGCGCCCTCCGCATGGCCCGGGAGGTCCGCGTGATCGGGATTGTCCAGTCCGTGAAGCGGACGCGGACGGGGAACTACCTGCTCCTCATCGAGGATCAGGAGGCTTCTTGTCAGGTCGTCGTCCCGAGCGAGGGTCCCGGGGTCGACGGCGCCCCCGTGCCTGACGAGGTCCTCGGGGTCGTAGGTCGCCCCTGGAAGGACGGCATCCTCCTCGCCGAAGCGATCGTGCGGCCCGACGTGCCCGCGTCCCACGCCTTCCGCGGGGCGGAAGAGGCCGTTTGCGCCGCCTTCATCTCCGACATCCACGTGGGAAGCCGCCTGTTCCTCCGGGACAAGTGGGACCGATTCGTCCGCTGGTTGGGGACCGAGGAGGCCGCCCGGATCAAATACCTCGTCGTGGTGGGTGACGTCGTCGATGGCATCGGGGTTTACCCGCGGCAAGACGAGGACCTGGCCGTGGATGACGTGTACCGGCAGTACGAGGAGGTCGCCGACATGCTGGGCGCCCTCCCGGACGACCTGCAGGT
>JBHIDB010000077.1:0-5250 GCA_046759865.1 Thermoplasmata archaeon
CGCGTCCATCGAGCTCAAGGCGGACGAACGGCGGAGGTGAGGGATGTCGTGGCGGTGGAGGAGCCGCTGGAGATCCAGGTTGTGGAGACCCGAGAGGGGCGAGAGCATGCCCATAGCCTCTCGGTGACCATGCGGACCCCGGGGAACGACTTCGAACTCGTCGCCGGGTTCCTATTTGCCGAGGACGTGCTGCAGGGCCCGGAGGACTTCTGGCGCATCGAGTACTGCGTCCCGGAGGACGCTCCGCAAGAGTTCAACGTCGTGAGCGTTGTTCTCAAAGAGAGCGTGCCTCTCGACCTCTCCCATACGCTCCGATCCTTCTACACCACATCGGCGTGCGGAGTGTGTGGGAAGGCGACGCTCGATGCGGTGAAAGTCCGTGACCCAATACCGGTCCCCCCAAATGGGCCGGAGGTTCACGCAGCCCAACTTGCGGCGTGGCCCGAGGCGCTGCGCCGGGAGCAGAATCTCTTCGATCAAACGGGGGGCCTTCACGCGGCCGCCCTTTTCGACGGCGAAACGCTCGTTTCCTTGCGGGAGGACATCGGCCGCCACAACGCCGTGGACAAGGTCGTGGGCGAGCAGTTCCTCGCGGGCACCCTGCCCCTACACAACTGCGCCCTGATGGTCAGTGGACGTGCGAGCTTCGACATCCTCCAAAAGGCCGTCGCCGCGGGCATCCCCTTCGTCGCTGCCGTGGGTGCCCCCTCCAGCTTGGCGGTGGACCTTGCCAACGAATTTGGCCTCACGCTCGTGGGATTCCTGCGGCAGGACTCGTTCAACATCTACGCGGGTCGTCGCCGAGTCGTCTCCTAGGGGTCGAACCGCGAGTCTTGGGCAGAAGAATTCTTATAACTTCCTACGGATGAACCGGTTGGCCCAGAGGGCCAGGAGGTGGTTCCCGGAATGAGGGTGAAGTTGTTTCTCCAGCCGACGCCGGGAACCCGCTAGGATCCAGATCCGTTCCCGGCCATGAGCCTGTCTTATGAACGCCTGCCCGAGGCAATTCGCTTCCGCGATGCCCAACACGCTGGACAAGAGCGTCCGGTGGCGGATCCATCACCGCACGCTCCCCCAAGGTGAGCCGAGTCGACGTGCGACGGTTGAGGCCATCCTCTCCTCCGGCCTGGCGACCGAGGTCGTGGGTCTCTTGAGTGCTGGCAAGGAGGCCGACGTCTACCTTGCCGGCTACGGAGGGGATCCGATCGCCATCAAGGTCTACCGACTCTTCCGGACGTCACGTCGAGGCGGAGGAGGGGCCAAGCTTGACCGCATGTCATGGCAGGCGGCGGAGGAGTACGACGCGTTGTTTCGGGCGTGGAAAGCAGGAGCACCGGTGCCCACTCCCGCCAGGAGGGTTGAGAACATGTTCTCGATGCGGTACCTGGGGGACGAGGACGGTCCCGCTCCACGACTCCAGGATGTGAAACTCGGCGCACCAGGTGAGTTCCTGGAAAAGACCCTCGATGCGGCGGAAGCCCTCGTCCGCGGGGGGCAGATCCACGGGGACCTCAGCGCGTTCAACGTCCTCGTCCACGAATCAGGGCCGTGGTTCATCGACCTCTCCGACTCGGTCCGGGTCGACCGGCTTGGAGTGAGTCCGTGGAGACGCCTAACAGAGGCGTCCACCCGCCTTCGGCGGGATCTGAGGGCCTTGCAGGTTTACTTTTGGAGGTACGGGCTGACGTTCGACAAGGAGGCGATTGTTGCGAGACTAGTCACGGAGCTCGACGTCTTCGGCGTAATGTCGTAACTATTCGGCCTAACCCGGCTCTCTCGACCCTGAGAAATGATACGAATGCGTCGGCCACAATTCGAACCTGGGAACCCCGACGGAACTAGCCCTCTGGTCTAATTGCCCTTGTCATGCCTGATGCTTCGTCCGCGCTCCCCGCCTGACCGCCTTTGTGACAGACGTGGTCGTACCGCTCCTAATTCCCCTGCAGATGACATGAGGGAAAGGTTAAAGGCCGGACCGATCCGTCCAGCAGCAGGCCATGCCACCCCTTCTCTCAGACGAATCGACCTTCCGGCTTATCTTCGCGGCCCTCTTCCTCTCGGTGGCCGCCTTTCGGGTGCACTATCACCGGAAAGCCGGCACGTTCCTTGAGAGGCAATACACGGAGGCGGAGGGGAGGTTGACGGCGGCCTTCCGGGGGCTTTTGGGCGTGGCCTTCTACATCGGCGTATTCGCCTACGTGATCTCCCCGGAGTGGATGGCATGGTCCGCGCTTTCCCTGCCAGTCTGGCTACGCTGGACTGGGGTAGGCGTGGGGATCGTGACGGTTCTTCTGCTCTTCTCGGTGAACCACACACTGGGCAGGAACTTCAGCACCACCTTACGGATTCGGAAAGACCACACGCTGGTCACCCACGGGCCGTATCGTCGGGTTCGGCATCCGATGTACACGGTGTCGCTGCTGATGGTTGCGGCTGCCTTCTTGTTGTCCGCCAACTTGTTCGTTGGGACTACGGGCATCTTGGCCATGACGCTCCTCATTGTGGTCCGGACGCCAAATGAGGAGGCGCAGCTGATAGAACAGTTCGGTGACCAATATCGTGAGTATATGAAGCACGCGGGGCGTTTCTTGCCCCGACTGACCCGACCAAGAGACCAAGATCGGACCGGGCATGATTGATGCGGCGGCCAGGATTCGAACCTGGGAACCCCTACAGGACTAGGCCCTGAACCTAGCGCCGTTGACCTGGCTTGGCTACCGCCGCGTGGCCGTCGGAATCGCCGGTGTTTACTTAAGCTTCCTGACCCACGCGGGGCCGGTCCCGAAGAAGGCCGTATCCCGCAAACAGAATCGCGAGAATCGACGCCACGCCCGCCGCCAGGACGACCCACGCAAAAAAGATCCCGCTCGTGTCCGCGATTGCTGTCAAGGATGGGCCGACGCCCGCCGTGTGTTCGAAAGCGATATACGCCCCCAGGAACCCTAGAAACATGACCACGGCATACCCGGCCGGCTCTTGCCGCACGCTCAAGGCGATGGCCATCAGCCAAACGATGCCGAGAAGTCCGGAGGTCACGCCGATCACGACCTGATTGAGGGTGTCCGAGCCCCCACGTGTGAAGTCGTCAGTGAGGTGCAGCAGCACGAAGAAGGCCGCTACGAGGGTGGTTGCGACCAACGTCCACAACCAGATCGGCTTCTTTCGCTCCAAACGGGACTTCCCTCTGGCCATTGAGCCTGCGCAACCCTTTAAGAGTTCGATGTCCCGGGTTGCCAAGGCTATGGGAGGTCGGAAGGGCTTAATGGCACGGCCCCCGTCTCTCTCCTATGGTCCACTGCCCGATCTGCAAGGGCACGGAGAATGACCACGTCTTCAGTGAGCCCCGGGAGTACCGGGGAATGCACTACCAGTACGGGGTATACTACTGTCCTCGCTGCGGCGCGAAGTTCAGTTTCTACACGCCCCTGGAGGTCCCCGTAGCCGAGGAGGAGACGGACGAAGAGGCCGGAGAAGAGGCGCCCGCGGAGGCTCCTCCGGAATCCTAGAATCAGTTTTGATAGCAGGGGCACCAGCTATAAACCTCGTCCCGGGCTAGAGGTCCTTCCGTGGATTGTGGGTCTCTCACATCTAGCTCGTATCCCGTCGCATCTTCGCCGGCCTGCGGGGGTGGCGTATGAACGCGGGGCCACCGGGGGAGGAGTCCTTTTCTGGGGTGCGCAAGGCCCTCCGCCGGTTTCTATCCCTTTTCCGGAGGGCCCCCCCGCCTCCCACCGACTTCCACACAGAGGTCCAGGCCGACATCGGGGACCGCGTCGCGGCGATCAAGTTTCTCGCCGACACCCAAGGTCCTTGGAAAGCCCTTCTGGAGCAGGTGGAGAACGCGATTGACGAGTACCCGGAGGGCTATCCGATTCGCGGCTCCATCGACGTCCGCATCGTCAAGCGCGGCGCCAACTCTTACATCGGCATCCGGGATCGAGGTCGCGGCTTCGTGCCGGATCAGCGCGGCCTCCCGGACTTCGAGGGAGTCGCCACGCGGGTGGCCAAGTCCTTCAAAGGTCGGCTCGCGGATTACCAGGGCGCCCAGGGGGAGTTCGCCGTGGGCCTCTTCGGATTCCGAACGATTGGCCGGAAGATCGTTATCGAGAGCACGACGGACTACGCGGGCTACCCCCATCGGACCCGCGACTATCGCCTCCCCCGGAAGGGCAAGTCCCTCACTTATGTGATGACCATCGACGGAGAGACCCTTACCGCCAAGATTGCCCAGGCGGAGACCCAGCGGCGGGAAGCGGGCACCATTCTCACGATTCGCAAGCTCCTGAATCCTCGGATCTGGACCGCCGCCAAGGTCAAGAAAGCCATCGAGGAGGAGATGTGGGACCGACTTGTGGAAAAGGGGCTCACCATCAAGGTCTCCGATGGCCGCAAGTCCTTCCAGGTCGTCCCCAAAGCCCGCGCCTTCGAGGGCGTCCTCTTCCCCACGACCTCCCTCGAGACGCCCCACGGTCCCATTCAGCTGGAAATCTACGTCATGGAGAAAGAGGACCCGAAGGCGGCCGTCCCCGTCCTGCGCGCCAAGGAGAGGGGGTCGGGGGCCACCCGCGTCTATCCAAATCTGGCGGCCCTGGACGAATTCCGATGCCCCCCTTGGAACCTCCGACGCCTTCAGGGTTGGATCCGGTACGACGGGGCCACTCTCTCGGGACCCACCCGTGCCGAGTTCTTTCAAGACGAACGGTACCACGCCTTCGTGGAGGCCCTCAAGGGGTTGGAGGAGGAGATCGGCCACGTCATCGAGGTCCAGGACACCCAGCGAGAGCGGAAAGGCCTTCGCCGTATCCTCAAGGAGCTCCGAGGCGACCTCGAACGAGTGTGCCGCGAGCTCCCTCACCTCGACATTTTCCGAATCGCCCGCGATCGTCCCGACTCCCTCTTCATCTCCCCTCCCGCCGGGGCCCGGAAAGAGGCAAAGGGAAAGCGTGTGCCCAGTTCGAAGTCCCAGCCCAGCACGGGTCCTTCCCAACCGCGCCCTAGAAGCCTGGTTGGGCTCCCTCCGCCCGCGTTCGTGGCCGACGGTTCCGCCTGGCGGTCGCGATACATCCCTGCCGACCACCTCGTCGAGATCAACAAGGCCCACCCGGACTACGAGCGGGAGAGCGTCACCCACCGTCGATGGTACCGGTACCTGCTCAAGCTCTACACGAAGGAGCTCGTCCTCCAGTGCTACCACGGGTCGGAGGAGGAGGCGAAGCTCCTGGAGGCCACCATCGAGGCCCAGATTCGGGC
>JBHIDB010000078.1:0-5175 GCA_046759865.1 Thermoplasmata archaeon
TCTTGGAGACCTTGGCGCCGAGCGTGGCGACATACCGGTCGTCAAACTCGTCGTAGACGAAGCGTCTGATCAGGGAGGTCTTGCCGACGGCCCCCTCGCCCACGAGGCAGACCTTGACTCGCATCTCTTCGGTCGGTAGCACCCGGAACCCCCTTGCGACACTTTGCCATTTCTCCTTGCAAAATATAAAAACGTATAGCCATTGATATCACCCTGGATAGCGGGGTGGTGATATCGCTCCCGATTGGGGGTCGTATATCAAAGCCGCGGAGGCTCGTTTGAACGCCTAGGAAGCGCCCCGCCACGGAAGGGCGGGGGAGGCGCACGAGGCGAGTCGGCGGTCCTCCCGCGCTTCTCTCGCGGAGGAGCGAACAGGAAACCGTGAAAGCTGGGCCCCTCGGGCCAAGTCCGTCCCGGAAATGAGTGTTGCCCCACCCCCTTTCCGCGCGCGTGGCAGGGCCCTGAGAATAGTAGCGAAGAATTCCGCCGCAAGACTAAGATAGCGGGTTCCCCCATCCAGCCGGGGATGTCCACGAAGAAGGCGCTCATCACGGCCCAGGACGGCTCCTACCTGGCGGAGTTCCTCCTCGAGAATACCTCCGAGGTATACGGCCTCGATCGTCGTCTCAGCGGGCCGAACCTCCAGAACAGCGAGGACGTGGCCGATAACTGGTCCTCCCGGACGGGTCCTGGTCAACAGCAACTTTCGCCGACCCCCATACATAGGCTGATGTTCACCGCTGCGTACCACTAGAGAAGGCGTTGTACTAGGGACGCCCCGGGGAAGGCCATGGCAAGGCGAGCGCTGATTACAGGGATTACGGGTCAGGACGGCTCCTACCTGGCCGAGCTGCTGCTGAAGAAGGGATACGAGGTCCACGGCCTCGTCAGGCGGCTCAGCATCCCCAACCTGCGGAACATCGAACACATCGCCACCCAAGTGGTTCTACAAGACGGGGACCTGATGGACCAGTCCTCCCTTAACGCGGCAGTGAAGGAGGCAGAGCCCGACGAGGTCTACAGCCTGGCGGCCCAATCCTTCGTGGGCACGTCCTTCGTGCAGCCCGTCCTCACGGGAGAGATCACCGGCCTCGGCGTGTTGCGCCTCCTCGAAGCCGTTCGGACCCACGCCCCCGAGGCCCGCGTCTACCAGGCCTCCTCCAGCGAGATGTTCGGACAGGTGGCGACGGAACCCCAGGACGAGACGACCCCCTTCCACCCGCGGAGCCCCTACGGGGTCGCCAAGGTGTACGCCTACTGGGCATGCGTGAACTACCGCGAGGCCCACGGAATGTTCGTCTCTAATGGAATTCTGTACAACCACGAGGGGGAAAGACGTGGCCTTGACTTTGTCACGCGGAAGGTCAGCGACGGCGTCGCCCGGATTCACCTCGGGTTGGCGGACCAAATTGCCCTGGGGGAGCTGGAGGCAAAACGGGATTGGGGTTACGCCCCCGAGTACGTCGACCTCATGTGGCGCATCCTCCAGCACGAGGACCCTGACGACTTCGTCGGGGCGACCGGGGAATCGCACTCGGTGCGGGAGTTCGTGAGCGAGGCGTTCCGGGTTGTGGGCATCGGGGATTGGGAGCCGTACGTCAAGGTCGAGAAGCGGCACTTCCGTCCAGCGGAGGTGTTTAACCTGCGCGGCGACGCCTCCAAGGCGAGGAAACTCCTGGGCTGGGAGCCGAAGGTTCGCTTCGTGGAACTCGTCAAGATCATGGTGGAGGCCGACATTGAACGCCTCAGGCGTGCCAAGGCCTCCTGATCGGCGACGCTCAGACCCGTTTCCACGCCCTCTGGCCGTAAACCGCTAAATTCTAGTTCGCCGTCACAGACGGCAACTTCAACCCATATCCAGGCGGTGAACCCACGTCTTCCCTGCGCGACAGACTCGGGAATCGACCCATCCTCCTCGAGGTTATCCCTCCCTCCCTCCGCGCGACGAAGAAATCCGTTGAACGCTTCCTAGACAAATACGTCCAGGAGACGCTCCGCCAGTGCCGGGTCGACGCCATCAACCTCCCGGAGATCGCGGACGAGAACTTCCGGGGGGAGCCCTTCTACCGGAACATGGACCCGCGAGAGTTTACGATGGTCCTTCGCAAGAAGCTCGGCCCGCAGGAAATCGTGGCCAACAAGATTGTCGTCCACCTCGATGGAGGACCGGAGGAGCTCGTCAGTTGGGCGCAGGCCACCCGCAAGGAGTACGGCATCCACAACGTGGTCGCCGTGGGCGGGAACTCCAGTCGTAACGAGTACCCGGGCCCCACCGTCATCGAAGCCAACGAGGTGATGAAGACGCAGGGCCTCCTCTGCGGCAACATCATGATTCCCGATCGAGAGGGGGAGGCGCGGCGGATGGTGAAGAAGACCGAAAGCGGCGCGGACTTCTTCACGACGCAAGTGATCTTCATCCCCGACAACCTCCTTCGGGTCTTGACCGAGTACGAGGCGCTCTGTGGAGAACGAGGAATTGAGCCGGCCACCGTCCTCGTCAGCTTGGCACCCGTCTCCGACGGGAACGACTTGGACTTCCTGCAGTGGCTCGGGGTCGAGATCGGTCCCGAAACGGCGACCCAGTTGACCTCCGGGGGGGCCGATGGCATCGCACAATCCTCCATGGACCTCGCGGTGTCGAACTGGGAACGCATCCTCGCCCAGAACAACGCTTTTCGGAACGTCTCCCTGGGCCTCAACCTGGAGTACATCAACCGCCACAACTTCCGCCACGCCCCTGAGATGGGGGCGCGGCTCATGGAAGTCAGTTAGCCCCTCGAAGGAGACGCGACGTGGTCGAGGCGTACCTCAACGGCATCTTCCCGCGCTCGAAGGCCCTCATCGCCGCCACACGGGGCCTAGATCGGGGTCGAGTCACCGACGCAGAAGCACGCGAGACCTTCGAAGGGGACGTACGCGACCTGGTCAAGCTCCAACTGCACGCCGGTTTCGACTACGTGAGCGATGGCCTCCTCAACTGGCAGGACCTCTTCCGACCGCTTGCGGAGGCGTGGGAGGGCCTGGAACTGGGCGGCCTGACCCGTTGGTTCGACAACAACAGCTTCTACCGCCAGCCCGTCATCAACACCCCAGTCCAACCCCACTCGTTGGCCAAGGAGTTTCTCCAGACCGGGCTCCTCCCCAGCGGAGGGCGCTGGCAAGCCGTTCTCCCTGGGCCTTACACGTTCCTGAGCCTCGCCGAGAATCATCACTATCCCTCCGAGCGAGATGCCATGGCGGCCCTGACGAAGGGCTTACACACGGTCGCTGCGGACCTCCGGGACCTAGGATTCGCCCTTCTCCACTTTCAGGAGCCAGCCCTGGCCGTGGACCCCCCCGATGCGGAGGGGCTGGCGGACGTGCGGGAGGCGTACGGCGACCTTCGGACGCCGGGCGTGCAAACGGCGCTCCACCTATTCTTCGGCAGCGCCTGGCCGCTCCTCTCGGACCTGCTGGAGTTCCCCGTCGACCTAGTCGGGGTGGACCTCTACCAGGAGGACCTCCATCGCCTCGGGGAGGTGGACTTCACGAAGGGGCTGGTCTGCGGGTGCGTGGACGCCCGCAACTCCCACCTCGAGGACCCGAGCGAGGTTGCGGCCCTCGCCGCCCGGCTCCGGGACGAGCTCGAGCCGCCCGAGGTCGTCCTCGCTCCCAACGCGGACTTGGAGTTTCTGCCACGGTCCGTGGCCCGGGCGAAGGTAGAAGTCCTGGGAGCGGCTAAGGAGCAGCTGGAGGAGGCGAGCTGACGGAGAAGCTCTTCCCGACCCAGGAAGTGGGCAGCCTGGCGAAGCCCCCCTGGCTCGTTCGGGCGCCGCGACGCGGGCACGCGACGGCCCAGGAGGCCCAGGCGGCCGCCACGTGGGGAGAGCGCCTCGGGGTGGAGGACTACGAGCGACTCCTGGACCTCCTCCGATCCAAGGAATTGGACGGACGGAAAGAGGAGCTCCGGGATTGGGCCTCCCTCTTCGGCCTACGCTTTTTTGAGCGAGCGGGCCTGGACTACGTGTACGACGGGGAGCAGCGGCGGATCGAGATGTACGAGTACGCGGTCCGTCGCATGGGAGGCTTCCGGTTCCTGGGGACCGTCCGCTCCTTCGATAACAAGTACTATCGCAAGGCGGCCAGCGTAGCCCGGGCGGGCTTTCGGGAGGCCTACCACAAGGCCGAGTTCGAATTCGTCCGAAAGCACGCGCACCGGCCCGTCAAGGTTCCGTTGACGGGGCCCTACACCCTCGCGGACTGGTCCTTCAACGAGTACTACCAGAATGGCCGGCGCGACGTTCCTGACCTCAAGCAGCGCCGGTTGGAGGCGAAGCGCGACCTCGTCCTGGACCTGGCCGAGCGGGTCATCCGGCCCAACATCCAGGCCCTGGAGCGCGCGGGGGCCGGCCTCGTGCAGATCGACGAGCCCGCGGCCGCGACGCACCCGGAGGAGGTGGAGACCTTCGTCGAGGGGTTCAACGCCGCCACGGAGGGGACCCACGCGAAGATCGTGGCCCACATCTGCTACAGCGACTACCGCCGCCTGTATCCCCACGCGCTGGAGATGAAGCGGTGCAGCCAATTCGCCTGGGAGGTGGCGAATCGGGAGGACCCGGCGGGAGACGGATATGCCCCCTTGCGACTCCTGCAAGAGTACGACGACGATCGGGAGATCGCGGTGGGGGTCCTAGACGTCCACGTGAACCGCGTGGAGACCCCGGAGCATATCCGGGACAAGCTCCTGAAGTCGGCGGAGATTCTCGGCGATCCGAGCCGGATCCTGGCGAACCCCGATTGCGGCCTGCGCACGCGGACCTGGGACGTCGCCTACGCGAAGCTCCAGAACATGGTCGAAGGGGCCCGGATGGCCCGGGGGCAGGTCGCCTAAGCCCGGCCTGTCGCAGCGACTTTTGGACTACTTTAGCTGGATGCCCCAGTCGTAGGGGACGTCCGATGAATCGTAGGGCACCCGGTATTCGTCCGGCTCCTCGTGGTTGTAGAGCCGGGTCGGCAGATTCACCAAGTAGACCGGCTCGGGGCCCACGGCCTTGAACCCGTGCAGGACACCCGGGGGGATCTTGATGAGTAGGGGGTTCTGCTCTCCCGGGAAGAACTCGTCCACGGCCCCCTTCGTCTTTGAGTCCTCCCGGTTGTCGTAGCAGACCACCTTGGCCGTCCCCTTCAGGACGATGA
>JBHIDB010000079.1:0-4942 GCA_046759865.1 Thermoplasmata archaeon
AACGAGAACAAGTGGTTCCCCGCCCTCACCGCCATCATCGGGCTTCCCGGGGAGACGTCCGACGACGCCTATGACACGTGCGTGCTCCTGGACGAGATGGAAAAGGTCATGGATCAGCCCCACTACATCGTGGCCCCTCTCTCCTTCGTGCCCATCGGCGTCCTTCGTGGGGAAGAGTTCTACCGCGTGGATGAGATGATGGACGAGGCCCGGTTCAACGTCGTCTACCGCTGCTGGAAGCACATCCTCCGGGAGATCGACGAGACCCTCTGGGGCCTCTCGAGCATGCCCTTTTTGCTCAAGACGCTCATCAACACCATCGGGCGCCTCGGGGGCCGCCACATCCTCGGCATCTTGGATCAGTTTGCCGATCGCCGCGGCTTCAAGATTTGGCCGGCCCTGGCCTGATCGCCCCTGCGAGCCTGCACGCGGGGGAGGACTTTGAAAGGCATCGTGCCTGTAGTCGCAAGCGGCACCTGGGAACGCCCCTTGGGTCGGTCGTGTCGCGAAGCTTGTTTCCATATGACGCCCACCGAAAGGGCCAGGCGGAGTTCCTCCGGGACGCGCGGGAGCGGTTGGGCGAGGGCGGTATCCTCCTGGCGCAAGCCCCCACGGGGCTGGGCAAGACAGCCGTGGCGCTGGCCGCAAGCCTAGAGGTCGCGAGAGAACGAGGGAAGAAGGTCTTCTTCACCACGGCCAGGAGGAGTCAGCATCGGATCGCCATCGAGACTGCTCGCCTCATTGGCCGACTCCGGACGCCCATCCCCACGGTGGACCTGATCGCCCAGGAGGCCATGTGCCCCGACCACGAGGACCACCACGGGGGAGACGGCGTCCTCCGTCCCGTCGCCCGGACCCTCCTTCGCGAGCCCCTTCACGCCCAGGAGGCCGTCCGGCTTGCCGGGCGTTTCCGGGCCTGCCCTTATGGGGTCGCCCTCCGGGCCGTGAGGCGGGCCGATCTCGTCGTGTGTGACTACAACCACCTCTTCGACCCGGCCTCGCAGGGCGTCCTACGGTCCACGGGCATTCGTCGCATCGATATCGTCTGTGTAGTGGATGAGGCACACAACCTGCCCTCCCGGGTCCGCGCCTCGCTTTCCCATCGCCTGACCGCCACGGGGCTCGTCCGCCTCGCGCGAGTGACGAAGTCCAGGCGGCGAGCGGCCCGTCTGGCGGCGGTATCGCGGCTCCTGGCCGCGGAGGCCCGGTTTGTGGGCGGGGACTCCCGGGTCCCGCGAGAGTTCCTCGATCGGCTCCTGGGTCGGAGTCCCCAGCTCGCGGGCGGTCGGTGGCCGCGCACCCGTTTGGCCCGTGAACTGGAACGCCTGGGGCCCTCGCTGGGTCGAGAGGAGACGGTTGAGGCAGAGGAGGCGAGACTCCTGCTGCAGGCTTGGGAGGAGCCAGACTATCTTCGGCTTCTGTCCCGTAGGGCGGGAGGTTCCCTCTTGCTCTCGGCCTTGAATCCTGCCCCAGCCACGAGGGAGGTCTTTCGGCGCGTGCATGCGGCCCTCCTCATGAGCGGAACCCTCCACCCGGGGGAAATGTACGTGGACCTCCTCGGCCTCGACCGAGGGCGGGCCCGCATGCGTGCGTACCTTCCCGCCTTCCCCTTGGAGAACCGGCTCCTCCTCGCGACGCGCGGACTTTCTTTGGCCTACCGAAAGCGGCCCGGGGCGTTCAAGCCGTGTGCGCGGGAGATTGCCCGCCTTTGCGAGGCGATTCCGGGCAACGTGGCGGCCTTCTTCCCCTCCTACGAGGTCGGGCGCCAGGTCGGTGAGGCCCTGACGGGATTCCCGCTACGAAAGCGGATACTCTGGGAACACCGGAACCAGCCCAAGGCGGTGAAAGAGGGTCTCCTCCAGATGCTCCAGGCGGGCCAGGGGGGAAGCGGGTGCCTCCTCATGGCGGTCCAGGGCGGGTCCCTTTCCGAGGGGATCGACTACCCCGGCAACGTGTTGAGCGGCGTAATCGTGGCCGGCCTTGCGCTGAACCCGCCCGACCTTCGAGTCGAGGCCTTGCGGTCCTTCTACGCACGTCGCTTCGGCCGGCGGCGGGGTTACGCGTACGCCTACCTCTATCCTGCCCTCAACCGGGCCGTCCAGTGCGCGGGTCGATGCATCCGCGGGGAGGAGGATGTGGCCGCGGTCGTCATCCTCGACGAACGCGTTCTCCGGCCGTTCGTGCGTTCTCGCCTTCCGCGGGGCTTTCGTCCCCGCCCCTCCAGCAATGCTGCGGCGGAGGTGAGAATGTTTTTCTACGGAGGCCAGCATGAGCCGCCCCGTGCTCCTTTATCGCGGGGCCGAGGCCCTTATCACCCGGAGGGAGTGGCGGGGCCGGCTGGCCGCGGAGAAGCGGCGGGTTCCGAAGGGATACCGCCACCCGGCTCTTGACCAGGAGCTGCGAAGGGCCCGGTTGCGGACCGAGGCCCGGCTCTTTGGGGAGGCTCGACGCCTCGGGGTCTCCGTGCCCATCCTGTACGACATCGATCCAGAGGAGAACCGATTGGTCATGGAGTACGTCCAGGGCCCCCTCATGAAGGAGGCCTTGGAGGCCGGAGGGGAAGGGCGGAAGGCGCTATGCCGCCGCCTGGGCGCGGTCATCGGCCGGCTTCATGGGGGCGACCTGATCCACGGCGACCTCACCACATCCAACATCATCGTCCGGGACGATGAGCTCGTCCTCATCGACTTCGGGATGGGTGAGCGGAGCGCCGAGACGGAGGCCAAGGGGGTAGACTTTCACCTCTTTCGGGAGGCCTTGGGGAGTGCCCACTCCGCGAACGCAGACCTCTTGACGGCCGTCGTTGCCGGGTACCGAGAGGCCTATCCGCGCGCAGACGAGGTCCTCGCGAAGGCCGAGGAGATCGAGGGGCGGGGGCGGTACCAACGCGGTTCGTGACCTCCAATAAGGCGAAGTTCCAGGAGGTCTCCCAGCTGCTGGAGGGAAGGGGCGTCCAGCTGGAATGGCAGGAAGCGGAGTATCCCGAGGTCCAGGCCGACCGCCTGGAGGATGTCGTGCGAGAAGCCCTCGCGTGGCTCGCGCCGCGGTACGGCGACGGTCTAGCGGTGGACGACTCAGGCCTCTTCATCCGAAGCTTGGCGGGCTTCCCGGGCGTGTACTCCTCCTACGCCTTCCGCACCTTGGGCAATGACGGTATCCTCACCCTCTTGGACGGCGTGGGGGATAGGGAGGCCACCTTCGAGACCTGCATCGGCCTCCTAGAGGACGGTGAGAGCTTCGTGTTTCACGGCGCGTCTCACGGGACTATCGCGAACCGGAAACGGGGCTCAGGGGGTTTCGGCTTCGACCCGATCTTCCTCCCGGATGGCTCGACCCGGACCTTCGCCGAGATGACGTCGTCCGAGAAAAATGCCATCTCCCACCGTGGGCGAGCCGCCGAGGCCCTAGCCGCGCACGTGCGGAAGGGAGGATAGCGGCTTGGCGGAGGTCGGACGGGTCCTAGTGACCGGTGGGGCGGGGTATCTCGGGAGTCACCTCTGCGAAACCCTCCTCGAGCGGGGCCATGCCGTCCGGGTGCTTGATAACCTCTCAACGGGTCGACGCGAAGCACTGGCCAGTTGCGAGGGGTCGGCTGGCTTTGAGTTCCACGAGGCGGACCTCCTTCGTGGCTCGCTGGGGGAGTTTTTGGAGGACTGTGAGACCGTTGTCCATCTCGCCGCCAACCAGGATGTCCGGCGGGCCCTAACAGACACAGGCGCCGACTTCCACCAGAACGTGGAGGCCACGTATCGTCTCCTGGAAGCCATGCGTGGGAATGGTCCGTCCCGGCTCATTTTCACCTCCACATCCACGGTCTACGGCGAGGCCAGCGTCGTCCCTACCCCCGAGGACTACGCCCCGCTCGCTCCCATCTCCCTATACGGGGCCACGAAGCTTGCCGGCGAGGCGATGGTTTCCGCTTTCGCCCACACATACGGCCTGCAGGCTGTGGTATTCCGGCTCGCCAACGTCGTCGGTGGACGTTCAACCCACGGGGTGGTCTATGACCTCGTTCAGAAACTGCTCGGGAACCCCCGGGAACTGGAGATTCTCGGGCGGGAGCCCGGGACGAAGAAGTCTTACGTCTACATCGATGATTGGATCGGCGCCGTCCTCGAGGGGTGGAGGGCCGCCGAGGGCGCGTTCACCGTGTTCAACGTGGGGAGCGAGGATCAGGTAACCGTAAAGGAGATTGCGGACAGCGCCACGGAGGCGATGGAACTTCGCGGGGTTCAGTATCGGTGGACTGGGGGGGTGGAGGAAGGCCGGGGCTGGAAGGGCGACGTTCGGGACATGTGGCTCGACGTTGGCAAGCTCAAGAAGACAGGCTGGCGCCCCGCGTTCACGAGCCGGCAGGCCGTCCGCCAGGCGGCGGCCGACCTTCTTGCCAGCTAGGGTCCCCTGGAGTTAGTGCGCGGACTCGTCCGCCTCCATCATCCCGAAGATGTTGCCCTCTGGGTCCTTGAAGTACGAAAGCCAACCAACGCCGGGAACCGCGCTCTTGGGGACGAGAATCTCCCCGCCACTGGCTTCGACGGCCCCGATGGCCTTGTCGACAGAGGCAACGTCGATGGTGTTCGTGACGGGCTGCGTCAAGGGTGAGTCTTCGCGCCGGGCGAGGCCTCCGTCAATTCCGCGATCCTTCTCTTCACCCGTAACGATGAGCCAGTATTCCTGGGGACCTTCCCACTTCGTCGCCGACCACCCAAAGACGTCCCCGTAGAATTTGGCGGCCCTCTCAGGGTCGTCCGCCGTAATCTCGAAATGGACCACTCGTGCCATGCGCCATCGAACTCCCACTGCTAATTAATCCCTGCGTATGAGGGGATGAGGACGAAGATGGAATCCCGCGATGCCTTTATGGCGTCCGTGTATCGTCCCCGACCGCTGGGGCTGTAGGGTAGCTTGGCCGATCCTTCGGGCTTTGGGAGTCCGTGACCCC
>JBHIDB010000080.1:0-4853 GCA_046759865.1 Thermoplasmata archaeon
TTCTTCATGGCCTCCACCTCCAAGGTCTCCTCCAGGGAGCGGCCAGGCATTTGCTCCAACTCGCCCGCCTTGTAGGCCGCCACGAGCCCAGCAACCTCCTCCATGGCCCGCTCGAGGACCTCCGCGATCTCGTTTTTCGCCTCCTGGGGAATGTCCTCGTCGTCAATGCCGGTGGTGAAACCCCGGAGCATGATGGTGGCGATGGCGAACCGGGTGGAGTCGTCGATGAATTGGCGGGCGCGTTCCGTTCCGTAGTCTCGGGCGATGCGGTCCACGAGCTTTCCCTTGAAGGCGCCGATGGCGTTCTCGTCCACGACCCCCTCGAGGATCTTGCCCTTCTCGATCCGGACCACCGCATCCTCCTCGTCCCCCCGGGAGCCGATGGATGCACGGAAGGTGACACTCAGGTCCTTGGGGAGGATGGTGCCGAAGAGGAGCTTCCCGCTCCAGTAGGGCTGTCCGTCCGCCTTCACGTCCGGCCTGGGGAGGCCCATGCGTCCGACCATGGAGAGGAGGTAGGAGGTCTCATCCCGACCGAACCTGGCGTCCTTGTAGGTCATGAGGAAGGCGCCAGTAATGTGGTCGTGAATGGCGCCGATAACGGGGCCGCCAAAGCGGGGGGAGAGGATGTGCTCCTGAACCTTCATGAGGATCTTCGCTTCGGCCCGGGCCTCCTCGCTCTGGAGGACGTGGAGATTCATCTCGTCCCCGTCGAAGTCCGCGTTGTAGGGCGGGCACACGGCTAGGTTCAGCCGGAAGGTCTTTCCCCCCATGACCCGCACCTGGTGGGCCATGATGCTCATCCGATGCAGGGAAGGCTGCCGGTTGAAGAGAACGATGTCGCCGTCCACGAGCTGGCGCTCCACCACGTAGCCCAGTTCGACGGCGTCGGCCACGGTCTCCGCGTTCTTGTCGGTGACCCGAATGCGGCGCCCGTCCGGCCGGATGATGTAGTTGACCCCGGGGATGTACTCTCCGTTCTCTCCCGTGGGCGTGGGACCTCGGATGACCCACTCCTTCACGATTTCCTGGTTGTACACCTGGACGTGCACGGGCACGGTGAGCTCCCGGGCGGCCTCGTAGGGGATTCCCACTTCGTTGATGCTGATGAGGGGGTCGGGGGAGATGACGGTGCGGGCGGAGAAGTTCACCCGCTTCCCGCTCAAGTTGGAACGGAAGCGTCCCTCCTTCCCCTTCAGGCGCTGCACGAGGGTCTTGAGGGGGCGCCCGGATCGATGCCGGGCGGGCGGGATGCCGCTCGTCTGGTTGTCGAAATACGTCGTAACGTGGTACTGGAGGAGCTCCCACAGGTCCTCTACGATGAGCTGCGGGGCGCCCGCGTCGCGGTTCTCCCGGAGCCGCTGGTTGATGCGCAGGACGTCCACCAGCTTGTGGGTGAGGTCGTCCTCCGACCGGTCCCCGGACTCCAGGGTGATGGAGGGACGCACCGTGACCGGGGGGACGGATAGGACCGTGAGGACCATCCACTCCGGCCGGGCCACGTCGGGGTTGACGCCCAGGGGCCGCAGGTCCTCGTCGGGCATTCGCTCGAGCCGCTCCCGAACCTCCTTGGGGGTCAGCTTGTGACCATCCTCGCGGAAGGTCGTGGGCTTGTCGAGCGTGATCTTCATCTGTTGGGCCTTGCAATGGGGGCAGACCTGGCGCTTCATGGCGTCCCGGGCGGTCTGCTTCGTAATCGCCATGACCTCCACCGACTCGCTTCCCCCGGCGAGGGCATCGCTCTTCCGCATCTCGTCCAGGTATTCTTGTGATTCCTCACGGGTGAGCAAGAGGCGACCGCAGGCGCGGCAGGTGGATGAAAGGAGGGTCTTGATCTCCTTGATGTACCCCACGTGGATCACGGGCATGGCCAGGTCGATGTGGCCGAAGTGGCCGGGACAGTCGTCCACGCGCCCCCCGCAGGTCTTGCAGCGCAACCCGGGCTCGATGACCCCCATGTGAAGGTCCATGAGGCCCATGTCGATGGGGAAGCCGTCGTCGTCGTAGGTGTCCGCGGTGATGATCTTGGTGGCGCTCATGCGCCGGATCTCGTCCGGGCTGAGGAGGCCGAAACGGAGCGCCTTGATGCGCTTGGAGACCCCGTGGAGGGGGGTTGGCATCATCGCAGGTCCTCCAGCTGGAGGCGCATGGCGACGCCCAGAGACAACAACTCATCCACGAGGAGCTTGAAAGCGTAGGAGGTCTGAACGGGGTAGATGTTGGAGTTGTTGCCGCAGACGGTGCAACGAAGGTTCCCCTTCCGGTCCTTGATGGCGAAGTGGCCGCACCCCGGGTTGCCGCAGACGTAGAGGAGGATGCCGTCCGACTCGTCCAGGAGGCGGTCCTTGATCACCATGGCCGCCCCGTGGCCGATGAGGCAGTCCCGCTCCATCTCGCCGAAGCGGAGGCCCCCCTGCCGCGAGCGCCCTTCCGTGGGCTGCCGCGTGAGGATCTGTACCGGTCCCCGGCTGCGCACGTGGAGCTTCCCAGAGACCATGTGGTGGAGCTTCTGGTAGTAAATGGCCCCGACGAAGATCTCCGCGGGGATCATCTGACCGGTCTTGCCGTCGTAAAGGACCTCCTTTCCGTTGCTCTTGAAGCCGTTGGTCAGGAGGGCTTCCCGCAGCGCGTCCTCCGTCTCCCCGCTGAAGGGCGTCCCGTCCACGGAGCGTCCCTCGGAGGAACTCACCTTGCCCCCGATCATCTCCAGGACGTGGGCCACGGTCATCCGCGAGGGGATGGCGTGGGGGTTGATCAGGAGGTCCGGGACGACGCCTTGTTCCGTGAACGGGAGGTCTTCCTGGGGGGCGATGAGGCCGACGACGCCCTTCTGACCGTGTCGGGACGCGAACTTGTCCCCGAGCTCGGGGATTCGGAGATCCCGCACCGTCACCTTGGCCAACTTGCTCCCGTTCTCGGACTCGGTGAGCATCACGCTGTCCACCCAGCCCATCTCCCCGTGGCGGACCGTGATGCTCGTCTCCCGCCGCTTCTGTGGGGTCAGGAAGTCGGTCTCTTCCTCGAGGAACCGGGGGGGCGACGTCTTTCCGATGAGGACGTCACCTCCATCCACCGCCACCTCCGGGCTGATGAGCCCGTCCTCTGGCGTCAGGCTGGCGTAGGCCAAATCGGCCCGGGCCCCCCGAACGTCAGGGCTGGGCGTCTCGAAATGGTCCTCCTGCCCGCCGGGATAGCGGCGTTCCTCCGCCTTGTAGGTCCGCATGAAGCTGGAGCGTCCGAGGCCCCGTTCGACGGAGGCCTTGTTGATGACCACGGCGTCCTCCATGTTCCACCCGTGGTAGGACATGACGGCCACCACGAAGTTCTGGCCCGCCGGGCGGCGGTTGAAGTTGAGGAAATGCATGGCCTCTGTCTGGACCAGAGGGGCCTGGGGATAGTGAAGGAGGTGCCCCCGGGTGTCGGGCCGCAGGCGGTAGTTGGAGGCCGATAGGCCTAGGGACTGCTTGATCATTCCCGCGCCCATGGTGACACGGGGCGAGGAGTTGTGCTCCGCATATGGGACCAAACCGGCGCTGACACCCAGGATGACGAGGGGGTCGATCTCCATGTGCGTGTGTTCCTTCGTGAGGAGGCTCTCCCCTTCTAGGGTGGACTGGCAGAAGTGACACTGAAGCTCCACCAGGCCCGTCTCTGCGCCGGGGTTCACCCAGTCCACGTCGCTGCGGGAGAGGGCCTTCCCGCAATGGGGACAGTCCCGCGGCACCCCGAACCCGTAGAGTGCGATGAATGCGTCCTCCTCTTCTTCGGCATCGATCCACTCCACGATCCCGTTGTCGACCATGTCGGTCCATCGGAGCTTCCCGATGCGTAGGTCATCCAGGTCCTTCTTCGAGAGGACTGGTCGCCCACCTCGCAGCACGATGAGGGGGCGTCGCATTCGACCTTCGTCACAGTTGATGATGATCTCGTTCATCGACCGGTCGAACCGGATGTTGACCTCGTGGCTGAGGAGGCCCGAGCGTCGGCGCCCCCGGATTTCCTCGACGAGGGTCTCCGGGTCCTCGTGGAGACCTACCAGGTCTCCGTTTACGTACACACGGACGAGCTGGGTCTGTTGGCCGGCCACCCGTCGGGTCCCGAGGTCGGCCAGGAGAAGCTTGACGGTGTCTTCGTCGAAGCCCTCCGAGACGTCGATGACGAGGGCTGCATTTTTTACAAGGCCGCAATTCTGACCTTCTGGCGTCTCGTTGGGACAGAGGCGACCCCACTGAGTCGGGTGCAGGTCCCTCGCTTCGAAGTGGGGCTGGCTGCGGGTCAGGGGGGAGGTCACCCGGCGCAAGTGACTCATTGCACTCATGTGGGACGTCCGGTCCAGGAGCTGCGACACTCCGGCCCGTCCGCCCACCCAGTTTCCCGTGGACAGTGCGTGCAGGAGCCGCTGCGACAGGAGGTCGGGCCGAATCGCGGCCGAAATCTTCAGCCCCTTCCCTCGGGCGTAGCTGCGCTCCAGCTGGTACTTCAGGTCCTTAATGAGGTTCGCGAAGGCCACGCGAAAGAGATCCTCCATGAGGTCTCCCGCCAGCTTGAGCCGCTTGTTCGCGTAATGGTCCTTGTCGTCTTCGCGACGCAGGTCCAGAGAAAGTTCGAGGATGGTCCGCGCGATTCGACCGAGGAAGAGGGCCTTTTTGATCCGATCCTCCTTCGTGTCGCCCAGGTGCGGAAGGAGGGAGCGATCCAGGATGGAATCCACCTTGCGGATCCGATACTCCTTTGCTTGGCCCGTAGCGAACTTCTTCTCCAGGTAGAGGAGCGCGTCCTCCTGGCTGAAGATCCCCGCGGGCGGGTAGAGCTTCTTGTTCTGGATCTCCTCCAGGTTCGCGAAGACGATGTTG
>JBHIDB010000081.1:0-4841 GCA_046759865.1 Thermoplasmata archaeon
CGGGCGCGATCCACCCCCTGCTTGCAGGCCCAATTCTTCCCGACCCATCCCTCGGGGAGCGGAGGTTCCTCGACGAGTCGGATCTGATCGCGGAAACCGTCGAGGATTTCTCGCGTCCCGTCGTCGGAGCCCCCCTCCACCACGAGGATTTCCATTCGAGGGTGGTCCTGGGCCACAAGGGACTCCAGGCAGGCGCGTGCTGTGGAGGCCTGGTTGCGTAGGGGCAGGATGACGGAGACGAGGGGCGGATCGGCAAGCACGGCCCTGCGCGGGAGCCTCGGGTATCCCACGAAAATTGGAATCGAGGCGAGGAGGAGAAAGGTCATGACCCCGGCGTATCCGAGGAGAAGCAGGTCGAAGAGGGAGAGGCCAAAGACCATGAAGGACGGTTTTACGGCCGGGGCGTTACTTAAGGCTCGCGAGGTCGAGGAAGCTTTAGCTCGCGGTCGGGATCTCCTGGAGCGCCTCCGGATTCTCAACGCTCGAGAGGTCCCCCAATTCCTGGCCAAGGAACTGAGCCCGGATGAGGCGGCGAACAATCTTCGCGCTGCGCGTCTTTGGAAGGGCGGAGACGAAGTGGACCTCTTGGGGTCGCATGGTCTTTCCCAGCTCCCGCGCCACGTGTGCCATGAGTTCTTCTGCCGATGGGTCGCCCTCCGTCTCCCCCTCCTTCAGCACGACAAAGGCTACGAGCGCCTCCCCCTTTAGCTCGTGAGGCACCCCAATGGCGGCCACCTCCACGACGGCCGGGTGGCTGATGAGGGCGCCTTCGACCTCACTGGGACCAATGCGCTTCCCCGCCACCTTGATCGTGTCGTCAGCACGCCCCCGGAGGAACCAGTACCCGTCCTCGTCGACGACCGCCCAGTCACCGTGGTCCCACACGTCGTCGAACCGGGACCAGTAGGTCTCCATGTAGCGGTCGGGATCATGCCACAGCCCCTTGGTCATGCTGGGACACGGGCTGCGGGCGACGAGGTAGCCCTTCTCCCCCCGGACCGAGCGGCCCGCCTCGTCGAACACATCGACATCCATGCCCAGGGCCGGGCCTCGCCCCAACGTGGTCGGCTTCAGGCCGACGATGGGGAGGGGGAAGAGGAAGCACCCCAGGATCTCCGTCCCCCCGGAGATGTTGATGATGGGGGCGCGACCGCCGCCTATCTTCTCGAAGAACCACATCCAGGACTCCTCGTCCCACGGCTCGCCGGTGCTCCCTAGGAGGCGGAGGCTGGCGAGGTCGTGCTTCGCCACCCACTCTTCCCCGTACTTCATGAGGAGGCGGATGGCGGTGGGGCTGATGCCGAGCTGCGTGACGCCGTGGTCCTCCACCATCCGCCAGAGGCGGTCGGGCTCCGGGTAGTCCACCGTCCCTTCCATCATGACCATCGTTCCTCCGAGGGTGGCGACCCCGACGATCATCCAGGGCCCCATCATCCAGCCGATGTCCGTGACCCAGAAGAAGACGTCCTCCGGCTTTAGGTCGAAGCCGTAACCGATCTCCTTGGTGGCCTGGGCCAACGCGCCGATGTGGGTGTGAACGGCCCCCTTGGGCCGGCCGGTGGTCCCGCTCGTGTACATGATCATGGCGTAGTGCTCGCTGTCCAGGTGTCGGGTCTCAAACTCCGCCGGCTGGTCTCGTACGAAGTCCGACCACCTCACATCGCGTTCCTCGTTCCAAGGGGCCGAACGACCGAGTCGCTCGAGCACGATGACCCGCTCGACGTTGGGGGCCAGATCCGCGGCCCCGTCCGCCTCCTCCTTCAGCGGGATGGTCTTGCCCCGGCGGGTGTACCCATCGGCGGTGAAGAGCAGCTTCGCACCGGCGTCCACGAGACGGGCGGACGTGGCCTTTGCCGCAAACCCGCTGAAGATGGGAACGGCGATGGCGCCCACCTTCCAGCAGGCGAACAGGAGGCTGATGACCTCCGGCACCATGGGCATGTACACCCCGACGGTGTCGCCCGGCTTCACGCCGGAGGAGACCATGGCGTGGGCCAGCCGGTTCGCTTCTTCGTAGTGCTCCCCGTACGTTGTCCGTCGACTCTCGCCCTCATCGCTCTCCCAGATACACGCCACGCGATCCCTAGCGTCCCCCTCCGCGTGCCGGTCCAAGCCGTTGTGGGCGAGGTTGATCTTCCCCCCAGGAAACCAGCGGGCCCATGGTTTGCCATCGCTCAGATCGAGGATCCGGTCCGGGGGCTCGTACCATTCGATCCCCAAATCCTCTAGGGCTGCCTCCCAGAACCACTCGTTGTCCTGGACGCTCCTCCGGAGCAACTCGTCGTGGGTCGCCAGGCCACTCTTCGCCATGAAGCGGGTGATGTTGGCTTCCTTCACGAAAGCGTCATCCGGCCGCCACACGATGCCTGTCAGGTGCCTCGCCTGGCCCCGATTTCTCCGGCGTCCCATAAGGCTTTGGCGACTGGACCCATCGCGCCAAGTCTTTATAGCGCCAGGTCGGCTCTCGACGCCGGATGCTGGACATCAACCTCATCCGGGAACACCCCGAGGTCGTCAGGGCCGACCTGCAGAAGCGGGGGGATGAGGAGAACCTGGCCCGCCTCGACGAGCTCATCGGCTGGGACCGTGCTTGGCGGGAGAACAACACGAAGGTCAACGAACTCCGGCATCGACGTAACGACCTGTCGAAGCGGGTTGCGGCCGCACAGCGGGCCGGGGAGGACCTCTCCGACCTCACCCAGCAGGCCTCGGACCTGGGCGGGCAGATCGAGAACCTCGAGTCGTACCTCGACTCCGTCCGCTCCTCCATCGACGCCGCCCTGATGCGGCTCCCCAACATCCTAGACCCTGACGTACCCATTGGCAAGGACGATACGGAGAACGTGGAGCTCCGACGATGGGGGGAGCCCCGGGGGGTCGACTTCGAGCTTCGCGCCCACGGGGAACTCCTGGAAACCGCCGACTGGGGCGACTTCGAGCGGGGCCGGAAGGTGTCCGGAGCCGGGTTCGTGTTCCTGAAGGGGGACTTGGTGCTCCTCGATCTCGCCCTGCAGAAGTTCGCCCTGGACTTTGTGATGGAGCGCGGATACGTCCCCGTCCTCCCGCCGTTCCTGCTCCGCCGCCGGCCCTATGAGGGGGTCGTGGACTTGGCCGACTTCGCGAACGTGATGTACAAGGCGGAGGACGAGGACCTCTACCTCATCGCGACGTCGGAGCACCCCATCGCCGCCATGCACATGGACGAGGTGTTGGCGGAGGAGGACTTCCCCCTTCGCTACGCGGGCATCTCCACGAACTTCCGGAAGGAGATCGGGGCCCACGGGGTGGACACGAAGGGCCTCTTCCGGATGCACCAGTTCAACAAGGTGGAGCAGTTCATCTTCGCCCCACCGGAGGACTCGCGGCAGTACCACGACGAGCTCATCGGGAACGCGGAGGCGATCTTCCAGCAACTGGAGATTCCCCATCGGGTCGTGAACGTGTCCACGGGGGACATCGGCACGGTGGCGGCCAAGAAGTACGACCTGGAGACGTGGTCCCCGCGCCAAGGGAAATACGTCGAGGTGGTCTCCTGCTCCAACGCCACGGATTACCAGGCCCGGCGGTTGAACATCAAGGTCGGAAAACGGGGCGGTGCGAAGCGCCTCGTCCACACGCTGAACAGCACGGCCATTGCGACCTCCCGGGCCCTGGTGGCGATCTTGGAACACTACCAGAACGAGGACGGGAGCGTGACCCTTCCCAAGGTTCTCCGACCCCACTTCGGCGGGCGGGAAACCCTCTCCTCGCGCGCTGACACGAGTTCAAACCGTTGAGCTCCTCGATTCTCACCGTGGGAAACGGGCGCGTAAGGCTAAAGGCATAGGAGAAGCAGACGCCCGATCCGAGGTTTCTCTCGGTGAGCCAGGCACCTCGGCAATTGAATCAGGTCTCTGCGGAAACAGAGGTTCCCGCCCCGCAGGTGGACAGCCCCGTTCGCGATCTGAGTGCCGAGCAAGGAGAGGGAATTCGGGGGTGGATCGGGAGTCTGCTCCCGAGACTCGACGTCAGACGATACGCTGGAGCGCTCCGTGCAGCCTACCGCTCGTGGCTGGACTCGCTATGGGCGTTTGGTCCGACTCGTGCCCTCCTGTTTGCCGGGCTCGTCAACTTCTCCGTGGCCGTCATCCTCGCAGGAACCGCCATGGGGGCCTTGGCGGCATTGCCGGCGTTGATGGGGTTCGGCCTCTCCCTCGCGGCCCTCCTGTACGCAGGCCTCCCTCCCGTTGCTTCGCGAATCTCCGAGCTGGACCGGCCCCAATGGCTGGCCATGTGGGCCCTCCTTACCGTCCTTCTCGCCTTCCTGGGCTTCTCCTCGGCGGCCGTCATCGTGGTGGTCCTCTTCGTGGCTGGCTTTACGGCCACGCACGTCTTCTGGGGCCTCCTGAATCGCCTCCTCTTGGATCGGGAGAAGAAGGGGCATGGCATCGCCCAAGCGACGGCCGACCCGAACCCCTTCCTTCGGGTGTTCGCCTTCATCGCGGCCTGGTCGGTGGTGGCGAGTCTCCTCATGGGGTACCTCCGGCTCCACGAGCTCGGAGCCCTCGGCGTCTCCTTCCTGGCCGCCCACATCGGCCTGCTGGTCGGGCTGGTTCCCCTCCAAATCCATCTCCTCCGGGAATCGCGGAGGCCGTCCATTGCCCGATGGTTCCTCTTCCGGCCGAGGCGTCTGATCCGAGACGTCGTGTTCATGGCGGTCGCCGGCGCCGTGGTGGGAGCCGAACTGTCCATCGCCTCGGGCAACGGCGTGTTCTCGGGGATCCCGACCCTGGCCCTGGTCCTGGTCCTCTTCGGGTACCTCGGCGTGGTGGCCCGCCAGCTCAGCTCGCTCCGAGGGCGGG
>JBHIDB010000082.1:0-4764 GCA_046759865.1 Thermoplasmata archaeon
CCGCAATCCACGGCCCCCTGACCTGGAGCTCGCCCATGGTCTGGCCGTCCCAGGGCACCTCCCTCCCCTCCTCGACAGTCCTGACGCGCGCCTCCACGAAGGGGACTGGAAGGCCTTGCTTGATCCGGTATTCGTACTTCTCCTCCTCGGACAGGTCCTGCAGGTAACTCTTCAGGTGCGACACCGTCCCGAGGGGCGCCATCTCCGTCATGCCCCACGCGTGCAGAAGCTTGATACCGTGCCGGTCGAAGCCCCGGACGAGGGCCTCGGGCGCCGCGGAGCCTCCCACCACGAGCGTATGCAGCGAGGACAGGTCCCACCGGCCTGCGTCCTTGTCTAGCTCGTTCAGCATCCCAATCCACAGCGTCGGGACGCCCGCGCTGAGGGTAACCCGCTCATGGGAGAGGAGCTGCAGCAGGCTCACGGGGTCCAAGTGGGGGCCGGGGAAGACTTGCTGGGCCCCGATCATCGTCGCAGTGAAGGGGATCCCCCAGGCGTTGGCGTGGAACATGGGGACCACCGGGCAGATTACGTCGTTTTGCCCCAGGCCAAGGGTGACGGCCATGGCGGAGGCGAAGGAGTGGAGAACGATGGCTCGATGGGAGTAGAGCACCCCCTTCGGCCGCCCGGTCGTCCCGGATGTGTAGCACATGCCGGCGGCGTCGTCCTCCCGCAGCTCGGGGAACACGAACTCCCCGTCCTCTTGCCCTATGAACTCCTCGTAGCTCGTGTACCCGTCCGGCACGGGCTTCCCCGTCAGGGGGACCACAAGGAGTTCTTCCAGCTCAACCTCATCTTTGATCTGGTCGAACAGCGGAAGAAGGACATCATCCACGATGAGGACCCGGTCCTCCGCGTGGTCGACGATGTAGGCGATCTCCGAGGGATGCAGCCGTAGGTTGAGGGTGTGGACTACGAAGCCGGCCGAGGGGATGCCAAAGTAGGCCTCCAGGTGAGCGTAGTGGTTCCACATCAAGGTGGCCACCCGTTCTCCTCGCCGTACGCCCGCCTTGGTCAGGGCGGCGGCCAGTCGAAGGGCCCTGTCGTAGAAGTCCCGGTAGGTGTACCGGTGATAGGACTTGTCCGGCAACCTGCTAGCGATTTCAACCGGCCCGAAGTACGTTCCCGCCCGCTTCAGGAGAGGGGGTAGGGTCAGCTGAAAGTCCATCATCAGGCCTTTCATACTCCCGCCCATGCCGTGTCGTTCCCCCAGTCCGGGAGCCGCCCGAAGGCCATAGCAAGGCAACGCGTGACGATGACGAGGACCAGTTCCCGGGGATGCCCGTGAGGGAATTGGCGCGTATTTAGCCATATCGCAGCCCAGGGGGGACGGCCCCTGGGATCTCGCGCAAGATTAGTCTTCCATCTTAGAACCCTTTCCTCGGGCTCCTCACCTCCACGCGAACAGAAACTCGTCGCCGATAACGTGGGGAATATCTTGATATAGAGGCCATCGCCTCAGTGACACGCCATGAGTTACCTTCGCCCAGGGTACCTCGGGCCCAAGCCCGGCGGGTGGATCTACGCGCTCCTAGGCTTCGCGGCGGCCCTGAGCATTCTATACATCGCCTTTTATCTCTTCCCCGCCCAACATCCCCTCTTCCAGGCCGCACTCATTGGCCTCGGGGCCATTTTCGCGGGGGGCTTCATCAGCCGTATGGCGACACGCGGAGCCACCATCGGCTTCCTCCTCCTGTTCCTCCCCCTCCTTCTCGCCAGCATCCTCCTCTTCGCAGGCGCCCTCCTGGGTCCGGTCGCCGACGTCGTGCCTGGCCTTCCGAGCGTTCTCGAGGGCCTGGCGGTCGGGCTCGGACAGGGTCTGGTTCGGAGTGTAGCGCTCGCGTTGATCATCGTCGGGGTCATCGCGGGCCTCCTCGGCTTGATTGTGGGTGGGATTGGCGGATGGGTCTCGGGCAAGCTCTTCCCCTTGGAGGCGAGGACGGAGAGCGCCTAAGCTCGTCGCCGGCGACGGCCCCGGGGTCTCGCGCAAGGTATTTTCCCATCTCAAAGTCCTTCTGAAACCCAGGAGGTCCTCATTGTACGTGGGACGATCGAGGACGCGCCCCGCAAGCGCTCATCCGCAACCCTAATTAGACTCAGCGCGATTACGTGTGACATGAAGGCTGCCCGGCTCTTCGCCTACGACGAACCGCTCAAGGTCGTGGACGTCGATGTCCCGCGCTTGAAGAATCCCACCGACGTTCTGGTACGCATCACGGGGGCCGGGGTGTGTCACACGGACCTGCACATCGTGGAGGGCGTGTGGCGTGAGAAGGTGGACGTCTCGCTCCCCTACACGGTAGGGCACGAGAACGCCGGCGTGATTGAGGAAGTCGGTGAGGGCGTGACGGCGTTCGAGGAAGGAGAGAAGGTGATCCTGCACCCCGTCATCACGGACGGCCTCTGTCGGGCTTGCAGGATTGGCCAGGAAATGCACTGCGAGAACTTGGTGTTTCCGGGCATCACGGCGGACGGCGGTTTCGCGGAGTATCTCGTGACCTCCGAGAGGTCCCTTGTGGGGCTCGACGGTCTCGTGCCCGAGGAAGTTGCCCCCCTGGCCGATGCGGGGTTGACCGCCATCCGCGCGGTGAAGAAGACCGCGAGAATGACGACCGCAGGAAGCCACGTCGTGGTCCAGGGGATTGGGGGATTGGGTCACATCGGCCTCCAACTCCTTCGGAGCATGACGAATACGATAGTCACCGGCCTGGACATCGCGGAGGCCAAGTTGCGCCTCGCCGAGAAGTTCGGTGCCCACCACGCCGTCGACGCCCGCAAGGATCCCGTGAAACAGGTCATGGGGATCACCGCCGACAAAGGGGCGGACGTGGTCATAGACTTCGTGGGCAACGATGAGACGTTGGCCAACGGCATGAGGATGCTTCGAACGGGGGGCAGCATGGTCGTCGTAGGCTACGGCGGATCGGTGGGCCCGAAGGCCATCGACGTGATCTTCGGGGAGCAGTCCATCATCGGGAGCCTCGTGGGGAGCTGGGACGAACTGCGGGAGCTCATCGAACTCACGCGCCAGGGGAAGGTGAAGGTGCTCACCCAGAAGGTCAAGCTCGACGAGGTCAACGACGTCCTCGACCAGCTGAGAGAGGGGACGATCGAGGGCAGGGGCGTGCTCCTCCCGTAGGGAGCGCCTTGGAAGCTGGGCGTCTCGGGCGGACCCGTCTAGGGACTCGGCCGTCCGCTCGGCCCAGGCCGCCTGCGTAGCCTCGGCAGGAAGCCCGGCACCCTCCGCTCGTATTCCACGAACGCTTCGCCATACTTCTCCAAAAGGAACGCCTCCTCCTTCTTCGCCTGCCTGTAGTACAGGACCACGAGGATGGGCCACATGACGGCCGTGGGGATCGTGGGCCACACGATGAAACTCCCGAGGGTGATCAGGATCAGGCCGAGGTACTGGGGATGCCTCACCAGCCTGTAGATGCGTCCGGTGACCAAGACCTCCTCCCTATGAAAGGAAATCGCGCTCCAGCCCTTGATGAGGAAGATCAGACCGGCCACCACGATCGGCGAACCGATCAGTTGGCCGTACGCGAACACGTACCCGACGAACAGGGGCTCGAAAAGGACGTTGCCGAGGCTCGCAAAGAGGAAGATGGTCAAGGGGAAACCAAACATCTCGGTAAACAGGGAGACGAAGAAGCCCATGTAGGCTCCGTGAGATCTCCATGATCCTCTGACTCTCAACGGAACGAGAACCAGGAATAGCGAGACGAGCAAGATGTTCAGCGCTACGATGCCCCACATGTAGAGGTTACGGGGGTCCCAGATCTCAGGCGGCAGCCCGGCCAGCATGATTTCCCCCAGCGTGGCCGAAGCGAATCCGAGGTAGAGATAGACGGAGGCCAAGACCTGCTGAAACTGGATGAGGCCGACGATGATCAGCGCGACGATGGCCCCTAACGCGATGACGACCCTACGTTCCGAGATCAGGTTATCCACTCTCCACCGGAATCAGCCTTGAGCGGAACACTGTCGACCTAGACGGGCGCGTAGCCTATGGCTCCTCATACTCGAGGTAGTAGTCGGGGATCGGCGTCATCGTGTTCTCCAGGACCGCGGGGTACCGACGCCTCCGTTCCGGCCACCAGGCGACGACCAGCAAGATCGCGCCGATGGCGAGGATGGGCATCCCGATGAGGACGGCGTTTACAGCCGGCTGGTTGAGGGCCACGATGAACCACTGCGGCAAGCTGGCGATCACGGCGCCCGTCACGGCAAAGAGCCACGCGATGTAACCCAGTGGGATGACACTCATCTCTCTGTTTGCCATATTATCCGCCTCCTTGCTTCGCCAAACGCTTGCCGTACCAGAACATCACCGCGATGACGACGAGCCCGATAAGGATCTGGGCAATAACGCCCACCGTGGCCCAGGGCCACGTCTCCAAGAGTATGAAATTGCCATCGGGGAACTCGGCCACGTCTCCCACGTTGATCCCGTCCAGGGGCTCGATGACAGCCCCCGTGGCCTCCGTGAAGACGGCGTAGATCACAGGACCGTTCGGGGGAATGGGGTCCACCGTTGGGGCAGCGGGGATGTTCCCGACGTCGCTTACGGACATCCCGACGTGGAGATGCCGCGAGGTGGGCTGGATGGCTCGGATGACCATGGTCACGTTGTACTGGGTGCCAGATTCTAGCTTGAACGATCTTCCACCGAGCCACTCACCGTCAATCCAGCGCCCGAGGGTCGCAAAGTCAAGGCCCAGTCTCGTGGTCCACCACGGGTCTCCCCTGCGATCAAAATCG
>JBHIDB010000083.1:0-4722 GCA_046759865.1 Thermoplasmata archaeon
AGGCCGAGGTTGGTGAGGAGTTTCGCGTGGCCCTCGTCGTCCATCCACGGAACCCGCAGGTACTCCCGAAGCTCCGCCTCCGTCAGTCCGATGCGTCGACCCTCTTTGACGGCCACCCGGTACGCATCGATCTCCGTCGGACGGTCGTGATACCCGATGCCCTCCGGGAACAGCTCCTTCCCTTCCTGCCACTGTCGGACGTGGACCAGCTCGTGGACGACATCGAGGTAGATGTCGCGCTCGTCTCCCTCCCTGAGGTAGTGGGCGCTAACCAGGATGTGGCCATCCCGATCGTTCACGGCCATGTACCCCCATCGGGATGAAAAGAACTCCACTTTCAGATTCGCCAGGGTATCCTCGGTCTGGGAGCCGAAAATGCCGACCACGGCTCCCACCTTCTCGAACCCCTCGAAGAACTCGGTGAAAGGATGGAGGGAGATGGGCGCATCCCGGTGAATGATCACGCCTTCCATGCGGCGCAGATGACGCTCCAGGTTTTTGCCTTTGTGGGGTTCGACTGCTAAGCCGGAGCAGGGACTGAGCGGCTAACTCCTGTCTCGAAGCCGATGGCCCAATCAAGCAGCGGGATGAGGCGGCGGCGCAAGTCCTGACCGTGGGATGTGAGGTGGTAATCCACCCTCGGCGACGCCCGTGGGGACTCGGTACGATCCACGAGTCGGAGGGCGACAAGTTCCTTCAGCCGATCCGTTAGCGTGCGAGAGCTGATGAACCGCAGGTCGGCGAGGAGTTCGTTAAACCGCGTTCGGTCACGGTTCCCCAACACGGCGATGACGAACAGCGTCCACTTCTTCCCCAGAACCGTCATGACGCGGTCGAGAGGGTAGATGCAATACTCCTCCTCGCCTTCATGAATGACGCAGACAGGGTCGAGTTCGACCCTCCGTGGGACAACACGACTGGATGGGGGCGCCGTCATGGTTTCACCCACATAAAGGAGGACGAACCCGTATTAAGAGGGACCCCAAAGGGGTCTCCGGGCGCCCGAGGCCGAACAGATTTCGATACCCTCAAATAGCCCGGTGTGCGTGGTCCCCGGGAGTCGTCTCTCCGGGGGAGGAGATCGCGTTTCTCGGTCCATCGAGGGGCGACCATCTGAATCTTAACGAAGGAGGCAAAGAGTTTGGGAACATTCGAACAGCGGCTCGCGCAACAGGTGGTCACCAAGGCGTTGGGGCTCCGGGAGGGAGAAGAGTACATCATCTCCACGTTCCAGCATACCATCCCCCTCGCGGAGGCTTTGTATGTGGAGGCAGCAAAGGTCGGAGCGGAAGCGCACCTCGACCTCTTCACGGACGAGATGTACCGCAGGTACCTCTCTGAGGTCCCGGAGGAGTACATCAAGCGGTCATCGCCCCTTTTGCTGCAGGCCTACGAGAACCTAGATGCCATCACCTTCCTCGACGGACCCGAGGACCCCGCGATCTTCGACGAGATGCCGCCGGAGAGGATGGCCGCCCTGGGAGAGGCACAGAAGCCCTTTAGCGAAAAGATGCTCGAGCGCAAGATCCGGGGGACTGACATCCAGCTCGGCCAAGTCACGCCGCAAAGGGCCGAAACGTACGGCATCGACTTCGACGCTTGGTCCGCGTCCGTCCACGAGGCCCTGGAGACGGACCTTTCGGACATCGCGAAGCGCGGCAACCACTTGGTGGCGCAGCTCGAGGACTCCACGGAGGCCCGAGTAACCGCGAAAAACGGAACCGATGTTCGCTTTGAGGTGGCCGGCAGGAAGGCCCTTCTGGCAGACGGGATCGTCGACGCCCAGGACATCAAGAAGGGATCCCTCTGGGCGAGTCTGCCCGCGGGGAGCATCTCCATCGCACCCCGGGAAACCACTGCCAACGGGCGCGTCGTCTTCGACCGGCTGGCTCTGTGGGGCAAGGTGCTCACCAACGTCCAGTGGGAGTTCAAGGGTGGACAGATGCAGAGTTACTCGGTCGGCGCCAACCAGGACATCTGGGACAGGTTCTACGGATCCGCCACGGGCGACAAGGACCGCGTTGGGTCTCTCTCCATCGGTCTGAACCCCCGAGGAAGACCCCTGGACTTGAATCTGACAGATTGGTTCCTCGCGGGATCCGTCAGCATCGGGATCGGGGGCAACAAGTATCTGGACGGCGCCAACGAATCGACCTTCGAGCACTCCGGTAGCATCCTCGGCGCAACTGTAGAGTTGGACAGGACCGAGGTCGTAGCCAACGGCAAGCTGATCTGAGCCAGTGAGTCGGGATCTACCGGCACAAGGAACATATCCCGACGCGACCTTTGGCCGGCCGGGCGGGGGTCGGGCATGCGACGCGTACACGACCGGGGAGGTTGGCCGGATGCAGGTCTCATCGACCGATCGGAGTACGAACTCGCCCCCTGGGAGCAGGAGGTCCGCGCGCTTTACCGCGTCCTGAAGGCCTCGAAGGGACTCGTTGCAACCGATGAGCTCCGCCGGGGCATCGAGAGTCTGGATCGGGATGACTACGAGAATCTAGGGTACTTCGAGCGCTGGGTCAGGTCTCTCGAGATGGTCCTCATCGAAAGGGGTGTCTTCACCCGAGAAGAGCTGGAGCGGCAGTGGGAGGAGGACTGAGCCTTGCCGCGATTCAAGAGGGGGGATCGGGTTCACGTCCGGGTCGGTTCTCCCCCCGGACACTTCCGGACGCCCGCGTACATCCAGGGGAAAGTCGGTCTGGTCGAGGCTATCCATGGCACGTTCCTGAACCCAGAATCCCTGGCCCATGGCGGCAACGGCTTGCCCGAACGGACCCTCTACCTCGTGAGTTTCCCCATGGACCGCGTTTGGGGCGACGACTCCCTCGCCGGGAATCGGGTCCTCGTGGATCTGTACGAACACTGGCTCGACTTCATCTCAGAGGCAGACGGATGAGCGTCGGGCCACAGGGGGCGGAGCGTGCGCGACACCTGATATCCCTGCTCGTCGACAAGGGGGTCCTGACGGAAGAAGAGCTGCATCGCTCAATGGCGGAGATGGCCGAGTGGTCGCCAGCCATTGGAGCCCGCGCTGTTGCGAAGGCCTGGGTCGATCCCGCGTTCCGAGCGCGCCTGTTTGCGGACGCCAAGGAAGCGTTCGCCGACCTGGGGATCACGGACGACCTGCCCGAGCGCCTCGTGGCTCTTGAGAACACCTCCCGGACCCACAATGTGGTCGTATGTACCCTCTGCTCGTGCTACCCCTCCGCCGTGCTCGGCCCGGCCCCGGAGTGGTACAAGAACCTGAATTACCGCGCTCGCGTCGTGCGTGAGCCGAGGGCCGTGCTCGAAGAGTTCGGGGTGAGCTTGGGCGCCGACGTGGAGGTTCGGGTCTACGACAGCACGGCCGATGTCCGGTACTTGGTCGTACCCAGCCGTCCTCCGGGGATGGAGACCCTGAGTGAGGAGGAGCTGTCCAGACTCGTCACCCGAGACAGCATGATCGGTACAGGCCTCGTCCAAGGACCCGCGGAGTGAGGGGTACCGGCTTGCTCAGATTCCCTGAGGCTGCCTCGGGGAGAAGCCCCAGAGTCGACCGCCCTGGCTAACGACAATCCCTCCGCAAGTGCGGCACCTAAGGTAAGTGGCGTTGCCTCCGCTTCCCATAGGTTCCCACTCAGCGTGCCGACACTCCACGGGCGGCTGTTTGGGGGTGACGGCCTTCAAAGACGAGCCCCCTGTGGGTGGCCTTGAACGCCGGAGTTCCGCCTGCCGTTTTCGCGCTGCTTCCCGGCACGCGGGCGCAACCGCGCCAAGAAGCGACCGGGGAACGAACGACGCACGGCGTGGTGCGCCTCCGCGAGGAGCCGATCTACCTCGGCCTCTCCGTGTTCCAGCTTGAAGTAGCGGGCAAGTTCCGTCTCGTTTCGTCCGCGTACCTTCCATTCCTTACTCGGGTCCCATGCCCACATCTTGCTCACCTAACACGACGATGGCATGGGGGGACCATGCCGTTTGAGCCGGCGTCGGAAGCCGTTGTACGACGGGTGAAAGGTTAATACCCCCGTTCTAGACTCACTGGATATCAACTGGGCCGGAGGTAGCCGGTTGGAAGAAGAAGCCATTCCCCAGACTGAAGAGCGTATGTACGCCGCGACCTTCCTCGCGCGACACGACTGTGTGGTCGGTAACGCGTCCCGCGAGCACCCGAAAGTGCGAATCGTCCATTGGTGTCTCAACAATCGCGACATCTTTCAGGTCACGGGCCCCGAGGATCAGGTGAAGGCCTTCGAAGGGTGGGTCGACGAGGTGTTCAGCATGCGCCAGAGTTCGAAGACCAAAGACGGAACGCTCATGATTACCCGAGGGTGCGCGTGCATCGTGGCGAAATCCATCTCCCACGTGGTCGATGAGGTCTGGGCTTGGGAGATTCCCCCGATTGTGTACGAAAATGGCTGGGAGTCGTGGCGGGTCATTACCTGGGACGAGGTCGCCATGCGGGAGCTCTTCAAGGGACTCCGCGAACTGGGTGAGGTGGACATCAAGTCCCTCCGTCCCATCGAGAACTCAAAGATGGAACAGATGATGCTCATGCCCGCCTCGGATGTCTTCGCCGAGCTGACCGATCGCCAGATCTCTGCGATCAACCTGGGCCTGGAGCACGGGTACTACTCCCTCCCGAGCGAGACGAAGGTCGAGAATCTCGCCCAGGGAGCCGGTCTCTCCCCCTCCACCTTTAGCGAGCACCTGCGGAAGGCGGAAACGCGGATTCTGCGCAAC
>JBHIDB010000084.1:0-4614 GCA_046759865.1 Thermoplasmata archaeon
TAGCGGACGCGGAGGGATTCGAACCCTCGACCGCCGGCTTAGGAGGCCGGTGCCATATCCAGACTAGGCCACGCGTCCCGGTCGTTGAGTGACGCGACGGATATTTAATGCTGCGAAGGCGAGCGGGGCGAGCGTAATAAGCCGCCAATCCCTTGCAACTTCGATGGGCTCCATCCGCTCCTGGACCTTCGACGCACACGGGCTCGAAGCCTTCGTCGTTCTAGACCGGTGGGGGCACGGCCTCGGCGCAGGGGGACTCCGGTTCTCACCAAACGTCACCGCGGAAGAGCTGGAGCGCCTCGCCCTCACGATGACCCGTAAATGGGCGATCTTGGACCTCCCCTTCGACGGCGCGAAGCTGGGAATCCAGGGGAATCCTGGGAAGGCCAGAAAGAAGGCGGCCCTCCGAGCCTTTGGGCGGGCCGCTCGCGGAGTCATGCGGAATCGGGTCGTGACAGGTCCCGACTTAGGAACGAACTCTCGGGACATCTCTGCCTTCTATAAGGCCGTGGGGCAGGATCCCTACCGGCTGCCCGCTGACCGGCTCCGGGAGTTGGGGTTCCATCCCACGCCTCGTTCTGTTTTCGCCCAATTCCTCAAAGAGCTTGGCGAGGAGAGTACCGGGCTCGCGGTAACCCGCGCCGCACTGGCAGCCTGGGAACGGTTGCATCCCTCCGGGGAACTCCCGACTGTTTCGATCCAAGGCTATGGGAGTGTCGGGCGCACAGTTGCAGAGGAGATGGCGCGCCGAGGAGCTCGCGTTCTTTGCGTCGCCGACGCAGATGGGTGCCTCCGGCATCCGGACGGCCTCGAGGTGACGTCGCTGAGGGGAAGCCAGCCCGGGACCTTGGGCCGATCCCACCTCCGGACTGGGACGGAGGAGGCTCCGAGGGAGGCGTGGATGGAGTGGGAATCGGACCTCCTCGTTCCTGCATCCATTCCCGACGCTATCAATCGTGAGAACGTTGGCCAGGTCAAGGCTAAGATGATCGTGGAAGCGGCCAACATCCCCGTCCAAGAGGATGTCGAAACCGAGCTCCAGCGCCGTGGTGTCTTCGTCCTCCCCGATTTCCTGGTCAATGGCGGCGCTGCAGCCGCCTACGGCCTGTTGCTCACTCAGGAGTGGCGAGAGCAGGGGAGTCTACTCCGGGAGATCTTCCGTCGAATTGTGGGCGCCACGACGGCGGTGGTGAATCAATCCATCAAGGAAGGGCAGAGTCCTCGGGAGGTGGCCCTTGAGATTGTAGAGGCACGCCTCAGGCCTTCTCGGCCTCTTCCTCCGTAGGCGCCTCTTCCTTCGGAGTCGTGTAATCTTCCACGAACTGAATGGTCTTCAACCCGGCGTGTTCGCGCAGGTCGCTGACCACCCGGAACTTGTTGACGAACCACGCCTCGTCGACCTTGCTGGTGTCGGGGAGGGTGATGGCGGCCTTCCCTTTCTCCACCCTGATCTTGAAGTCGTCGGAGGACCCGTAATCCATCTCGATGATGGCCTTCACCTTCGCCTTCGCCGCCTTCACCTTCTTCAAGACCTTGAACTTGTATCGGAGGGTTCGACCCGCTAGGGGGTTGTTGAAGTCCACCCGGACGCGTCCGGCCGTGACCGCCGTCACCGTTCCCGTGCGATTGCGGATGTGTACCTCCATCCCGGGCTGCGGGTCGATCTCCTGACGATGAAATTCACGTAGCGGGAAGAGCTCCAGGAGTTTCGGGTCTCGCTCGCCCATGCCCTTGTCCGGAGGAATGACGACCTCCTCCTCCTCCCCAACCTTGGCGGCGAGGATCGCCTGGTCCAAGCCTTCCATGAGGCGCCCTCCGCCCACGACGACAGGAAGCTCCCCGTAGTTCCGCTTCTCGTCGAAGAGATCGTTCTCCTTGGCTCGCTCCTCGTCGGTCGTATCGAAGAGCTGTGGGTCGCCGGCGGGGCTCTCGATCCACCCGTCGTACTCGAGGTAGACCAGGTTGCCCTCCTTGATGGATTCGGCCATGGGACCCACTTTTCGCAAGTCGCGAAGCCGATAAAACCTTACCGAAGGCCTTAGCGGTGGACCTCGTACCCAAGGGCTTCCGAGATCGCCTTATACCGATTCCGAATCGTCACCTCGGTGACACCGGCGACCTCCGCCACGTCCTTTTGGGTGCAGGGCCGCCCGTTCAGCATGGCGGCGATGTAGATGGTGGCCGCGGCGACGCCGGAGGGGGCTACGCCCGAAGCGAGCTCCTCCCGCTCGACGGCGTCGAGGATTTCCAGGGCCTTGCGCTGGACCTCCATGTCCAGGCCGAGCTTGTTGCAGAATCGAGGAATGTAGTCCCGGGGAGACTGGGGCAGCAGCTTCAGCCCGAGCGCCCGGGTCAGGGTTCGGTAGGTCCGCCCGATGCTCTTGCGCTCCACCGCGGACTTGTCCGCAATCTCGTCGAGGGTGCGCGGGACCCCACACTGCCGGCAGGCGGCGTAGAGGGTGGCCGCCACGACCTCATCGATGCTCCGTCCACGGACGAGGTTCTTGGTGGAGGCCTTCCGATACAGCACGGCGGCGCTCTCCCGGACGTGGCGGGGCAGCCCCATCTTGGAGGCCATGGTGTTGATTTCCGTCAATCCCTGGGCCAGGCTTCGCTCCCCCGACCGCGAGGTTCGGATGCGGTGCTGCCACTTCCGGAGACGGTAGATCTGGGCGCGGGAACGATGGGGGATTGTCCGCCCGTACGCGTCCTTGTTCCGCCAACCGATTTGCGTGGAGAGGCCCTTGTCATGACTCATGATGGTGGAAGGGGGACCCGCCCGCTCCCGAGCCTCCCGCTGCTCGGAGTCGAAGGCCCGCCATTCGGGACCCTCATCAATGAGCTGCTCATCCAGGACGAGCCCGCAATCCTCGCAGATCACCTCGGCCCGTTCGTAGTCCCGTACGAGGTGGGGGCTGTTGCATTCGGGACAGCGAGTGACAATCTCAACTTCCGCCATAAGCCCGCGTTTTTAGGGAACGCACAATATTTAAATATTGGCCGGGGAAGTCGGTGTCTCTGGCTGCCATGGAGGAGCAAGTCATGGAAGACCTCAGTAAGCGGCCAACACCCCTCCGTTTCATCATACAACGATCCTGGCCTTGGACCCCGGAGGGCTTGCGAAACGAGGATGGGCAATCGTTGACCAAGGAACCCAAGGACCCGTGACAATTCACGGCCCGTCGAATCACTCGAGGAAGAGCACGGGTGTTCCTGTGTTCTTGATACCTAACTCCCCGAGCTGTGAGCGGAGTCGTTCCGCATCTCGCGGTCGAAGTGCGATGACCGACTGCCCCAAGTGCTGGAATCCAGGCTGATCCGCAAACCCAGTGTATCGGTATACCTTCCTCGTCGTCCCCGTCCCCTTCGTCGTCTTGTAGCCGAAGACCATCCGATAGACCTTGGATCGAAGTGAGCGCCTGGCCCCGTCCACGTCGTAGGATACGATGACCCTCTTCCTCGCGTCTTCTCTTTCAATCGTTTCCATCGTTTCCATGACCAAAGTCACGTAACGACGGGCCGTAACGGTTTGTCCAGGGGGTGGCCGAAAGTGATAGTTTGACTTACCCGACACCGCGCGGGAAAGGTTGAAGTGGTGCTGCTTGTGTGCACGGGCTATGGCCGACGAGTTGCCTGCGGAAGGCCAGCCTGCCCCTGACTTTACGCTCCCGTCTTCCGAAGGAGGCGAGATCTCCCTCCACGATCTCCGAGGCAAGAACATCATCCTCTACTTCTACGTCCGCGATGCCACCCCAGGCTGTACGCAGCAGGCCTGCGATTTCCGCGACAACTTGGTGCGCCTGCGGACCGCGAACACGGATGTCCTGGGCGTCAGCGACGACGACATCGCGTCCCACGAGAAGTTCCGGGACAAGCACGCCCTCCCATTCCCCCTCCTGGCGGACACGGACCACGCCGTATCGGAGGCCTACGGGGTGTGGCAGCTGAAGAAGCAGTATGGCCGGGAGTACTGGGGCATCGTCCGCACGACCTTCGTCATTGACAGGGACGGCACCATCCGGAAGGTCTTCCCCCGGGTCCGCGTCAAGGGCCACGTGGACCAGGTCGGGGCCTTCATCGAGGAAGAAATGGCGGCGTCTTGACGCCTGATTCTCCGTCCCAGAACCGACCCCACAACGCTTATATACGGTCGAATCCTAGCTTCAATCGCAGTTTTTGGCCCTTTTCAGGTGAGGGTACTATGCCGGGAACTAACGCGGAGTTGCAGTCCGGGACGACCACCCTCGGGCTCGTTTGCAAGGACGGCGTGGTCATGGCCGCGGAGAAGCGGGCGACGGCGGGCACCTTGATTGCCCATAAGACGACCCGCAAAGTCTTCAGGCTCGACGACAACCTAGCCATCACGACGGCCGGGTTGGTGGGGGATCTCCAATCCCTGACCCGCTACATCACGGCCGAGGTGGAGCTTTACCGCTTGAAGCGGGGGATGCCAATGCCCGTGGAGGCCGCAGCAACCCTGACCGCGAACATCCTCTCCGCCCGCCGATTCGCTCCCTACCTCGTCCAACTCATCATCGGGGGCGTGGACACCAAAGGGAACCACGTCTACTCTCTGGACCTGGCGGGGGGCTCGCTCCCCGACAACTACGTCAC
>JBHIDB010000085.1:0-4586 GCA_046759865.1 Thermoplasmata archaeon
AACGGCAAAGCTTTCCTTAAGGACATCATCAGTGCGGTGAAGGGGCCGTAGGTCGCCTTGCATCCCCGGACCACCCAGCAGGCCCAGCAGCAGGCCACCACCGCGATGATGAGCCGGCTCTTTCGTGCGCCCCACCCGGCCTGGGTCTTTCTAGCGATTCTACTGATCTCTCTCCTCACGGGGTTCCTCGCCAACCAAGCCCTTCTGACCTCGGAGGCCGTGGTGCTAGGCCTCGTCGCGTTCGCCCTCCCAGTGACGATCGCCGCCCTCCTGACAAAACCCCTCGCCGAGGCCCTGGGTGGGAAGATGTACCTTCGTCGCGCGGCCCTGCTGGGGGTCTTTGGCCTGGGGTTCGTCCTGCTCGCCGCCTTCGCGGCGGTCCTCATCCCGGGCGCGAGCGTGGTGCGGTACCTTCTGGTCGGGTGGGCGAGCACCCTTTGGGTCCGCCAGGCGGTCATCATGTCCCTCTCCCACAGCAGCCCCTTACGATCCTTCCCGGCCGTCGTGATCCAGCCGCTCCTCGGTTTCGCGGTCCTCCCCCTCTTCTTCACTCTCACACCTGGTGACTGGCTCGTCGCACTCCTGGCAGGCGCGGCCTTCTACGGGAGCGGTCTCGTCTTTACCCTCGTGGCCGTAACTCCGCTGGAGCGGGCGTCGGGCGTCGACGGGCTCAGCATGATGCGCTACTCCATCGACCACATGACGGAGAAGGGGGCGGAGGGGACGCAGGAGATGGAGGCCTTCTTCTCGAGTTTCGCCGACCGGATCACCGTACCGGCGGGGTTCCTTCTGGTGGAACGCGAGGGGACGAGGCCCGCCCTCCTCGTGGTGGCCAGCCTCCATCCCGGCCCGTACGGCCGCCTGGGGGGAAGCGACCTTCCCACCAAGCTCCGAGATGCGATGGCCATGGAGGCGGACGTCATCGTCCCCCACGGGCCCTCCACGCACGACCAGAACCCCGCGACCTCCCAGGAAGCCGCGAAGCTTGCCACGTGGGTCCAAGAGTCGCTGTCCAAGGTGGCCCCTCGCGATGGGGCCTCTCGATTTGTGCGGGTCATGCGCGGAGGCGTGAGCGTGGGCTGTCAGATCTTCGACGACATGGCCCTGCTTCTGGCGACGCGGGCCCCACAGCCCACGGACGACATTGACTTCGCCACGGGGTTCGCCGCCCTCGCTGCGGCGCGGGAGGCCGGCGTGCGGGGTGCCATCCTGGCGGACGCCCACAACTCCATCGCCCCCGGGAGCGGCGCCATGGTCTTCGGTTCTCCGGAGTCCTACGCCCTCCTCGAGGCCACACGCGAGGCCGTGGAGAAGGCCAAGGAGCAGGTCGGCGACGGCTTGCGGGTGGGCGTCGCCTCTGAGATGTCCCTGGTCGACCCGGATCGGGGGCTCGGACCCGGCGGCATCCAGGCCTTCGTCGTCGAGCTGGATGGCCAGAGGACGGCCTACCTCCTCTTCGACGGCAACAACATGGTCCCCGACCTCCGCGAGGAGCTCCTCGGAGGCCTCGAGGACCTGGTGGACGAGGCGGAGGTCCTCACGACCGACAACCACATCGTCAACAACACCCTGCCGGGCTTCAATCCGGTGGGATGGCGAACGGACCACGAGGCCCTAGCCCGAGCGTCCCGGGTCGCGGTCGAGGAGGCCCTCTCCTCTCTGGCCCCAGCCTCCGTGGGGGGTCACGCGGGACTGCTGGAGGACGTGGCGGTCTGGGGGCATCAGACGGCGATCCGTCTCACCACCGCCATCAGCTCCAGCCTCGCGACGATTCGTATCAACGCAGCCGTTACCTTCCTCCTGGCCGCGGCCATCTCCGTCCTTGGCCTCGCCTTGATTCCTTAGAGGAGCCCGAGAAAGTAACGGTGGACGGCCGTGCTCCGGGAGAGTTCGGGGTGGAAGGTCAGGGCGACTAGGTGATCCTGCCGTGCCATGACGATGGCCTCGTCGAGGCGACCTAGGGTGCGGCACGCCCCCCAGACCTTGCGGATGGCGGGGGCGCGGATGAACACACCTGGAACGGACCCGATTCCGTCCAAGTCGAGGGCCGCCTCGAAGGACTCCCGCTGCCGTCCGTAGGCGTTCCGATCGACGGCCATATCCATGAGGCCTAGGAGGCGCGTATCCGTGGCCGTGACCTGGGAATCCCCCTCCTTCGCCAGGAGGATGCAACCCGCGCAGGTCCCCAGGAGGGGCATCCCCTCCTCCGCCCGCCGGACCATCCCCTCGGCGAGCCCGAACTCGTCCAGCAATTTCGAGATGGTCGTGCTCTCCCCTCCGGGCACGACGAGGGCCGCGACCTCCTCCAGGGTTTCGGGACGACGGACGGCGACCGCGTCGCCGGTCAGAGAGAGGTCCCGGAGGGCTGCGTCCACGGCGTCCAGGTGTTCGCCGACGTCCCCTTGGACGGCCGTCACTCCGACCTTCACCCTGGAACTATCCTCGGCATCGTATAAGGTGACGCTGTCGGGCACGGCCAGCAGTGGGCTCAGGATTCCGGTGGGCCGGTCCGCCGGCTTAGGTGGTCTCGCAACACGCGCGCGAGGAGACTGCCGGGATCCTCCCCAAGGACGCGGGAGGCCACCCCGTTGAGGATGAGCCGTTCCCCGCGGGCGGGCTCTAGGAGAGGCCTTCGGACGATGTCCCACGAGGGCCCCCTCGGCAGCACGGCCTCCCCTTGCGACGACTTAAGGAGGGCATCCGGTCGACGCGCGTCCAGGGCCACGACCTCGAAGGGGGTCTGCGTGTAGAGGGGGCGTGGGCGATTTGGGCCGAGGACGGAAATGAGAACCTTGTCCTGGCGGGGCACGAGTTCGGTGTTCTGCGCGAGGGCTCGGGCATGGATGCCCACCTCGCCCTCCGCGAGCTCCTCGGATCGTCCGCCAAATGGAGCGACGTAGCGGTGTCGTAGCGTCTCGACGGGAAAGGGAAGGTCCCCCCGATACACGCCGAAGCGGCCGTCAGGCAATCCAGTCCACCTGCTACCGTTCGGTCGCTCCGTTCGCTATTTGAATCCTCGGAGGCCATTCTTCGTGCTGAGAACTAGGCCACGTTACGCCTACTCTTCCGCGGGATGGCGGTCGTCTGAGCCTTGGTACACGAGCGGTGGGATTGGGCCGGGGTTCTCCGGGGTCTCGCCGGCGAGCAGGCGGTCGGCGTGGGGAATCCACTTCTCAACCTCCGCGAGATAGTGGGCCAGTTCCAGGCCCCGGTGCGCGGGCAGGAATGGCTCCAGCATTTCGCGGCCTCCCTGGAGGAGGCTCCGCATCCCCTTGTAGGTTCCCTTGCGGAAATGGTGGAAGGCGGCGGCGATCTTGATGATGCCCTGCAGGAAGGTCTTGTCGTCTCCTTCCTCCACCAGCCAGACGTCCTCGAGCACCTCGTGCGTCTCGAAGAAGCGGCCCGCGTTGTAGAGGTTCACGCCCTCCCGCAAGGCTCGATGGAGGCGCGTCCTACGCGCTTCCTTGGACAGGGTCGCGGGCACAATGAAGGATAGTCACGAGGGTGCACTTAACGGCCACGCCAACGGCCCCCGAGCGGCATCCTTATGCAAGCCACGAGCGTAGAACGACCATGGTCGTGGAGTACGAGGCGATCGGGGACTACTTAGACGGACTTCTTCCGGACAGGGATACGGTGCTCACGCGTCTCGAAGCGGAGGCCCACGCAGAAAACATTCCCATCGTGGGACCCAGGGTAGGCGGCCTCTTGCAGATGCTGGCCTCCTTAATCGGGGCCCGCCGTGTTCTCGAACTCGGGACGGCCGTCGGCTATTCCGCCATTTGGCTGGCCCGAGGGATGGGGGTGGGGGGCAGACTGACCACCGTGGAGGCTCGCGAGGCGATGGCGGAGCGGGCTCGACGAAACGTAGCGGAGGCGAATCTGAGCGACATCATCGAGGTCCAATTGGGCCAGGCTCTCGCGCTTCTGCCCGAGATGGACGGAGCCTTCGAACTCGTCTTCAACGACATTGACAAGGAGTCCTATCCCGCCGTCATCCCTTGGGTGAAGAAGCTCCTGCGTCCGGGTGGGCTCCTCGTCACCGACAACGTGCTGTGGGGCGGGCGGGTCGCTGACCCAAAGGAGAAGGACTCCTGGACCAAGGCAGTGCGGGAATACAATCGACTGTTGGCCGAGGACGCGGACATGCAAACCGTCATTCTGCCTCTTCGGGACGGCGTCTCGATAAGTGTTAAGAGGAGCTAGAGGCTCATCAACCCACTCTCGCGAGGCGGGGGGCTCACGATGGCGGAGCAGTACGGTATCTTCATCGGTGGGGAGTGGATCGACGCCACGGGCGAGGGGCAGATTGAGACGACGAACCCCGCCAACGGCGAGGTCCTGGCCTCCTTCCCTCAGGGGAGTCGGGAGGACGCGCAGCGGGCCATCGAGGCGGCGCAGGAGGCATTCCCCCGTTGGAAGGCCACGCCCCCCGCCAAGCGGGGACAGATCGTCCTCCAGGCCGCCCAGATTCTTCGGGAGAAGAAGGACGACTTGGGCAAGCTCCTCACCCGGGAAACGGGAAAGATCATCGCCGAGGGGCGGGGCGAGGTCCAGGAGGCCATCGACTTCTTCGAGTACATCGC
>JBHIDB010000086.1:0-4549 GCA_046759865.1 Thermoplasmata archaeon
TCGGAGGCGCCTACCGCAACGAAGACGGGGGCTACGAAGGCGACCTCCTCGACCGGCCGGCCTGCCCGGCGGGCCCCCTCCTCCACCGCGGGCCGAAGCACCTCTTGGACGTAACGGACCGTGTGAAAGGGGTGGACATGGAGGCCCTCACACAGCTCCCCCGCCAGGCGGGCCATGCCTGGGTTCACCCCAGCCAGGTAAACGGGAATGGTGGAGTCCGCCAGGGAGCCTGGGTTGAAGAAAGGGGTCATGAGGTTGAAGGCGAAATAGCGCCCCTGGAAGTCCAGGGGCATGCCGTTCTGCCAGGATTCCCAGATCGCCCTCAGGGCGAGGATGACCTCCCTCATTTTCGGGGAGGGGGGCACCCAGGGCACCGAGAACCGCCGCTCCATGTGGCCCTTCACCTGGCTCCCAAGACCGAGGATGAACCGCCCCGAAGCGAGGGCCTGGACGTCCCAGGCCGTATAGGCCAGGGCCATGGGGCTCTTTGAGAAGGCCAGGGAGATGGCCGTCCCCACGTCGAGGCGCCCGGTGTGCTCCGCGGCCAAGGCGGCGGCGAGGAGAGAGTCGTGGGAGGTCTCCCCGATCCAAAGTCCGTGAAACCCCATCTCTTCGGCGGCCTCGGCCAGGCGAGGGACCTCCCCAGGCGGGGTCGGGGGCAAGAAGGCGTCGAGCTTCATCGCGGCCACGGAGCGCCTCGACCGCTCTAGCGCCGAGGCCGCCAGATGCGCTTGAGGGACGACAAGAGGCGCGGAATGAATCCCTGGATGGCGGCTGCGGCCAGCTCGGCGGTCCCCGGCGGGCTCTTGCTGACGGTCAAGGTCGGTCCGTCCTTTGCCAGGATGTACACGGTCTCCCCCTCTGCCACTTCCTCTCCCGACTCCGCACGCCACATCTCCCCCTCGAAGCGCACGTACGCCATCTCCCCCGGCTTCAATCCGTCGATGGCCTCCGCCTGCTCTCCGATCATTCGGTGAAAGGGTTTCGCCCGGCGGGCTTGCATGACCTTGTATATGGCAAACAGCAGGAAACCGCCGAATACCGCCGTGGGGACCAGCAAGATCAGGAGGATGCGGAGCTGCTCCTCGGCCGTGATGAGGACCGTGGGGGGGGCGATGGGGGCGAGGAAGAGCGTGCCCAGGACCAGGGAGATGATGCCCCCGGCTCCCACGACGCCGAACGAAGGCGTCGCGATCTCCACGATCAGGAGTGCCACCCCGAGGCCAATGAGGAACAAGGAGACAAGGTTAACGCTGAAGCCGAGACCGACGAGACCGAGGGCGATGGCGATGATGCCGAAGATCTCCGCGCCGATGCCGGGCGTGGAGATGCCGAAGATGACGCCGTAGATGCCCAGGAGGAAGAGGATGGACGCGACCACCGGGTCGGTGATGATGCTGATGGCCTGGAGGCGGATGCTGGGCGCCTGGTCCTCGACCCGGGCGTTCGCGAGATTCAAGGTGAGGCCCTTGTGGAAGGTCATTCGTCCGTCGACCTTGGCCATCAGGTCATTCACGTCGTCTGCGATGACCTCGATGGCGCGGGCCGCGAGGGCATCGGGGGCGTTAAGGTTCAGGTTCTCCCGGACGAAGGCATCCGCCAAACTCTCGTTCCGCCCGTGCAGGGTGAGGACGTTCTTGACCTTCTCCACGATGTTGTTGACGATCTTCGGATCGTCAATCGGCTGAAAACCATCCGGACCGATGATGACGGGCTGCAAGGAGCCGATGGTGGTCCCGGGCGTCATGGCCGCGATGTCCGTGGCCACGAGAATCCAGGTCCCTGCGCTATCCGCGCTCCCCCCTGCCGGATTGACGTAACCAATCATCGGGATCGGGCTGTTGAGCATGAGTTCCACGATCTGCTCCGTCTCCGCCACGCCCCCACCCGGCGTGTTCAGGTGGAGGAGGATGGCGTCGGCCCCTTGACTCTGGGCGGCGTCCAAAACCTCTCTGAAATGCTCCAGGGTCGCGCCGGTGATGGCCCCTTCGATATTCATCTGAAGGACGAGGGGCTGAGTGGTCTGGCCCGCCGCGGCCGCGAGGGGAACGAGAACTCCGACGAGGACGAAAGCCACGAAGAGGATCGCGCGTCCGCTCTGCCGGCCGAGGGGTGGCCTCATCCCTACTCCGCCTTCTTCTTTGCTTCCTTATTGATGGCCGTCGCCATGGCGGCCATCTCGGCGACTCCCTGGCCGCTGACGGCGCCCGTCGTGGTGACCACGATGAGGTTCTTCTCTCGGGCGATGTCCTGAAGCGTCTGCAGCTCACGCAGGCGCATGGCCGGCGAGGACTGGATGTACATCTGCGCCGCCTCCAGCATCTTCTCGGCGGCCTGCTGCTCGCCCTCGGCCACGATAATTCGGCCCCGCCGCTCCCGCTCGGCCTCCGCCTGCTTCGCGATGGCCCGGATCATCGTGTCCGGCAGCGCGACGTCCCGAATCGTGACCGACTGCACCTTGATGCCCCAGGGGTCCGTCGCCACGTCCAGGAGGTCCTGGATCCGCTTGTTCAGCTCCTCCCGCTTGGAGAGGAGCTCGTCCAGCTCCACCTGACCGAGGACGTCTCGGAGGGTGGTCTGGGCCAGGAGGTTCGTCGCCTGGAAGAAGTCGCGGACCTTGATGACGGCCTTGATGGGCTCGTCCACGCGGTAGTACACGACGGCGTCGACTTGGACGGACACGTTGTCCTCCGTGACCACCGACTGCCGGGGGACATCGATGGAGAGGACGCGGAGGTCCACGAGGACCCGTCGATCGATCAGCGGGATCAGGATGTACAGGCCGGGACCCTTGGTCCCTCTCAACCGGCCCAGGCGAAAGATGACGGCCCGCTCGTATTCCCGTGCGACCTTGATGGCGGAGACGAGGATGATGAGGACGACGAAGACGGCGAGCCCGATGAGAATCTCGTGAAAGACCATGGGATGCTTCCCCCTAAAATCAGGGTCCTGGCGTATTTAATCGTTTGTGGCCTTGCCTGGCGGGCCCTCTCTGTCTCCTGGCGGACGCCGGAACGTGTACCGCTGGGAGAACGCCAGGATGGCGGCGACGAGCATGAGGCCCGCGGCCGCAAAGAGGATCCAGGCTCCCAGGCCCAACCCCCAGGCCATCGAGGCGGTGCCCCCCTCGAAGGTCAAGTCCACCGCCCCCCCGAATGGGTTCGCGAACACAGGTTCCAAGATGACGTTAGGATCGATTCCGCCCGGAGGGAGGCCCAGCAGCGCGAAGAAGGCGAAGAATGAGAGGATGAAGACGGCCGCGAAGGGGGGGAGCAGAAGCAGGGTCAGCGTCCCGACGGCCTGTCCCCGCCACCGCCCGGACGGCACTTCTCCCTGCCTTCTCCGTTCCCCCTGCGGCTAGTCCGCCCACTTGATGGAGCAGCCGATGGGAGGTACGAAGGACTGGGGAGGGTCCTCACCCGCCAGAAGGGCCTCGAAGGCGTCCCGGACGTAGACCTTCTGGACGGCGGACGGGTCCTCCCGATTGTCGTCCAGGCGGCCCCGGTACCGAAGAGTCCGTTCCCTATCGAAGATGAAGAGATCGGGCGTCGCCTGGGCCCCGTATGCCTCCGCCACCATCTGTGACTTGTCCCGGAGGTAGGGGAAGGGATAATTCATCACCTGGGCACGGCGGGTCATGCTCTCGAAGCTGTCCTCCGGGTACTTCACGGAGTCGTTGGGGTTGATCCCAACCATCTGGACCCCGCGGGCTGCGTAATCGTTCTGGACCGCGATGAGGCGGTCCTCGTACATCTTCACGGTGGGGCAGTGAACGCAGATGAACATCAGACCCAGGATGTCCTTGTCGGCGAAGCTGTCCAAAGTGTACGTCTTCCCATCGACCCCGGGAAGCTCGAAATCGGGCGCACCGTCGCCGATGTTCAGCGGGAGTTGCATCATGCGAATCGATCTAAGGAGGTCCGGGGGAGGAATAAAGGTTCCCTCTCATCGCCCTGCGGACGGTCTCAGAATCCCGGCGGTCTGTTGCATCACTAGGGCCCAGCCATTATCAAGGCCGATACTCCGGAGGTAAGCTTTAACCGGGGATGCGAGGGAGGACCAAGCGAGGCGCTATGTCATGGAAGAGCCGTTTGAGGATGAGTCCCGCGAAATCCTGGACGCCGTGAGGGCCTCGCTCTCTGGAAAGAAGGTCCCAGAGCTTCGGTCCCTCGCAGAAACGTATGGCATCGACATCACGGGCCTGGAGGCGAAATCGGACCTGGTGGATGCCATGCTCCTCTATCCGGGGATTGCCAAACTCGTGGGCCTGGACCCAGAGATGCGCGAAGGAGAGGGGGATGGCATCGCGGCCATCGAGGATGAGGCCGAGAGGATCCACCAGGAGGAACCCGAAGATTCGACCCCCTTGCCGGCCCTCGGCCAGCGGGTGGAGCAGGCCCTGCAGGCGACCGTTGACCTGGCATCGCCGGCGCACTCCCTGACCGAGACTTCGACCACGTTCCAGGAGAGACGCTACGATGCGGCCGTTCAGACGGCGAAGGACTCCGTCTTCCTGATCGAGGAGAAGATGAAGGAGTACGTGGAGAGC
>JBHIDB010000087.1:0-4422 GCA_046759865.1 Thermoplasmata archaeon
CCATGTCCTCGCTCAGGAGGCTGAACAGGATGCGGGCCTGGACGTTGCAGATGTCGGCCAGGTCCGGGGCGTAGGAGGCGAGTTCCTCTGCGCTCAGGGCTGGGTACACGGCCCCCGTACGGTAGTCCACGTAGCTGGCAATGGTTCCGCCTGTCCCCAAGAACGAGACGTTGGGCTTGTCGGGGTTCGCCGCGACTCTGCGACGGGGTATAGGCCGCTCCCTCCCTTTTGCCACTCGTTTCAGAAGGGTTTCCTGCGTGACCCGCAGTCCGACGTTGTAACCATTCGAGAGCTTGATGGTGAGGATGTCCCTCTCGCTGAAGGAGTGGTGCGGCATGACAATGCCTTGGTACGTTTCACCTTCGACTGTGACCCGTACCTCATCCCCGACGTTTGCCTTCACGCCGTCCAGAAGGCTCGCGACCCGCTTGGGGTACTTCATCGGGGGCGAACCGTGCCAAATGGAAAAACCCTTTGCGAGAGCAATCGCCGGGCAATAGCCTGGGTCGGCGCCACTCGTCTGCTTGAAGGTTCTCGCGCTCCTTTATTCCGTTACTCCCGTGCCTCGCGAATCCAGACGAGAAGACGGTCTAGGGCGACTCGAACCTCCATATTCAGGGTGACCTGGACGTCATCAACAGCCCCCATCTCTTTCAGCCGACTTTCGAGATCCAAAACCTCCGAAAGGGAGTCGGCGCGGCAGAGCAGATACATCATGAGATGGTCCCCCCGCGTCTCGTTGATGAGGACCTTCTGACGCACCGCGCTCAGGACCTCGGCGCGGTCTCCCACCTATTCCCTATTCGAGACGGGTTCCCCCCCGGGTGGCGGAATCGGGAACGCACTCATTCCCTCTGATGTTGACGTGGATGGTGCGTTGGACTTCTTCCTCGTCGATTCGATTGCAGAGACGTTGGAGGCCATTAAGAGGCCAGTGGCCGCACCCTCCTGGGCAAGACGGAAGTCCCCCAGACGGGCTGGTACGCGGTCTTCCAGGGCACGGAGGGCACGACCCTGGCCATCTGGGAGCGGGCCCCGGGGAGGATCGGCCGTATTGGAGACAAGATCCCCTCCGGACCGCGCGTGCGGATGGAGTGTAGGGGTCAGACGAGCTCGTAGGTAACCCTATCGATGTCCTTCCCCTTGCTTCGCCTTCGAAGGATACGCATGTGGCCAATCTCGGAGGTGTTCCGTACGTGGGTGCCTCCGCAAGGACAAAGGTCGCGGTCCCCGATTTTGATGACCCGCAACCGTCGGATGCTGCGAGGAATCAGGTCCAGGATGGCCCGTTCCTCCGCGATCTGGGTCTCAAGGACCCTCCGGTCCTCCTCGTAGATGGACACGGGGACGGCGGCCTCCACGACTTCGTCGAAGTCAGCCTCCATGGTCCTTAGGTCTTCTGAGGAGAAGCCGGCTGGTGCGAAGTCTACGTGGCTGTAGTCCACGTAGAGCTGGTTGCCCTTCGTCCGCGCCCCGAACCGCTGAAAGACGAGGCCGGAGAGGAGGTGCTGCGCGGTATGCATCCGCATGTGAGCGTAGCGGCGATTCCAGTCGATCCGACCTAGGACCTGCCCTCTTTCGGGCACTTCCGTGACGTAGTGGCGCGTCTCCTTGCCCTCCTTGAGCACCTTCTGGACCCGTGTAGAACCGCCCTCCCACTCCAATCGACCCGTGTCGAAGGGCTGTCCCCCCGACTCCGCATAGAATGCCGTTCGGTCGAGGGTAACGTAGTTAGGGCCCCGGGACGCAATTTCGGCCTCGAACCGCTTCACGTAGTTGAGCTCAACCATGGGCTGATCCGCGTAGTCTGGATCTTGACCCAGGTAGATGAGCGCAGTGGGCATGCTCAGAGAAAACTAAGGGCTTCTAATAAAGAAGGTGCGCGGGAACCCTAGAGGGCTCACCGCAATTCGTGCGCTCCACTAACGCTGATCAGTCCTCGTCCTCTTCGTCCTCGTCCTCCTCGTCGCCATCATCGTCGCCGTCGTCGTCCTTCTCGTCGTCGTGGTCATCGTCGTCCCATTCGGCTGCGGCGGTAGTCGTCCCCGAGTCATCTCCGATGGTCAGCGAGATCTCCACGGGGTTCTCCAGTCCGTCCAGGGTTGCTCCCTCCACCTTGAATTCAAACTCGAATGTGTTGTCGCCATCGAGTTCGATCTCCATTTTGACCTCGACCCCGTCGATGACTCCCTCAAACTCCCATTCCTCATCGTCATCGAGGGTGAAGGAGCCTTTGGGGATGGTCAAGCTGTAGGCCCCGATCTCGACCGCGACATCCTCGTTCACAGGATCGATCCCGTCGCTGTCGGGTCCCAGAGTGAATCCTCCCTCAAGTTCGACCTCGTCATCCTCCACCTCGATCTCGGCCCAGAGGTCGTAAAAGGGCGGGATCGTCGGCGAGAGGGTCAACTGGCGGGTCTGCGGGAGGCTCAGTCGGCGCCTCGATGGGAGAGGCAACGACAAACGGGAGGTTAAGGCCCGAACGAACCGCAGTCGCGAGCACATCCAGGGAAGCCGGGAACCCCGTGATGATTTCCTGCGAGGCGCATCCCCACTCCGGCTGGCCAAGGCTCGTTAGTCCGAGCATCACGGGGTGGGTCGGATCGACGATGGTGACAGGATCCGTGCAGTCTGCCCGTCCGCCCACCCGAAACTCGCCAACCTCACTAAGGAATTCTACAGGCGTCATGCTTGGCGCCGTCAAGAAGTAGCAGCTCAGGCTCACGTATAGGCCCGTGTCGGGTCCACTCGCGGCGAACTCAATCCCGTTCGCGATGAGCTCGCGGTCCTCAAGGTTGGGGTTGAACTGGTAGAATTGAGGCGTGGTTCCGATGACGATCGTCGGTCCCGTGATCGCCAGCGACCAGACCGCCTTGGTCATGTTGGCGGGTTCGAGTAGAACTGTTCCTAGGCTTCTGGCAGCCTCATACTTCGGGTCACCGAAGACAATCGCGTCGAACGCGGTGAACTCAGCCACCGTCATGCCAAACCAGACCTGGGCATCCACGACGGTGACGGAATGGAGAGCCGTCGCGATCATCTCCTCGTTGTTGTCCCAAGGAGGCGCCAGAAGCGCCCCGATCGAGGGTCCATAAATCAAAACGCTCGTGCCAGTCGAGGCTGCCACGAGGCTCCATCGGGCGTGGCAAGTTCGGCCGGCGGCGCACTTCCAATCGAGCCTACTGCAGAGGTGCTACCAGCGAGGTCTCCTCCGAGGGGCGCTGCGGTCGTAGCGAACGCCGAGATTACCATCAGCAGCACAGGGGCCCCGGTGTGCGATTCCCTGTTACGCCTAAAGCGCCCTGCGTAGCTCCCGCGCGATGACGAGGCGTTGGATCTCGCTCGTCCCCTCGTATAGCTCCGTGATTTTGGCGTCCCGATACCGCTTCTCCACGGGGTAGTCCCGCAGGTAGCCGTACCCCCCGTAGATCTGAATCGCCTCCCGGGAGGCCCGGACCGCCAGGTCGGAGGCGAAGAGTTTCGCCATGGAGGCGACCTTCGTGTATTCCTTCCCCCGATCCCGCAGGTCGGCAGCCTGCTGGATCAGGAGGCGAGCGGCGTCGATCTCCGTCGCCATGTCCGCCAGCTTGAACCGGATGGCCTGGAACTCGGCGATGGGCTGGTCGAACTGTTGCCGCTCCTGGGCGTATCCCAAGGCGGCCTCGAAGGAACCCCTGGCGATGCCTAGGGCCTGGGCGGCGATGCCGATACGCCCGCCGTCCAGGGTCGCCATGGCGACGCGGAATCCCTGGTCTCTCTCTCCCAGCAGGTTCTCCTTCGGGATGCGCATGTCGTCGAAGGCCAGCGCCGTCGTGTCCGAGGCCCGAATGCCCAGCTTCTTCTCCTTTCGGACCTTCTGGAAGCCGGGGGCGTTCGCGGGCACGATGAAGGCCGAGATGCCCTTGCTTTTGGGAGCGTCCGGCTCCGTTTTCGCGTACGTGACCACGGCGTCCGCGTGCCACCCGTTGGTGACGAAGATCTTCTGGCCGTTGAGAATCCAATCGTCCTCCGCGAGAATCGCCGTCGCCCGCATCGCCCCCGCGTCGCTGCCGGACCACGGCTCCGTGAGGGCATAAGCGCCGAGCCATCCCTCTGCGGCGAACTTGGGCAGGTAGAACTCCTTCTGCGCCTCCGTCCCGAACCGGAGGATGGGGTCGCAGACGAGGGAGTTGTTCACGGACATGATGACGCCCAGGGAGGCGTCTACCCGGTTGATCTCCTCCATGGCCAGGGTGTAGCTGACGGTGTCGGTCCCCCCGCCCCCGTACGTCTCGGGGACCATCATCCCCATGAGCCCCAAGTCGTACATCTTATCGACCAGGTCCCGGGGGAACTCTTCCGCCTCGTCGTAGGCGGCGACCTTGGGGGCGACCTCCTTGTCGGCGAACTCCGCGACGGATTGGGCGATGAGTTCCTGCTCCT
>JBHIDB010000088.1:0-4396 GCA_046759865.1 Thermoplasmata archaeon
GGATACATCGACCGACCGGATCGGTACGCCCTCACCAGCATCAACGCCCCCATCGTGGGGGCCATCGTGAAGGCCCTCTCGGGGGTGGAGCAGCGAGCTGAGGTCTACTACATCCAGAAGAAACCCTTCGATGGGAAGTTCGGTTCGAAACAGCCCTACCAGTTCCGAGATCGCGAGTTCGCCGTCGTCAGCCTGCGCCTTCACGGCGAGTTCCGGTACCGGGTTACCCTTCCCGAGAACTTCATCAACCAGTTCGTGGGCACGCTAAGCCTGACAAGCGCCGACGCGGTCGAGGAGCGGATCAAAGAGCAGATCGTGGTGGTTACTTACGACGCACTGGGGGAAATGAAGAACGCGGGCCTGGGGGTGCTAGATCTTGCCGCGAACTTGGAGGAGATCGAGCAGGCCATCCTCGCCAAGAGCAAAGCCCACTTCGAGCTGTACGGCCTCGAGATCCAGAAGATTAGCGGGCTGAACATCAGCCTTCCCGACGAAGTGCAGGAGGCTGTAGACACTCGATCCTCCATGGCGATAACGGGAACCGACTTCATCCGATACCAGACGGGCGCGGCAATGCGCGATGCCGCAAACAACCCCGAGGGCGGGGCTGCGGCAGCCGGTGTGGGCATCGGCGCCGGCATCGGTATGGGATGGTCCATGATGGACGAGATGCGCAAGCGGGGAGAGGTACCAGGCACACCCTGCGTTGAGTGTGGGGCCATGCTGCCCCAAGGTGCCAAGTTCTGCAATTCATGCGGGGCACGGCAGCACAAGGGCACCGTCTGTCCAGAGTGTTCGGAACCGGTGCCGCCCGCGGCCAAGTTCTGCCCCAGCTGCGGCGCCTCCCTCTCGCCTCCATCTTGCTCAAACTGCGGTGCATCTCTTCCGCCGGGGGCGAAGTTCTGTCTCGAGTGCGGGACTCCTACGGGGCCAGGGAATGGCGGAGGCTGACATTCGGGCCGCCCCACAGGACACCCCCGCTCCTCGTCCTACGCCCGTGCTTGATGACGATGTCATCGAGGGCTATCCCTGCTCCGCTTGCGGCGCTTCGCTAACGTTTGCTCCCGGCACCACCAATCTGGAGTGCCCTTATTGCGGGACGGAGAACGAGATCGAGGTCGACTTGAGCGAGTTCGAGGAACACGACCTCGAGACGCTTCCGCCGAGTCCGGCCACCGACAAGACGGGAATGGGGGTCGAGCAGCGCAGCTTCAAGTGTCAGAACTGCAACGCCATTCAAGCCCTCGAACCGGCCGCCATAGCCACGGAGTGCGCCTTTTGCGGGTCCCCGGCGATCATGGAGACTCCGAGCAACCCCGATCTCGTCCGGCCCACGGCCTTGGTCCCTTTCGCTCTCGATGCGGAATCCGCACGGGTCAAGTATCGGCAATGGCTGGGCGCCTGGTGGCGGCGGCTCGTCAGCCCGGGATCCCTGAAGCAGACGGCGGTCATCACGAAGATGAGAGGCCTGTACACCCCCTTCTACACCTTTGACGCGCAGGCTGAGTCCGATTGGTCGGGTTGGCGGGGGGACTACTACTACGTCACCGTGGGCTCAGGAAAGAACGCCCGGAGGGTGCGCCGGACCCGCTGGACGTACCGATCGGGCCATCACTCTCGCTTCTATGACGACGTCCTCGTCTACGCATCGCGTGGCCTTCCCGAGGAGACTCTGCGAGACGCGATGCCCTATCGCCTCCAGCACCTAGTCCCCTACGAAACCAAGTTCCTCGCCGGCTTTGCGGCGGAGGAATACACGTTGGACCCCGAGTCGATGTGGGGCTCCGCCCGCGACACGATGAAGTCCGAGGAGTGGCGGGGGTGCCGTCGCGAGCTAGGGGGGGACACGTACCGGAACCTTCAGGTTCACACCACGCTCGAGGATCCGACCTGGAAGCATATCTTGCTCCCCCTCTATATGGCGAACTACCTCCACGGCGATCAGCAATATCACTTCCTGGTCAACGGGCAGACCGGCGAGGTCAAGGGCACGGCCCCCATTAGCTGGCCCAAGGTCGCCGCCATAGTGGGAGTTGTCATCGGGGCCGTCGTGGGTATTTCATTCCTGCTAGGGGTTTTCTGAAGAGCGTATCACGCGCTATCAGGCGGGGCTTCCTCGGGTTCGGAGGGGGTCTTAGGCTCCTGCCGTCGCGATTTGTTGATGATGTCCTTGGTCGTAAACCAGGTGTTGGGAATGTACGCGACGTGGCCTTCCGCCGTCTCCAGGACCGTCGTACGGATCTTTGTCTTGACGACCTTCCCCTCGATCCCACCGACCTTGATGGTGTCCCCCGGGTAGAACGGCTTGTCGGCCTGAATGAGGAGGCCGGCCGTCACGTTCTTGATGATGTCCGCCAAGGCGAAGCTTAAGGCGATACTGAAGGCACCCAAGCTGATGATGAGGGCCGTAAGGTCCGTGCCAAGGACCGCAAAGACAACGAACACTCCCACGACGTAGATGAGGATCCTGGAGGCGCTCACGAGACTCTTCTCGATGTCCTCCGGGTAGTCCGTACGTCGGAAGATACCGGCCAGGACCCCGCTCACCAGCCACGCGGCGAGATAGAAGACGATGGTCACCACGATCGCGGTCAAGATCGTAGGCAGGGAGATCCCGAAGACCACGACGGTGCTAAGGTCGATGCCTAGGATCCCAGGCACAAAGAGAAGGCCGACGACCACGACGAGGTAGAGGGACACCCTCGCCACCCGCTTCTCCATGTCCTCGGGGAAGGAGGTTCGTCTGAAGATGGCCGTCAATATCGCACGGACAAGCACACCCGTCAGGACGATGGCAGCTCCAATCAGAATCAGCAGCAAGAACTGCCAAACCGTCAGTCCGATGGAGGGAATGACCGTGTCGAGGCCGGTCCCAGTCTGCAAGATTGGCACCCAGGTATGGACCGGAGATTCTGGCAAGCTGCACTCCCCCGCCCTCTCAGGGGGGCCGGGTACTTGTACCTCACCCCGTCACATCCCCTTCGGGCACCCACCCCTGTGAGTTCGGTAACCTAATTATGGGCCCCCCCTTCAGCGAGGCGGAGAGGCCCTATGGCGGGGACGATGCTTGCAGCGGTCAAGACCAAGCCCAAGGCCGGCGCCATCGAGCTGCTGGACGTGCCTCGGCCCGAGCCAAGGGCACATGAGGCGCTGATCCGTGTGAAGATCGCCTCCATCTGCGGCACGGATGTGCACATCTACGATTGGGACGAGTGGTCGCAGGCCCGCATCCGGACGCCTCTCATTCAGGGCCATGAGTTCGCCGGGGAGGTCGTGGAGCTCGGAAAAGACGCGTCCCTCGTCAACGTCGGCGACTACGTGTCGGCGGAGGGCCACATCGCCTGCAACACCTGTTATCAGTGTCGCACAGGCAACGCCCACGTCTGTCGCAACGTCCAGATCATCGGCGTGGACCGGGACGGGGCATTCGCCGAATACGTCACCGTGCCCGAAGAGAACTTGGTCGTAAACCCAGACAACCTGCCATTGGAGATGGCCACGATCCAGGACCCCTTCGGCAATGCAGTCCAAGCGACCTTCTCAGCGGACGTCCCCGGAAACTACGTCGCGATCTTCGGACTCGGCCCTATCGGCCTCATGGCGGTGGCGCTGTGCCGGGCGTTGGCCGCGGGGAAGATCTTCGCCATCGGGCACCGGAATGAGTACCGGCTCAAGCTCGCCGAAAAGCTCGGAGCTGACTTCGTCCTTCGCTCCGACGCGAGCCTGACCGAGGCCATCGAGAGGGAGACCGACGGGCGGGGGGTGGACCACGTGCTGGAGATGTCCGGGAGCCCCGAGGCCTTCAACATGGGCCTGAAGATCGTGCGGCCAGCTGGGGGTGTCCACGTCCTCGGAATCTACCCTGAGCCCTTCTCCGTCGACGTCTCTTCGGATATCGTGACGAAAGGGCTCAGCCTCCACGGCATCCATGGCCGTCTCATGTACGAAACTTGGTACCGGATGGCCGGTCTCATGACCTCGGGACGCCTCGACCTCGCGCCCATCATTACCCATCGCTTCGCCTTCGGAGACTTCTTGGAGGCCATGGAGGTCATGAAGTCCGGGAAGTCCGGGAAGGTGGTCCTCTACATGGAGGAGGGGCCGTGAGGGACCCGACGGGGTTCCTACGAGAGGAGTACGAGCGTCTGGCGAAGGCCGACCTCGATTGGAAGCTCCGGGTTCTGGAGGGACCCTCTGCCCCCCACGGCATCGTGGATGGGCAAGAGGTTCTCATCCTCTGTTCGAACAACTACCTGAACCTGAGCAATCACCCCAAGGTCAAGGAAGCCGCAAGGCGGGCCATCGACGAGTACGGGGCAGGTTCGGGCTCCGTTCGCCCCATCGCCGGCAACATGACCCTCCATGAGGAGTTGGAGCGGCGGATCGCCGGTTTCAA
>JBHIDB010000089.1:0-4371 GCA_046759865.1 Thermoplasmata archaeon
GAAGGCCAGACAGGCGTTGAAGGGGGTCGATGTCCAATACCTGGGGTCCGACTCTGGGCACGCGCTCGCCAACCCGAGGGTTGCTGGCAGCCTGCATCGGGACCGCGGGCTGTAGAGCAGAAGAGCGCAATGCTCGGCATCGACGCTTCCTTCCCACGCCCGCACCCCGAGTGCGCTCAATGCGTACAGAATATATAAATTATATGATTTGTAGATTACACCGACGGGCCGATTCCCCACGGTTCCGGAAAACCCCTCGATGGCTTTTTATAGCGCATGCCAGCTTTTCGCCTATCATCCTGTCTGGCTGTGTTAGGGGGTCCTGGACTGGTAGAGCCTGTGCGAATCAAGACGCGGGTCAACGGGCTCGATGAGAGGCTGCGGGGCGGCATTCCGGACGGGTTCTTGGTCCTGGTGGCGGGGCCGGCGGGAAGCCTGAAATCCAGCCTCGCTTACCGCATCCTATACTACGAGGCGCTTGAGAGGGGAGCCAAGGGGCTCTACGTCTCCCTCGAGCAGAGCCGGGCGAGCCTGCAGAGCCAGGCCCGAAGCCTCGGTCTCGAGCCCGAGAAGGCGGAAAGCCTCCGAATTCTCGACCTAAGGGAGCTGCGACGGGAGCTTCGAGGTTCCCAAGGTCCGCGGGACTGGTTCGCCGGGCTCGGCGCCCAACTCGCCCGATACAACGAGGAGACGGGGCTGGAGCTGCTTACGATCGACTCCCTCAACGCCCTCTACGCCTTGACGGACGTCCAGGAGCCTCGGCGCGAGATTTTCGACTTCTTCGAGGACCTGCGCGACCTGGAGGCAACGACCTTCCTCATCGGGGAGACCCCCCGGGACGGGACGTTCGGGCCCTTCCACGTGGTGGAATTCCTAGCAGACGGGATCGTCCACCTCAACATGAAGGAGGTCGAGGTGGGCCTCACACGAAGCGTGCGGCGGTATATCGCCCTCGTCAAGCTGCGGGGGGTCAAGCACGATCTCGACTACCATCCCCTCATCGTGGACAAGGACCAGTTTGAGATCGTGGGGGAGTAGGCCCTCGGGGAGGGGCCTCACGTGAGCTTCCACGCACTCCTCTCGTTGGGCGCCCTGCTCATCAACGGGATCCTCTTCGGCTACATCGCTCTCCGGGGCCCCCGAGGGACGACGGCCCGCATCTTCACCGCCCTGCTCTTCGTCTTCGCCCTCTGGGCTCTGCCCGAAACCCTCCTGCGGCTCGACGTGGGCTGGACGGAGGGGGAGCTTCTGCTTCTGATTCGGATTCTCCAGACGGCCCTCTCCTTCATCCCCGGCATCCTGGCCCACATCGCCCTGGCCTATCCGCGCCCCCACACGCTCCTGGAACGGTCCTGGGGGCTCCTCGTCATCTACACTCCCTCCCTCATCTTCGCGGCCCTCGTGTGGGGGGGCGACGCCATCGTAGGCGGGGTGGGCCAAGGATTGTTAGGACCCGCCAACATCCCCGGCTCGGCCTACATCCCGATCGCCAGCCTCTACGCAGCGATCATCTTCTTTGCCCTCGGCTACCTGGCCCGCAACTACCTGCGTGAGCAGGACCGCCGGGCGAAGCGCCGCTATCTCTTTCTGCTCGTTGGGGTGGGCATCGGGGTGATCGGAGCCACGATCACGGAGATCTACGGCCCCTTCATCTTTGGCTCACAGGTCCGACTCGGCCTCGGAACCCTCTACACGACGGCCTTCGCCGCCCTCGCAACCTTCGCCATCTTTCGCTACGGCTTCCTGGTCATCGCCCCGGCCATGGAGCCTGCCTCGGCAGCGGGGGGCTTCGCCTGGGAACGCGGACGCAACTACGTCGTCCTGGAGCGGGGACGGAGCAACAGCTTTCGCGCCTTCCGGGGGCTCGCGGAGGAGGTCCCAGGCCTCTGCATGACCGCGTTCCCTCCTCAGCTTCTGGCTGATACTTACGCCCTCCAAAGGACGCCCATCCTCTGGCTTTCCTCCCAGGAGGGGTACCCCCTGTCCCTGAAGCCCACGTATCTGGAGGTGGACGTCCTCCAGACGCTCCTCACGTTCATGCGCGACAACCCCGGGGCCGCCCTCCTTCTCGATGACCTGGAGTACTTGGCCCAGATCAACGGGTTCAAGGCCATCCTCCGCACCCTCTCCCAGATCGCGGCGGCGGCGAGCAAGTACCGATGCACTCTGCTTGCGAATCTGAACCCATCCTCCCTGGACCCGGTCCAGGTCTCGAGCCTTCGCGCCCTCTTTGATCAGGCGGAGTGGGGGGAGGACGGGGGCACTCCACCAAGCCTACCCCTTGCTGCGCCGGGCTGTGTGCTCTGGGTCGGCCGACGAAAGGACTGCTTCGCGGCCCTCGCCCAGGCGCCCGGGGAGGGGAAGACCGTGGCCTCGACGCTCTTTCCCGAAAAGCTCAGGGAGGGTTACGACCTCACGGGTGCGTCCTTCCTCTGGCTGTCCCCGGAGACCCACGAGGACTTCCCGTCCTACCGGCCGACGCGCTTGACCCTCGAGGTCCTTCGCGATCTGGTCCGGACGATGAAGCCCCGGTCTGTGGCCTACATCGGCGAGCTCGATGTCCTGATCGAGGAGGCGGGCTTCCTCGAGGTGCTGGAGTACACGAAGCTCGTCGTGGACGCCGCCATCCACCGCGCCAGTCTGGTGGTAGCCAGCGTGGAGCCGGATGCCGTCTCCGGACAGGTCCTCTCCATGCTCGAAAAGCGGTTCGCGGGCACGGCGAGCTAGCCTACTCCTGTTCGCGCAGGATCTCCCAGAGTTTCTCCTGAAAGTCGTACTCCGACTCGACGAGGCGGCGCATGAAGTTGATGACCTGCCCGTGGGGGTCCAGCCCGTTCCGGTCGCAGAAATCCCGATAGCGTTGCAGGAGCTCGGTGTCCATCCGGATGTTGAACTGGGACTTCTCCCCTTTCCCGCGGCTGGCCATCAAGGGCCCCTTTCGGCGGCGATACTTCGGTGTCATTTATAACTACCTTTGCTACCCTTGTCGGTGACGGAGCGCCGTCCTATCTTGTGTATCTTTCCTACTAATTATAGTAATTGTTAAATAGCTCGACTCGGTTACCGCCTCTGATAATCAGGTTTGGGAGGACCTGGTTGTGGGGGAAACGATGGCCACGACGGAGCGGCTCGACGTCGAGCTCGAGGGTCGGCTGCGAAGGTTCCTCGCCCCCCGTGTTCCCACCGTCCCCGGTGACGAGGGCGACATCCTGGCGGGCTTCCCCGACTCGGATACCCTCGTCACCAAGTTCCACGAAGTCTGGGGGCGGATCGAGGAGCACCTCGACGTGAACCTCACCTCCGAAGAGGCGTTGAAGCTGTTCCCTTCCCTCCTGATCTACGACATACCCGACGGTACCCGGTCCACCCTGAGCGTCCGTCGGGATGTCGATGTTGGACTGGACGCCAGCCTCTACCTGCTTGCCTTGATTCACACCCTCAGAGGTCTGGGAGCGCGGCGCACGGCCCTCATGACCCACACGGCCTACAACCGAGAGCGGGGCAAGGAGGGACTCGGTCGGATTTTTGCCGTCATCGCCAAGGGCATGCGGGTTGCCCAGCGCTACACCGCGGCCGGGCACATCAACGTCCGGTGGATCGGGATGAAGCCGGACTACGAGCTGCGCAGCGCCCTCTTGGAGAGCTTCCCGCTTCAAGCGAAGCCATCCTTTGAGGCCTTTCTGCTCATCGACTACGTGGAGGAACTCCTCGAGGATGAGGCGTTGAGGGAGCAGCTCGAGGACCTGCCAGACGTGGACGTCTGCATCCGGCATACGAAGCTCAACCTCTCCGGAGGCGGCTGGATCCCCGGCAAGATGCTGCACTCCGCGTTCCTCTATTCCCAGAACGGATCGCTGTTCACCAACTGGTCCTTTGACGAACTCGTGGCCATGTCAACGGTGGCCCTTCTCGCCAAGCTGTTCAACTCGGGGGAGGGCCTCGTCAAGATGTACGGCGACCTCGATGAGGTCAAGGCGAGATACCAGCTCCGCGAGCTACGCCTCTTCAACGCGCGCATCCAGTTGAGGCCGCGTCCTACGAAGCTCTTCCTGTTCGGCTCGCCCGTCGGCCTCTACCAGGTCTATTACTGAGGGACAGGAATGTACGACCTCATCGTAGTCGGTGCGGGACCCGCCGGAGCGACGGCGGCCTACCTGGCCCGTCGGGCCGGGCTCTCCACGCTTCTCGTGGACGGGCGGCATCTGCCCCGGAAGAAGGTCTGTGGGGGTCTCATCACCGCCCATTGCACGTCCGAGATCCAGACCATTTTCGGGATGGATCTCCCCGCCGAGGTCCACATGGATCCCCCGATTCTGACCGAACGGGTCGTGCCCCCGAGCGGCGGGGCGAACGGGTTTCACAACCCCGCCA
>JBHIDB010000090.1:0-4340 GCA_046759865.1 Thermoplasmata archaeon
GGATGAGGACTCGCCATTCTTATATAGAAGGTCTAACATAGATGGGAGACTACACTACGAGGTCGAAGCATGATATCGGGAGGAACGCCCATACTGGTTCTCAAGGAAGGCACCCACCGCGAGCGCGGCAAGGGCGCCCAGTTCAGCAACATCTCCGCGGCCAAGGCCATCGCCGATGCGGTTCGGTCCACCCTCGGACCCCGAGGGATGGACAAGATGCTCGTCGACAGCCTCGGTGATGTCGTGATCACCAACGACGGGGTCACGATTCTCAAGGAGATCGACGTGGAGCACCCCGCCGCCAAGATGCTCGTCGAGGTGGCCAAGACCCAGGACGAGGAGTCCGGGGACGGCACCACCACGGCCGTGATTCTGGCTGGCGAGCTGCTGAAGCGGGCGGAGGAGCTCATCGAGCAGAACGTACACCCCACGGTCATCGCCCAGGGGTACCGCATGGCCGCCGACAAGGCGACGGAGACCCTGCGGAAGATCGCCCAGGACGTGGACTACAAGGACACCAAGCGGCTGACGGAGATCGCCCAGACCTCCATGATCAGCAAGAGTGCCTCGGCCCATCGGGAGCAGCTGGCGGACGTCGCCGTGAGGGCCATCAAGGCCGTGGCGGAACAAGTGGGCGACCGCTGGAATGTGGACGACGACAACATCCAGGTCACCAAGAAGCAGGGCGGGGCCATCTCCGACACGGAGATGGTCGAAGGCATCATCGTGGACAAGGAGCGGGTCCACCCCGGCATGACCCAGCAGGTCGACAACGCGAAGATCGCCCTGGTAGATGCGGCCCTGGAGGTCAAGAAGACGGAGTTCGATGCCCGTATCGAGATCTCGGACCCGTCCCAGCTCCAAGCCTTCCTCCAAGAGGAGGAGAACATGCTCCGGACGATGGTGGACACGATCAAGGCCAGCGGGGCCAATGTCCTCTTCGCGCAGAAGGGCATCGACGACCTGGCCCAGCACTTCCTGGCCAAGGCGGACATCTACGCCGTCCGGCGGGTGAAGAAGTCCGACATGGAGAAGCTCGCCAAGGCCACGGGGGGCCGGATCGTCACGAAGCTCGACGAGCTGGCCAAGAACGACCTGGGCAAGGCCAAGCGGGTCTACGAGAAGAAGATTGGCGACGACAAGATGACTTTCGTCACGGGAGCCCGGAACCCCAAGGCCGTGTCCATCCTGGTCCGCGGGGGGACGGAGCACGTCGTGGACGAGGTGGAGCGATCCATCGAGGACGCCACGTCCGTGGTCGCCGTCGCCATCGAAGACGGGCAGTTCATTACGGGCGGCGGGTCCTCCGCCATGGAGGTCTCCCTTGCCCTCCGCGAGTACGCCCCCAGTGTTGGAGGTCGAGAGCAAATCGCTATCGAGTCTTTCGCAGACGCCGTGGAGGCGCTGCCCCGGACCCTGGCGGAGAACGCCGGCCTCGACCCCATCGACACCCTCATCGATCTTCGGACGGAGCACAAGAAGGGCAAGGTCTACGCCGGGGTCAACGTGTTCACGGGGAAGATCACGGACATGATGGCGCAGAAGGTCCTGGAGCCCATCCGCGTCGGCACCCAGGCCATTACATCCGCGACGGACGCCGCCGTCATGATCCTCCGAATCGACGACGTGATTGCCGCCAAGACGACGACCGCCATGCCGCCCGGAGGCGAGGGAGGCATGGGAGGCATGGGAGGCATGGGAGGTCCCGGCGGCATGGGAGCAGGGGACTTCTAGGTTCCCCGACCCTCCCGGGGCCCGGGAGGTCGTTGCCTTGAGCAAGAAGGCTCCGCAAGCGCAAGAGGGGCAGGCCCCGAAGCCCGTCGAGGTCGAAGAGAAGCCTGCGAAGGCCTCGGAGACGCCCGAGGACCCCGAAAAGCGTATCGAGGACCTCGAGAACCGGATGGCCTACCTGCAGGCGGAGCTGGAGAACCTGCAGAAGCGGGCCGCGAGGGACCGCGTCGACCTCCTCCGGTTTGCCTCGGAGGGGGTCCTGCGACAGCTCCTTCCGGTCGTGGAGGAGTTCGAGCTGGCCCTCGACGCCCTTCGGGACCGAGAGCACGATCTCACCGAGGGCCTCCGGATGGTGTACGAGAACCTGATGAAGGTCCTGCAGTCCGAAGGACTCCAGGAGATCGAGGCGGACGGGCAGGCATTCGACCCGTACCTCCATGAGGCCGTCGACTTTGTCGAAGCCGAGGACGAGGACGAGGGACGGGTCGTGGAGGTGGTCCACAAGGGGTACCGCCTGGACGCGAAGATTCTCCGCCCCGCCCAGGTGATTGTGAACAGGAAGGGAGGTGACTCCGATGACTAAGATGATTGGGATTGACTTGGGAACCACGAACTCCGAGGCCGGTGTCATGCAGGGCGGCCGACCCGTGATCATCCCCAGCGCCGAGGGAAGCTCCTACGGGGGGAAGATGTTCCCCTCCGTCGTGGCCTTCACGGAGGAAGGGGAGGTCCTCGTGGGGGAGCCCGCGAAGCGGCAGGCGGTCCTCAACCCCGGGGGGACCATCGTCCAGATCAAGCGTAAGATGGGGACGGACGAGAAGGTGAAGGTCCGGGGGAAGTCGTACACGCCGCAAGAGATCTCCGCCCGGATCCTGGGTAAGATCAAGGCCGATGCGGAGGCGTTCCTCGGGGACGAGGTCGCCCAGGCGGTCATCACGGTTCCGGCCTACTTCAACGACAACCAGCGCCAGGCCACCCGGGACGCGGGGACCATCGCGGGCCTCCAGGTCGAGCGCCTCATCAACGAGCCTACGGCCGCGGCCTTCGCCTACGGGTTGGACAAGGAGGAGGAGGCCAAGATCGCCGTGCTGGACCTCGGCGGGGGCACCTTCGACGTGACCCTCATGGAGATGGGCGAGGGGGTCTTCGAGGTCGTCAGCACGAGCGGGGACACCCGCCTCGGCGGCCTGGACATGGACAACGCCATCATCGATTACATCCTGGAGGAGTTCGAGAAGAAGGAGAAGGTGGACCTCCGGGACGACCGCAACGCCATGCAGCGTGTCCGCGACGCGGCGGAGAAGGCGAAGATCGAGCTCTCCGGCACGACCACGACGACGCTGAACCTGCCCTTCCTCGCCGAGCGGGAGGGCAAGCCCGTCCACTTGGAGACCACGCTGACCCGGGCCAAGATGGAACGGCTCGTGGAACCCGTGCTGGCGAGGACGCTGCCCCCCATCCAACAGGCCTTCAAGGACGCCAGGTGGAAGTTCGACGACGTGCAGCACGTCATCCTCGTCGGCGGTCCGACGCGCATGCCCGTGGTCCGCGACCACTTCAGCAAGGTGATTGGCCGCAAGGCGGAACGAGGCATCGACCCCATGCAGTCCGTCGCCCTGGGGGCGGCCCTTCAGGCCGGCGTGCTGGCGGGGGAGGTCAAGGATATCCTCTTGCTGGACGTGACCCCATTGAGCCTTGGCATCGAGACCCTCGGGGGGGTCTCCACGAAGCTCATCGACCGGAACACGACTATTCCGACGAAGAGGGAGCAGATCTTCAGCACGGCGGAGGACAACCAGAGCACGGTGGAGATCAACGTCCTCCAGGGGGAACGGGCCATGGCCGCGGACAACGTCTCCCTGGGGAAGTTCCTCCTCACGGGCATCCCCCCGGCCCCGCGGGGCGTTCCCCAGATCGAGGTGACCTTCGACATCGACGCCAGCGGCATCCTCCACGTGGCCGCCAAGGACCTGGGGACGGGGAAGGAAGAGAAACTCACCATTACCGCCCCACAGCGCCTCTCCGAGAACGAGATCGACCGGATGGTCGCCGACGCGGAGAAGTTCGCGGAAGAGGATCGCCGGCGCAAGGAGTTGGCCGACACGAAGAACCAGGCCGACGCCCTGGTCTACGGCACGGAGAAGATGCTGAAGGACGTGGGCGACAAGGTCGAGGAGTCCACCCGGAAGGCCGTGGAGGAGAAGGTGGAGAACCTCAAGAAGGCCCTCACGACCGACGACCTGCCGAAGTTGAAGAAGGGAATCGAGGAGCTCAACGCCGAGGCCCAGAAGATCGGCACCGAGGTCTATCAGAAGGCCCAGGAGGAGCGCGCTCAGGAGGAGGCGAAGGGCGCCGAAGGTATGTCCGAGGAGGACGTTGTCGACGCGGAGTTTGAGGATGTCGACGATGAGAACAAGTGAGTTAACCTTATTGGGCCGAGCCCCGGTATAATCTCCCTTCATGGCGAAGCGCGACTACTACGAGGTCCTCGGTGTCCCCAAGGACTCCACCGAGGCCGCGATCAAGAGGGCCTACCGCCGCCTGGCGAAGGAGTACCACCCGGATCTCAACAAGGACAAGCCGAAGGAGGCGGAGGCCAAGTTCAAGGA
>JBHIDB010000091.1:0-4331 GCA_046759865.1 Thermoplasmata archaeon
GTGGTCAAGAACGACGTCATCGTCAGCACGGGGTACAACGGCAACCCCCGGGCGATGCCCCACTGCGAGGAAATCGGCTGCATCCGGGACGAGCTGAAGATCCCCTCCGGCGAGCGGATGGAGATCTGCACGGGTGTCCACGCCGAGATGAACGCCCTCATCTTCGCCGGAAAGGAGGCCCGGGGTGGCGTGCTCTACACGACACTTGTGCCGTGCAACACCTGCGCCAAGATGATCATCAATGCCGGGGTGAACCGGGTGGTCTTCGCAGAGGGGTACCCGGATCGGATGGGACTGGTCCTCCTCGAGGAGGCGGGAATCCCCGTCGAACGGCTCCCTCTCGAGCTCGAGCAGCCGCTGACCCGGGCCGAGGAGGTGACCGAGGAGATCATCCAGGCCGGCTCCACCCTGTCTATCGAAGAGATGCGAGACGCCCTCGCGGACAAGGAGCAATACATGGCGCAGATCGCCCAGGGAAAGAAGACCCACAACGAAGTGGCCGCCCGCATCATCCAAGAGCGCGTCTCGAACCTGAAGAAGAAAGAGGACTAGTCGGTCCCGGCCATTTTCCGGAGCATCGGGCCGATCCATTGCGTGTGCCCGAGGGCCTGACCGAATCGCTCGGCTTCCTCCTCTCCGATCATCATAGGACCGCGCCCAAAGCGACCCTCGGTGTAGTAGCAGAAGCGTAAGGAACGTTCTCCGTCCTCGTACTCCATCAGCTGGATGGTGGGCTCCCAGTGCCGGGCCTGGACCGAGATCTCCTCAATGATCTGGCCATCGCCCCAGGGCATGTGGAACGGCCGTGGAATTTTCCGGCTCATGCTAGACCGATGTGGGAGCGTGCCATAAAGCTCGAGGTTAGGCATTCATGCCGGGGGAACTCGGCGCTGGCATCGGGCGGAACTTGTAGCCGTAGCGCACCACACCCTCCTGCCGGTAGATCCGCCGGAGGACCGCCTCCACCGGCATCCCGATCGCCACCTCCGTGGGGTCCCCATCCGTCAACTGGGAGATGACGCGCGGTCCCTCTTGTAGCTGGACGAGGCCCACCGCGTACGACCCGATTAGGTCCTGCTGCTCCTGGAACTCCGTGGGCGAACTACCCGGGGCAATGATGGTCCGTGCGTACACCTCCCCCTTCCCCGAGAGGACTTCCTGCGCGAGATCGTGGCCCCCGCAGTCAAGACAGACCAACCGAGGGGGGAAATCCACACGGTTGCATGCGGTGCAGCGGGAAGCCACGAGGCGATACCGGGCCTCCGCGGATTCCAGGTAGGTTGGCAGTGAGACGTAGGCGCCCTGCGAGACCTCGGCCGCCGGGTCCCGGCCGGCCTGAAACTCTCGATATCGAGCATAGGTCGAGTAGTCCAGATACGATCGACCGGCGCGCAGGCTCTCAATGGGGCTGCGCGTTCCGGCGGGTCTGGACACCGCGCGGAGAGAAAGGACCACCGAAGAGCCCCCACCGTACGTGACCAATCCCAAGCGGGTGCCCTTCCGAACCCCCTGGACGACCTCAGCCAGAGCGAGGAACGGGGAGACGCAACCCGTGTCCCCCGAGAGTGTAACGACACCACCTCCGATTCGTTCGGGGTCGACCAAGCCCTTCAGCGTCCGAGAGGGAAAACGCCCATCGGGCTCAGGAGCGGCCACCCGGCCCGTACCCCACCCCTTGACGACCTTGCGAGCGGCAGTCTGAATGACCTCCCGCGCGATCTCCACCTCCTCAACGCCTTGCTTCCGGTGCTTCGCTCCGACCTGTGGCGGCGTATCCTGTGTCTGGGTGGCCACGTCCTCAATCTGAAGGTCGCCGTCGGGAGTGAGTAAGAGCGCGGCTCCGGCGGCGCCCTGAGGGTGCTCTCCAGGTTCCTCAGGCATCCCTTGCGGGGCGTCAGCAGCGACCAGCACGGCGGCGACCTGGTGCGTCTCAATGAAGTCCAGGCAGGCTAACAGCGCCTCGCCCGACGCGTTGGTGGAACCTCTGAATTCCCCTTGCGGCAGGTCCTCCACTCCCAGGGCGACGGCCACGGTCGGGGCGAGGCGAGGGCCTCCAACGGTCGCAGTGGCAAGGAATCCCACCGGCTCGGAGAGGGAGAGTCCTCCCGCGGCTTCGACGGCCAGGGTCACCTCGTCTTCATCGTAGCCCGCAACTGTCTTCTCCTGGATCCCGGGGGCACGGGATGCCTCCCACAGGTCGGCGTACGCCTCGGCTCGGATACTGTGGGCAGGGAAGTGAAAGGCAAGGGAGGCGATGCCGGCCATGGAAGTCACCGAGAGAAGAGATGAACAGCGATGGTCGCTCCCGAGCCTCCTACGTTGTGCGTCAGGGCGAGCTCCGCATCAGGAACCTGGCGATTGGGCTCGGCCTCGCCCCGCAATTGCTCGAAGACCTCCACCACTTGTCCTGCGCCGGTGGCGCCGAGAGGGTGTCCCTTCGCCTTCAGCCCCCCGCTGGCGTTGACCGCGACGTCCCCTCCAAGGTCGGTCCGACCATCCAGGGTCCACGTGCCCCCCTCCCCCTTGGCTGCGAACCCCAAGTCCTCGAGGGCCATAATCTCCGCAATGGTGAACGCGTCGTGAACCTCGGCAATGTCCACGTCCCCGGGGGTCGCCGAAGCCTGCCGGAAGGCCTGCCGGCCGGCCCGGACCGTGCCGTCGACGCGCGTAATTTCGGCTCGATCGTGGAGGGCTAGGAAGTCACTCGCCGCGGCCGCCGCCCGGACGTACACGGGCGTGTCGGTGAACTGTTTCGCATCCTCCCCGCGGGCCACGAGGAGGGCGCTAGCCCCGTCCGACACGGGGCAGGAGTCGTACAGGGTGAGGGGGTCTGCCACGACCGGCGCACGGAGGACGTCGTCCTCCGTGATGACCTTCTGGAAATGGGCTTTCGGGTTGTGACTCGCGTTGCGGTGATTCTTCACGGCCACCCGGGCGAGCGCTTCCCGCTTCGTCCCGTACTCATGCATGTGCCGGGAGGCCATGAGGGCGTACAACCCGGCGAAGGTGGAGCCGGCCAGGCGTTCCCACTCTGTGTCCCCGCTCACGCCGAGCCAGTAGCGCCGCCGGTCGGTGGGTAGGTCCGTCATCTTCTCCACGCCCGCCACGAGGGCGAGATCGACGGCTCCGCTGCGGACCGCCATCCAGGCGTCGCGTAGGGCGTAGGAGCTAGAGGCGCACGCATTCTCCACCTTCCGTGTGGGAAGGTGGGTCAGGCCGACCTGCTCCGTGATTAAGGCCGAGAGGTTGCCAAGCTGGCCGCCCCCGAAGGACATGCTCCCCACCCAGGCCTCCTGGATGTCCCTCGGATTCACGCCGTTGTCCACGCTGGCGAGACACGCCTGGAAGGCCTCGACGGTCAAGGCCTTAAGCCCGGCCTCGCGGACGCCGAAGCGGCCCTGTCCCGCCCCGACGATCGCGACCTCATCGCCCATAGCGGGCATGATGTTCCCGTTTCACTTCAAGGCTTTCAGTCTCGGATCGGCCCAGCGGGAGGTCTCACTTGAAGAGACGAAGTGCCGTCCCCTCCGCGATGTTTCGCTTCGCCTCCTGGGAGAGCGGGAGCGCCATGACGTCGTCGAGGTTCCTACGGATCCCAGGAACCTGGGGGCCGGGCCAATCGGAACCGAAAAGGGTCTTGTGAGCGACGGCCTCCAGCCGGGGGAAGTAATCGAGGAGGCGTTTCGGGGGAATGCTGGAGATATCCAGGTAGACGTTGGAGTGGCGACGCAGCAGGAAGAAGGCCTCCTCCGTCCAGAAAGGGCGGCCTCCGTGGGCCATGATGATCTTCAGCCTGGGGAAGTCGATCGCGACATCGTCCAAGGCGAGCGGATCGCCGAGGCGGGAACGAGCACCCGGGAAGATGGAGGTCCCCGTGTGGATCGTGACGGGCACCCCTTGATCCTCCGCCATGGAGTACACGATCTCGAGCCCCTTCACCCCGCCCCGATAGCCGTCGGCGGGAACCAGCTGATGGGGCGGGTGGAGCTTGATGCCGCGGACCTCGTGGGTCGAGAGGAGCTCCTCCATAACGTCACGAACGTCCTCGCGGCGCGGGTCCAGCCCGCCGAAGGGCAGGAGGCGATCCGGATAGTCCTTGGCGTAGTTCGCGGAGAAGGCGTTGACCTCTTCCGTGAAGCCCAGGACCTCCTCGGCGACGTAGTTGATCAGGCAGGCGCGCCACACCTCCGCCTCATCCAGGACCTGAATGAAGAGCGCGGGATCGTCCCGCAACCGACGCATGAAGTCGACGTCCTCCTTCCCCAGGTTCTTGAAAAGCTCGAAGGCGGCGGGCTTCACGAGCTCGAAGGGCTGGATGTGGACGTGGACGT
>JBHIDB010000092.1:0-4298 GCA_046759865.1 Thermoplasmata archaeon
AGCCGATCAAGGAGGGGGAGATCCTCACCCCCACCATCACCTACGAGGACATCGGAGGCCTCCACGAGGAACTCCTCCGAGTCCGGGAGATGATTGAGCTCCCCCTCAAGCATCCCGAGCTCTTCAACCGCCTGGGCATCGATCCCCCCAAGGGCGTCCTGCTGTACGGCCCGCCGGGCACCGGCAAGACCCTCATCGCCAAGGCGGTGGCCAACGAGGCGGGGGCCAACTTTGCCTCCATCCAGGGCCCCGAGATCATGTCCAAGTACTACGGACAGAGCGAGGAGCGGCTCCGGGAGAAGTTCGAGGAAGCCCAGAAGAACTCTCCCTCCGTCCTTTTCATCGACGAGCTGGACTCCATCGCCCCGAAGCGGGAAGAGGTCACGGGGGAGGTGGAGCGGCGTGTCGTGGCCCAGCTGCTGACCCTCATGGACGGTCTCAGCGGACGGGGCCAGGTCATCGTCATCGGGGCCACGAACCGGGAGGACGCCATCGACCCCGCCCTCCGGCGGCCGGGCCGGTTCGACCGGGAGATTGAGATCGGGGTGCCCGACCGGGACGGTCGGATGGAGGTCCTTCAGATTCACACCCGCGGCATGCCCACGGAGGGCGACTCGCAGGATCGGGAGGCTCTCCTGACGGAGATGGCGAACATAACCCACGGATTCGTCGGCGCGGACCTGGCCGCCCTGGCCCGGGAGGCCGCCATGAAGACCCTGCGCCGGTACCTCCCCGAGATCGATCTGGACAAGCCCATCCCCGCCGACGTGTTGGAGAAGATGCGGGTCATCCGGGAAGACTTCAAGGAGGCCCTCAAGGAGGTGGAGCCCAGCGCCCTGCGTGAGGTCCTCGTGGAGATTCCCAGGGTCAACTGGGATGACGTGGGCGGCCTCGACGACGTGAAGGAGCAGCTGACCGAGGCCGTGGAGATGCCCGTCAAGAACCCCGACGCCTTCCGCCGCATGGGCATCCGGCCGCCCCGGGGGATCATGCTCTACGGCGCCCCGGGCACGGGGAAGACTCTCTTGGCCAAGGCCGTGGCCACGGAATCGGAGGCCAACTTCATCTCAATCAAGGGCCCGGAGGTCATGTCCAAGTGGGTGGGGGAGAGCGAGAAGGCCATCCGGCAGATCTTCAAGAAGGCGAAACAGGTCGCCCCGTGCGTGGTCTTCCTCGACGAGATCGACGCCCTCACCCCACGGCGGGGCGCGGTCATGGGGGACTCGGGGGTAAGCGAGCGGCTCGTGAACCAACTCCTCACCTCTCTCGACGGCCTGGAGACCATGGAGGGCGTCGTGACCATCGGAGCGACGAACCGCCCGGACATGGTGGACCCGGCGCTGCTGCGGCCCGGCCGCTTTGACCGTCTCGTCCTCATCCCCGTGCCCGACGAGAAGTCGCGCCGCGCGATCCTGAGCGTGCACACGCGCAGCATGCCCGTGGACACTGACGTGAACCTGGACAAGCTGGCGAAGGATTTGGTCGGCTTCGTGGGGGCGGACATCGAAGCCCTTTGCCGCGAGGCGGCCATGAATGCCCTGCGGGAAAACCGGGACGCCGTTCTTGTCCAGGCCAGGGACTTCGAGGCCGCCCGCCAGATCGTCTTCCCTTCAGTGGACGACGAGACCGTCAAGCTCTACGAGCGACTCCGCGACGAGTTACGGCGGCGGTCCGTGCAGCGGCGGGAGGAGGTCCCCGCCTACTATCGGTAGGTTGCCGGGCAACGAATCCTGGCCGCCGTGCCCTTCCCCTGAGGGCGAGGAGGAACCCCATGGTGCTCGAGATTCGAAGGTTTGAGGAGCCAGACGAAGAACGCATCTTTGAGAAGGGAAGGTTCCAGGTCGTTCGAGTGGGCGGCTTGATACTGGGTCGGGCAAGCTACGAGCCCGGGTGGAAGTGGTCGGAGCACGTGGGCGCCGAGACGGGGAGCAAGAGCTGCCCCGTCGAACACGTCGGTCTCGTCGTCTCGGGTCGCGCCATGGTCGCCCTGGATGACGGCGCGGAGGTAGAGATGCGACCGGGTGATCTCTTCCACGTGCCCCCGGGACACGACAGCTGGGTGGTGGGCGAGGAGCCCTATGTCTCGCTGCATCTCCTCGGGGCGGAGGAGTACGCCGAGTAGCATGCGTGGCCGCGACGGAGCCCCGGCAGGCTAATATAGGGGCAAGGGCATGCGGCCCCCTCCGAAGGTGGTGGGATGAAGCGGTTTGTCACCGAGCTGACAGGCAAGACCGTCATGACCAACGACGGCCGGATTCTGGGCGTGATTGACAACTTCGTCGTGGACACGCGAAATGGGCACGTCCAGGACGTGCTCGTGGCCCCGGCGGATGACGTGGATGCACGTTCCTTTCGCGCCGATGCCCGTGGGCGCCTCCTGCTGCCCTTCCAGGGCATGCGCGCCATTCGCGACGTCGTCGTCATGGACCTGAGTTGAAGGGCTAGGCCAACAGTGTGATATAGCCCGCTCTCGTACCTAACCCGATGGTCACCTTTGAGGAGGCCCTCGGAATGGCCTTCCTGGTCGCCGGCCTCGTCCTCCTCCTGGTGGAGGCCTCGTCACCTGGCTTCTTCATCGGCGTGGTGGCCACCATCCTCCTCGTCCTCGGGATCTTGGGCCTCTTCATCCCCGGATTCTTCGTCTCCCCCTTGGCCCCCATCTCCGTGATCCTCGTCGGGGCCCCGGTGACCTACGTCACGATTCTCCTCTACCAGCGTCTGGCCCCTCCCTCGCCCCCCACCACGACGGTGGGCGAGTCGCTCATCGGGAGGCGTGGCCGCGTCGTGCGGCGCGTGATTCCCGACTCCATCGAGGGCAAGGTCAACATCGATAACACCGTCTGGAGTGCGACTTCGGGGGAGCCTATCGAGGAGGGCGCGCGGGTGCAGGTGGTGGACAGCCGCGGCGTGCATGTCGTGGTGGCGCCTTGGGAGGCGAAGGCCGCGGAGGAGACCCGCGAGATGGAGGAGAAACAGGAGGAATAGGATTGGCAACGGGGGAGAGTGGGAACGTGTTCGGAGGTCTCTTTGGCGGCCTCCTGCAGGTGGACATTGGCGCCCAGTTCCCGGGGGAGCTGATCCTCGCCTTGACGCTGCTCATTCTGTTCGTGGTCATCGTCCTCTTCATCACGGCCGTGCGGATCATCCAGCCCTACGAGCAGGGTCTCGCCGTCGTCCTGGGGAAGTTTAAGAGGGTCCTGAATCCCGGGTTCAACCTCGTGGCCCCGATGATCACCCAGGTGATCAAGCTGGACCTCCGAACCCAGGTCCTGGACGTCCCACGGCAGGAGGTCATCACGAAGGACAACGCGCCCACCAATGTGGACGCGATCATTTACATCAAGGTCATCGACCCGAAGAAGGCCTACTTCGAGGTGACGGACTACCGGCTTGCCACCGTGGCCCTCGCGCAGACGACCCTTCGATCCATCATGGGCGACATGCAGCTGGACGAGATCCTCTACAACCGGGATCAGATCAACCTCCGGCTCCGGGACGTCCTGGACACCGCCACCGACGCCTGGGGCGTCAAGGTCGAGGCCGTGGAAATCCGGGAGGTGGACCCCCTCCGGACGGTCAAGGCCGCCATGGAGGAGCAGACGGCGGCGGAGCGGCAGCGCCGGGCGGCCATCCTGCGGGCGGACGGCGAGAAGAGGTCCGCCATCCTGGTGGCCGAGGGGGATAAGCAGGCACGCATCCTGGAGGCGGAGGGCGTCCGCCAGGCGAAGATCCTCGAGGCCGAGGGGCAGCGCCTCGCCACCATCCTGGAGACCCAGGGCGAGTCCCAGAAGCTGCGTATCCTGTCCCTGGGTGCCTCCACCCTGGACACGAAGGCCATCGCCGTCCTCTCCATGGACACCCTCAAGGCCATGGCCGAGGGCGAGGCCACGAAGATCATCTTCCCCTTCGAGATCAGCCGGATCGTCGAGGGGATCGCCGACTACCTGGGCGTCACGAAGAAGGTGCCCGAGCGGGAGATCTCCCGTTTCGAGGACCTGGAGGACCTCCTGGGGAAGGCGGACGACGTCCTGGGCCCCCTCCCCAAGGCCGAGGAGCTGGCCCAGGACTTGAAGATCGCCAAGATGGAGGCGGCGGAGGCGGCGGCCGAGGCCTCCCGGACCCGTGTCAAGCGTGAGTCCGAGGAGAGCGGGGAGGACTAGAGGAGGACCCGCTTCTCCTCCTTCACCGTGTTCAGGACGACCTGGGTGTAGGTCCGCTCCACGTAGGGGAGGGCCAGGACCCGCTTGATGAAGGTGTCCAGGTCGCGGGTGTTCCGGAAGCGGGCCATGACGATGGAG
>JBHIDB010000093.1:0-4279 GCA_046759865.1 Thermoplasmata archaeon
CCCTTCGCTTCGTGGGCATTCCCGCGCTGGTCTTCTTCCTCGCCCTCCTCATCTTTGTCTTCGTGAATCACGGGATCCTCTTCGGGGCCATTGCGGTCGGGGTCGCCGTGGGCATCCTGGCCACCCTGGCCCTGGACAGCATTCGGATCCCGGGGTACCTCACGGGCAACATGCCCATGGACCTTCCCATGCGGTTCGGCACGATGATCCTCGGACTGGACACGCGGCTGAAGCAGCAGGTGCAACGGCGGGTACTTCACCACATCAACGAGCAGATCGAGGAGGGCGTTCCCTCCACGGAGTTGATGGATGAAACGGGCTTTCCCCGGCTCCCTTTGCGGACCATGAGGATGCTCCTGCGGCCAGCGTTCCGAGCGGTCCTGGAGGAGGAGGGTATCCCTTCATGGAAGGTCCGGGGGAGCGGCTACCTCTGGCACTACACGAACGGGGCGACCTTCGGGATCATTCACACACTCCTGTTCGGGGTCAGCTGGCCCTTCACTATCCTCTTCGGGCTGGTCCTGGCGGGCACCTTCATCGCCATCATCCAGTTCCTGATTCCGCCCATGAAACTGGGGCCCCGGATGCCGACCGTCATCCTGCTGGCCCATGTGGGCGTCATCCTCGTATTCGGCTTCGGCTTCGGGGCCTTTCTGTCTGCAGAGGCGTCGGGCCTAAGTCTGCTTAACCAGGCACTCGAGCTGTTGGGGCTCTAACCCCGGCGGTCGCCTAGTCGCGCTCCACGGCGAAGGCGATCTTCACGTTCGCCCGGAACTCCGAAAGCTGATCCCCCTCGACCTTGGCCGTCATCCCCAGCACATCGACGCCGCTGATGTGCTTCACCGTCTTGGCCGCCTCTGCTACCGCGTTGCGGACGGCGTCGTCGAAGCTCTCCGTTGAGCTCCCCACCAGTTCGATTACCTTTCCGATATGGGTCATGCTTCCTCGGCCGGTCACCCTCGAGCCGTATAAGGACCTTTCCAGGGACGCTATTTCCCCTCTTTGGCCGTCCACGGGAACTTCTCGCGGAAGAGGGCCCAGACGTATCGGTAGGCCTGCTTGACCTCAACGTAGGGCGGCAACGGGGGCACGTTGGGATCGACAACGGCGTCAAGGAGGGCCGGGCCCTGCTGCGCGAGGAAGGCCTCTACGGTGGAGCGGAGCTCGCCTGGCTCCTCCGCCCGGAACCCCTTCCCCCCGCAGGCCTCGGCGAACTGGGCGAAGTCGATGGGCTGGAGGTCCGTTCCGAAATCGGGGTGTCCGGCAACCTCTTGCTCGTACTTGATCATGGCCAGCTTGGAGTTGTTGAAGACCACGACCTTGATCGGCAGGCTGTACTTCACGGCCGTCACGAAGTCCCCCATGAGCATCGTGAAGCCTCCGTCCCCGCAGAGGGCGAGGCACTGCCGGTCGGGGTAGGTGAGCTGCGCGGCCAGGGCTCCGGGGAGGCCGAAACCCATCGAGGCCAGGTTCCCGGAGAAGATGAACCGCCTCCATTCGGTGGCGCGGAAGTGCCGGGCGGTCCACGTGGTCACGTTTCCGACGTCCACGGAGACGATGGCATCCACGGCCGCCGCGTCGCTCACCGCCTTGGCTAGGGCGGCCGGCGCCAGGGGCACCGTTTCGCCCTCTTCCTCCTTCGCCATGCGCTTCCACCAGGCATCCATGGCCTTGATGTAGGTATCCAGGAAGCGCCGGTTCCGACCCACCTTGACCCGGCGCGTCAGTTCAGCGAGGGTCGCCTTGGCATCCCCGAGCAAGGCCACGTCCACCTTGGTGCGAAGGCCCAGGGCGGCGGGATCCGTGTCGATCTGGATCGTGAAGGCGTCCTCGGGGAGGTAGTTCGTGTACGGGAAGGAGGTCCCGACCATGAGGAGGGTCTTGGCGTTCTCCATGGCTTCTTGGCCCGGCCGCGTGCCGAGGAGCCCGAGCCCGCCGATGACCAGGGGGTGGTCGTCCGGGAGCACCTCCTTGGCGGGGAGGGTCTTCACGATGGGTGCCCCGAGGCGTTCCCCCAGGGCCCCCAGCTCCTCCCCGGCCCCGAGGGCGCCCTTGCCCACCAGAATAGCGACGTTCTTGCCCTCGTCTAAGGCCTGAACGGCTCGCTCGATCTCGGCGGGTTCGGGTACGGGAAACTCCTGGGCGTAATCGGCGGGGAAATCCGGGGCGTCGCGGGAGACGATCCGATTGGGGATGTCGAGGGGAAAGGAGATCTGCGCGACGGCCTTCTTGGAAAGGGCCTCTCGGACCGCGAGGGTGGTCACGTGGGCCACCTGGTCGGGGGTCGCGACCCGCGCGTTGTACACGGCCACGTCGTCGAAGAGGTGGTGGAGGTTCACCTCCTGGAAGAAGTGGGTCCCGATGAGGTCGCTGTCGACCTGGCCCGTGATGGCGAGGACGGGAACGTGGTCGAGCTTCGCATCGTACAGCCCGTTGAGCAGGTGAATGGCCCCTGGACCGGCGGTGCCCAGACATACGCCCAGGCTACCCGTCAGCTTCGCGTAGGCGGAGGCCGCGAACGCACCCGCCTCCTCATGGCGGACCTGGATGAACTCCACCTCCGGGTGGCGGCGAATCGCGTCGACCACGCCATTGATGGCGTCCCCCGGAATCCCATACATGCGCTCGACCCCGAACTCCCGCAGCTTGTGGACGAGCACATCGGCCGCAGTCCGATCCAAAGCCTCTTTGAGCAAGGCATCCCCCCGGAGCCGCGCCCCCATGCTCACCTCGGGCCATAAGGGTTCTGGAAGGCCCTCGAAGGACGACCCCAAGGGGGATGCGGGAGGGGGAGTCCCCTACCCGGTTCCGCCGGCGACCGCCGGGACGCGGGATGCCACATCGACGGGATGGTCCCCGAACCAGCGGTACCAGAGTACGGCGTGGACCAAGAGGAGTCCGGCGGCGACCAAGAACGTCACGTAGAAGATGTCCGCGTCCAGCAGGAAGCCCGCGAGGAAGACCATCCCCCCGAACGAGAGGTCGAACACCGCATGGGTCATGCCCGCGGTCGTCGCCCGTTCGTTGCTGTCCATGACCTCCATGCTGAAGGTACCGACCACGGGAAAGGCCAGGCTGGAGAAGGCACCCCGTAAGACCAGGAAGAGCCCCGCGAGGAAGAGGGTGGGGGCGAACGCCATGGCCGCCAGGAAGGGGACGGCCAGGAGGCGCGTGTACACGATGGATCGAACTTTGCCCCACCGGGCCACGATGAGGGGCACGGCAAAGATCGCGGCAGTGATGACCAGGCTATTCGCGATGATAACCGTGCCAAACTCCGTCGTCCCGATGCCAAAGGTGCTACCGAAGTGGAGGGGCAGGAGGGGGAAGTAAAAGCCCAAACCCAGGGCCAAGGCCAGGGTAAGGAAGGAGAGCTTGCCCACGTTGCCCTTATGCCTCACGTGCTTGAGGAGGAACATCTCGCGGAGGGGCTCCGGGGCGAGGGCGTAGGACTCCCTCATGTAGAAGAGGGGGACGAGCTCCGCAAGCCCAAAGGGCACCGACATGAACAGGGTGAGGCGCAATGCCGTGGCTCGGGTCGTCCCGAACTCCAGGAAGCCCAGGGAGCCCGCCGGGAGACCCGCCAGGAAGGAGCCAAAGAGGGAAGGCAAGGTGGCGGCGAGGGTAGCCCCGACGATGGTCGAGATCGTCGTGAGGACGCCGCTGATGGTGAAGAGGTGAATGCGCTCCGCCTCCCGGCTGTTCTCCATCATGAAGGGGGCCCCCACGACCCCGTGGAAGGCCTCGCCCATGCCGACGACCACGCCCAGGAGCACCAGGGTCAAGGGGGCCTGGACCACGAGGACCGCCGCGCCCGCTGCGATGGCAACCAGGCTCGCGGCGATGAAGCTGCGCTTCCGGCCGTACTTGTCGCCGATGAAGCCGGCGGGGAGGGAGTTGAGGCCGTGGGCGATGAAGTTGAGAGCGAGGGCGATCCCCACGAAGGGGAGGACGCCGACGTTGACGCCGAGGAGGACGACCCGGGGAAAGAAGAGCTCCTGCAGGTAGAAGGCGAAGGCGACGATGAAGATGCCCGAGTTGATCTGGGACATCGTGGCATAGGCCAGGTACAACTTCGCGTTCTTGGAGAAGCCCCGCAACGCCTCGAGGTACGAGGTCGGGGTCCCAGGCTGGCGGGGGAGAGCCATGAAAGGGGGCTCCTGGTAGGGCGAGGATATTCGGCATCTCCGTAAAAAGGTGGGGGCGTGACGGAGGTCCGCCAAACTTATAATGCGGCCTTCATGTAACGGAGGGAACCGGCTCCGGGTCCTTGTCGGGT
>JBHIDB010000094.1:0-4250 GCA_046759865.1 Thermoplasmata archaeon
TGTCGCTGGACGCAACCCTCGGCGAAGCCGAGAACATCGTAAGAAAAATCGTCCCTGAAGGCGTCGAGCTGACGAACGTGGACCTCGAGGGTCCCGTGGTCGTCATCTACACGCGAAACATGGACGTCTTCGCGGACAATCAGGACCTCGTCCGTCAGCTAGCCCAAGGGCTGCGCCGCCGCGTCGCCATCCGCCCCGATCCCTCCCTACTCGCCCCCGTCGAGGACGCCGAAGCCGCCATCCGCCAGTTCATCCCCGAGGAGGCGGAGATCCAGAACATCCACTTCGAGCAGGAGACGGGCGAAGTCACCATCGAGGCCCTCTCCCCCGGGTTGGTCATCGGTCGCCAGGGGTCGGTCCTCAACGAGGTCAAGCGGCGCATCGGCTGGGTCCCCAAGGTCGTTCGCGCCCCCCCGATCCCGTCGAAGACGGTGGATGAGATTCGGCAATACCTTCGCTCCGTCCACGACGAGCGGCTGGACTTCCTGCGCCGGCAGGGGCGACGCATTTCCCGGAAGATGGCCCCGGGCGAGCAGTACGTCCGGGTCACGAGCCTCGGCGGGTTCCGCCAGGTGGGACGATCCGCGCTCCTCGTCATGACCCGCGAGAGCAAGGTCCTCGTGGACGTCGGCGTGGACATGGGGTCGGAGAACAACGGCGGTCCCTACCTCGCCGCTCCTGAGGTGTTGCCTTTGGAGGCGTTGGATGCCGTCGTCTTGACCCACGCTCACCTGGACCATTGTGGCCTCGCACCGGTCCTCTACAAGTATGGCTACGATGGGCCGATCTATACGACCGCCCCCACTCGCGACCTGGCCTCCCTCCTCCAGATCGACTACATCAAGGTGGCCTTCGGGGAGGGGAAGAAGCCGCCCTACGAGTCGCCGCAGATCCGCGAGGCGGTGAAGCGGACGATCCCGCTGAAGTATGGGGAGACCACTGATATCGCGCCCGACATCCGCCTCACCCTGCAGAACGCCGGTCACATCCTCGGAAGCGCGACGACCCACTTTCACATCGGCGACGGCCTCTACAACGTCGCCGTCACTGGGGACATCAAGTTCGAGCGGACGTGGCTCTTCAACCCTGCCGTGAACAAGTTCCCCCGCCTCGAGACCCTCATCATGGAGTCGACCTACGGCGGATACCACGACACGCAGCCTAGCCGACACGATGCCGCCCGCAAGTTGCGGGAGATCAATTCCCGGGTCCTCGGGCGCGGCGGGAAGGTTCTCGTCCCCGTCTTCGCCGTCGGCCGCAGTCAGGAAGTCATGCTGGTCCTCGAGGAGATGATGCGGAAGAAGCAGATCCCGGAGGTTCCCGTCTACCTGGATGGGATGATTTGGGAGGCCACGGCCATCCACACCGCCTATCCGGAGTACCTCAACAATCAGCTTCGCACCCGTATCTTCCAGACGGGGGAGAACCCCTTCACCTCCTCGGTCTTCGAGCGAGTGGACAGCGTCGACAAGCGCATCAGCATCCTCGACGACCCCGACCCCTGCATCGTCCTGGCCACGAGCGGGATGATGAACGGGGGGCCCATCATGGAGTACTTCAAGGCGTGGGCGGACAACCCGAAGCACGCCCTTATCTTCGTGGGCTTCAACGCGGAGGGGACCCTCGCCCGGCGCATCCAGCGGGAGCGGCGCGAGGTCACGATCAACGATCGCGGGAAGCCCTTGGCCTTGAAGGTGAAGCTGGACGTGGAGACCATCGACGGCTTCTCCGGGCACTCCGATCGCCTGCAGCTCCTGAACTACGTCGGGAGCATGGAGCCACGTCCGGAGCGGGTCCTCGTGGGGCACGGGGAGGAGCACAAGTGCCTCGACCTGGCATCGACCCTCTACAAGAAGTTCGGCATGGAGACGCGGGCTCCCTTCAACCTGGAGACCATGCGGCTGAAGTAGTGGCTCTCGTCCATGCCAAGCAACGTCGACCGGTATTGGAAACAGTATCTTCGGTCGCTGCCTTGGGGGGTCAAGCGGCCGGCACGCTATACGCAGGCGGGCTACTTCGGGATCGTCCCCGAGGACGCGCCCGCGATCTCGGCATTGGTGCTGAACGGAACGAAGACCGCGAGCGGTTCGCTGTTGTGGACCTACGAGGCGGAGAGGACACGCCCCCCACAGCCTGGGGACCTCGGCGTGATCACGAACGGTCACGACGACCCGGTCTGCATCCTCGAGACGACGGAGGTCCAGGTCATTCCCTTCGATGAGGTCGGAGAGGACTTTGCCCGCGATGGGGGCGAAGACGACCGCACGCTGGCGAGCTGGCGCCGGATCTACTGGGATTTCATCGTCTCCGAGTGCGCCGAGATTGGCCGGGAACCAAGCGAGAAGGCCCCGCTTGTGATGGAGCGATTTCGCGTGGTCTACCGGGAGCCACTGCGGAAGCGTTGACTCGGGGGTCTCCCCGACTCGTCTCAACCCTTAAGCCTAAGGCGGCGCTCCTTCTCCGCGATCCCGGGTCCGACCTGGGGGCCCGTGGGCATGATGGAGTGAGCGTCATGGCGGAAGAGAAAGCGGGGCAGCCGGAACGCCCAGGGCCCCAGCACGGGTCTCTGATGCGGCGGGCGGGCCGCTACACGCATGTGACCACGATCCGGGTCGCCCAGGAGGACGAGCCACAGGTGTTCAAGGGCGACGCAGTATTCAAGCCCGTTCTGGGAGGTCGCTTCTTGTTGGAGGAACGGTCCATGCGCATGGCTAACGAGGACGTGAAGTATCTGAAGCTACACGGCTACAACGCGGCGACGGATCGGTACGAAGCCCTTTGGACCTTCAACTTCAAGACTGCCATGCTGCTGCTGACGGGGGTAGAGGAGGACGGCGGTCGAACGATTCGCTGGTCGGGAAGCTACACGGACGTAAAGGACGGAGAGGTGACCGTCGAAGCCGCGACTCGACAGGTTGATGAAGACCACTTCGTCCTCGACGTATACGGGATGGGGCCGGATGGCGAGCAGTTCACCGTCCAGGAGACCTCCTACACCCGCGCGTCGTGATTCCCCATGGCCGAGTCCCAGAACTCGTACGAGAAGGTCAAGGATCTCCTCTTGCCCGAGGAATTCAGAGGGCGCGTCCAGGCGGAGGTCGAGGAATGGGGGGGCCTCTTAACCGAGAAGGCGGCCGCCCTGCTCGTGGTCGACGCCCTCGGCCGCAACGAGGTGGCGTTCGGCCAGATCTCAGACCTGTACGAGGGGGGCGAGGCGCTCCTCCGGGTGACGGTGGAACACGTCGGGCCCGTCCACCGGTTCACACGCCGGGACGGCGGGGAAGGACAGGTGGTCCATCTGACCGTCTCGGATGCTTCAGGGACGGTGCGCTTGGTCCTTCGGGATGAGGAGACCGACTTCGTCACCTCGGGAACTGTCCGAGAAGGGGACCACCTCAAGGTCGTGGATGGCTACGTCCGGGTGGGACGTGAGGGCCTAGAGGTGAGCGCGGGCAAGTGGGGCGTTGTCCTGCCGGAGGTTTCCCCGGACGCCTTGGAGGCGCCCCGTTCGCAGTTCCGGCTTTGAACCTCGTCGTTCCCGACTCAGCGGCTCGAACCGCCACCCTTTCTTCCCTTCACTTCGTAACTCTGAGCGAGGTTCTGGCAAGTACCGCTGTGCCGACAGCCCTGAGCTCCGAAGGGGCCTCGGACGGGCTGGTAACACCCGCAGGACCTCACAGAATTACTCCCAGCGCTGTTGGCCCCATGCCGTGAGAGCGCCGATGGCGAATCCAAGGGCTGCGCCGATAGCAAGCCAAAGCACGAAGGCACCTGTCGCGATCCCGGCTCCGACCCCCACTATGACGACGACGAGAGCCGCTAGGACCCCTATGTAGCCGAGTATTCGTCGTGCTCTGTCTTCCGCTTCAGCCTCCTCCGCCATATGACTCCTGTCTCAGTCGAGGAGCGTCAGATATGCCGCCCACAAGATAAGAACTGCCGCCTTTCGTTATGACCTGAGAGGAGCATCAGCCACCCGAGTTTCTGCGGGGATCCGCTTTCACATTCGGCCACCCTTCTCGTGCGACATGTGGGGGTGACTTCCATGCGTCGGGCATGGCTTGGGGAGCTTGACGCAACGGGGAGATAACCGGCCCACATCGGCAATTCAAGGCGGGTGGAGGCCAATGGGCCCGTGACCGCGGTGCTCTCACTTGGCCGCCACTCGAAATCGAAGACCGTCCCGTTCTCACTACCGGTTCTGATTGACTTCCACGATTCTGAGCGGTGATTTTCAAGCCCGATGAACG
>JBHIDB010000095.1:0-4211 GCA_046759865.1 Thermoplasmata archaeon
ACATCTACCCCGCCGGCCAGAACTTCTACTGGACGGTGAACGTGGAGTACATGATCGAGGATGCGGAACGGCGGGCCCGGGAGATCGCCACGGTCCAGATCGACGTGGGGAACGCCAAGCGGTTCGGCATCACCTTCGCCAACGAGGAAGGGAAACGCCGGTACCCCCTCATTCTCCATACGGCCATCCTGGGGAGCGTAGAGCGCTACCTGTACACGATCCTGGATACCGCCGTGGCGGAGGAGAAGGCGGGCCGGAAGGGAACCCTCCCCCTTTGGCTCAACCCCGAGCAGGTGCGCCTCCTGCCGGTTGCCGAGGACCACCGCGAGATGGCGGCGGAGATGGCGGACGCGCTAGTCGGCGTGCGGGTCGGAATCGACGACCGAAGCGCCACCGTCGCCAAGAAGGTTCGGGAGGCCAAGCAGGATTGGGTCGGCTACGTCGTCGTTGTGGGAGAGCGGGAGGCCAAAGAAAAGGCCCCGAGGCTTACGGTATACGACCGGCAGGCGGATGAGGACCGGGAGATGACCCTGGAGGAGTTGCGGGGGGAGATTGGGGAGCGAACCTCTGGGAGGCCATTCCGCCCCCTCTACTTCCCCCGAGAGCTCAGCCGAAGACCCGAGTTCTGAGAGGCGTTTTGCATGGGGGCACCTAGGGAGCTGCGGTCCGAGATTGATATTGACGCGTCGGCCGAGCGCGTCTGGGAGGTGCTGACCGATTTCGAGTCTTTACCAGAGTGGAATCCGTTCCTACGACGGGCATCCGGACGAGTCGAGACGGGTCAGCGCATCGAGGTCGTCCTGCAACCCCCGGGGCGAAAGGCCAGCACCTTTCGTCCGACGCTCCTGCGGGTCGATCCGGGTCGTGAGCTTCGCTGGCTCGGCCGAGTGGGCATGCCGGGGCTGTTCGATGGGGAGCATGTCTTCCGCATCGAGCACCGTGGTCCTGACCGCGTCCATTTCGTTCAAGAAGAATTCTTCCGCGGTCTGTTACGTCCGTTTCTCGGGAGTCTGTTGCGTGCTTCGGAGCGGGGTTTCGCGGCGATGAATGAGGCCTTGAAGAGCCGCGCGGAGAGTGGGAAGCCGAGGCCGTGAGACAGTGCCGCCGTCCCCCACCCCAACCGACCAGCTTGATGCAAAGATCGCCGCCCTGCGCGACGTAATCCGGGGGACGTCCCGCTGGTCCGATCGGAAGGCTTACTCCGTGGCCGGACGGGAATTCGCTCACCTCCATGGACCAGATGAGGTGGACATCCGGCTGACCGCACGACTTCAGTCTCGGCACAAGGGACGACTTCGAGGGGATGAACGGGTCGGCCTCCGCCAAAACCGATCCGAATGGATTACCTTCACCCTCCGGTCGACCGAAGACGTGAGAGACGCACTGGAGTGGATTCGCATGGCCCGAGACGCAAACCGGGCTGAGACCGGTTAGAACTATGATGGCAGAGGACCTGAGTCCCAAATCGTAAGGTGAACGCGATGATTGGTCGGCTACGGCGGGGTTGGACCGCTGCGGATAAGGCGGAAGCGTACGAGGAACTGCTTCGAACCGAAGTGCTGCCAGGGATTCATCGGATTGACGGGTACCGGGGCGCCTACGCCCTCCGCAGGGAGGTGGAGGATGGGTCGGAGTTCGTCACCCTGACGCTCTGGGATTCGATGAACGCCATTCGACAGTTCGCCGGAGAGGACTACGAGACCGCCGTGGTCCCGGAGAAGGCTCAGGCCCTCCTGACACGCTACGACAGAACCTCAGCCCACTATGAAGTGGTTCTCGAGCCCGGCTAGGAACGCGGGAGAGCTCGCCCGCCGGCCTTCAGGACACGAAGGGCGTTGAGGGTGATCATGCGGTTGGGGCCCCCTCGCCCCCAATCGACCACCTCGACATTGGATTTCCTGCTTCCCGGCGGATACCAGTAGTACGCCCCCGGGCGCCATCGGCCATCGGGTAGCCGCCGCTCTTCCAGCACGTCTAGGGCCTCTTGGGCGCGGGGGTCGTCCAGGGACGTGGCGAGGGCCAAAATTCGCAGAGCCTGCAGGACGTCGTAGTGCCAGTAGAGGGGGTAATGAAGCTTCAGCCACTCCGTGTTGATGACCTCCCCCGTCCTCTCGGATCGAAAGAGCCGATGCGCGAGGAAGAACTCCGTCGTCCGATGCGCGGCCTCCAGGGCCTTCCCGATGCTCGTGGCACGATGAAACTCGACAAGGCCCCAGAGGGGAGCCAGGCTCTCGTAGAAAGAGGAGTGGTGCACGTCCGTCCCTTCCCGGCAGTTCCAGCCGCCATCCGGCCACTGCCACTCGATTAGGGAATCCGCGAGGAGGCGAACCTCCGATCGGTCGGCGAGGCCGAGACGGCTGCAGACCGCGAGGGCGTTCCCCTCCATGGAGGCATGAACCCTCGGCAGGCCATTGATCGTCACGATGCGTTCGCGATGGGACGTCCCGGCGAGCCACCCCAGCACCTGCTCCGCTGCCGCCATCGCGCGGGGCTCACCCGAGGGCACCCCCAGTTCGACCAGGGAAACGAGACGCCAGTGGGCCCCCGTCCACTTCTTATAGGGATGGACGCCGAAACCCCCGTCCGCTTCCTGGCTGGATAGGAGCGCACGAACCCGCGAACCTTCCAAGATTTCCCTCTTCACCTCACGGACCCGCGGGCTATCGGTCTCCTCCAGGAGGTGGTGAAGCGTCAGATAACGGATGGACGGATCCTCCGAGGCCAAAAGCCAGGCGAGGACGTCCGTGTGTTCCCCCACGATCCCCCATCGCGGACCGCGATATCGATTTAACTCCTCTCACCGTCGGCTTCCCCTTGCCCGAGTCAGGCCTGGAGCACCTCCCAGGCGATGTCCGGCGTCTCCTTCGACGCTTCCGAGACCGGCTCCGGGAGACCCTGGGAGACGACCTGGTTGGGATCTACTTTGTAGGATCCATCGCCTTCCCCGGTTTCGTTCCGGACCGGGTGGATCTGGACTTTCAAGTGCTCGTTCGGTCGGAGCTGGCGCAGGCCCAGGTCCAGGCCCTCCGGGATATGCACCGACTGCTGGTGGGGGAGTACCGGTACGCCGAGCACTTGGATGGCTTCTACCTCCCTCTCTCAAAGGCGCAAGATTCGGCCCCTCCCGGGGGGCTCGTCGGCGTGGGGGGCGAGTCCGTGAGGACGTCCGCCTCAGATGAGGCCTGGGCCCTCCACCGGGAGCACGTCCACGAGGGGGCCGTTCTGGTCCTATTGGGTCCGCACCCGCGGACAATCTGGCCACCCGCCACCTGGCCCGAGATTGTACGGGCCCTCGAAGGGGAGCGGAGGTTCATCGAAGCCCACCTCCATCACTACCCTTTCTACTGTGTGCTTAACCTGTGTCGTCTTGTCTACACGTGGGAGACGCGGGACGTGGCCGTCTCCAAGGTCGCCGCCGCCGAGTGGGCCCTTGAGAAGCTCCCCGAACGCTGGTCTCCGGTTATCCAGTCCGCCCTGCGCGCCTACCGGATGGAAGACCAGGATGAGGATCTGGAGCGCGTGCGGGAAGGAGTCGGCCCCTTCTACCGGTTCGCTGCAGGACGCATCGCCACGGCCCGGAACGGAGAGCCCGAATCCTAGAGCTTAGCCACGGCTTCCTTTAACCGATCCGAGGCCCCGGAGGCCATGGCCGTCCCGTGGCCCACTATGAGTGCCGCGAAGTCGAACCCCGCGACCTTTTTCATGGAATCCCGGTGCTGAGCGGGGTCTATGTTGTAGGTGTCGCTCATCGGCCCGATGCGCCCATCCTCGATCCGCATGCTGTCCCCGGCGATGAGAAGGTCGTGGGCCTCGTCGAGCAAGGCGATGTTGCCGGGTGTATGGCCGGGCGTATGGATGACGGTAAGCTCCTGGTAGCGGTCCCCGTCCTCGAGGGGTATGTCCACTTCGACAGCCGCGTGCGGGAGCACCCGTCCGCCTGGGTAGGGCTGTCGCTTCGAGATGAATTCGGCCTCAATCCGATGGGCCGCAACCTCAGCGTCCGAGGCGTCCTTCAGGGTCGCGAGGCCTGCCACGTGGTCCGGGTGAACGTGGCTGACGACGATGCTCGTGATGTCCGTCGGCTTGAACCCCGTTTTCTTCAGGTAGGCGAGGACGTCTGTTGCCTGCGCGTTATCGGTCGTGTCGACCAAGACGAGTCGATCTTCCGTCAGCAGCGCGCAGTTCGCCATGCTCTCGATGACATGGACGCC
>JBHIDB010000096.1:0-4205 GCA_046759865.1 Thermoplasmata archaeon
AGAGTCGGACCCCAGGTATTGGACATCGACCCCCTTCAACGCCTGTCTGGCCTTCCATCGGTGCGCCACCTGGCAGCCCCCCCTCTTTTTGGCCCAGGGGGGGAGCCGTCGAGCGGCTGGCCGTAGGTGGCTTTTATTAGCCCGCCTATCCGCGCCGCGCGATGCCCGGAACTGTGGTCGTTGGCACCCAGTGGGGGGACGAGGGAAAGGGGAAGATCGTCGACTTCTGCGCCCAGGATGCTGACGTCGTGGTTCGCTTCAACGGCGGTTCCAACGCCGGACATACGGTCGTGACCGGCCGCGACGTGTTTCGCTTCCACCTTATTCCCAGCGGGATCCTCCGCCCGGAGACACTCAACTTAGTGGGCAACGGGGTCGTGGTGGACCCGGAGGTCCTCCTGGAGGAGATCGAGGAGCTGAGGGGGCGCGGCCATCCCGTCGACAATCTCCGGGTCAGCGAGCGAGCGCACGTCGTGATGCCCTACCACAAGACGCTGGACGGGTTGGAGGAGACCTTGAAAGGAGGCTTGAAGGCGGGGACGACCCTACGAGGCATCGGCCCCACCTTCGAGGACAAGGCGGCCCGGATTGGCCTTCGAATGGGGGACCTGGTGGACGAGACGGCCCTCCGGGAGCGGCTCGCCGCTCTTGTCCCGATGAAGCGTCGGATGCTGAAAGCGTACGGAGGGGAGGAAGCCCTCTCGGAGGAAGGGCTGTTCGAGGCCTCTCGCGCCTGGGGGAAGGGCTTGCAGTCGTACATCGCCGACACCTCGCTCCTCCTCCACGAGGCCTTGGAGGAGGGGAAGGAGGTCCTCTTCGAGGCGGCCCAGGGGACGCACCTCGACATCGACCATGGCATCTACCCCTACGGCACGTCTTCCAACGTCGTCGCGGGTGCGGCGTCCGTAGGCTCGGGCGTGGGGGTCCGGCACCTCGACCAGGTCATCGGAGTCGCGAAGGCATTCACGAGCCGCGTCGGCACCGGCCCCTTTCCCACGGAGCTTGGGGGGGCCGAGGCGGCCCACCTCCGTGACCGGTCCCTCGGCGAGTACGGGACCACCACCGGGCGCCCACGCCGCATCGGCTGGTTGGACCTGGTTATGGTCCGGTACGCCGCCCGCGTCAACTCCCTGGACTACCTTGCCATCACAAAGCTGGATGTCCTGGGTGGACCGGATCCTCTGAAGGTGTGCGTGGCTTACGAGCACGACGGGGGGACCCTCCGAGAGTTCCCCGCGAGCATGCGGGTGTTCGGCGACTGCAGACCGGTCTACGAGGACCTCCGGGGATGGGAGGATATCAAGGAGGATAGCTGGGTGGAAGCCGTTAAGAGGGGCTACGACGAGCTGCCAGGGGAGATGAGGGCCTACCTCGATCTCCTCTCCCGCGAAACCGGGGTGCCCGTCGGCCTCGTCTCGGTGGGTCCCGCGCGGGAAGCCACGTTGGACCTCCGAGGGAAATGACTTGCCGGGCAGGGGCCGCGGCGCGTTGCTGGTCATCCGGATCGCGGCCATCGGATCCCTTCTCGCGTTCATCGCCCTGGTCCTGACCACCATCGCCCTGGTGATTCCGGGGAATCTGGCGATTCTCCCGCCTCAGCTTGACGTGACGAGCGCCCGCTTCCAGGATGGCCGGGTCTACCTGGACACGACCCTGGGGGTGGAGAACAACGGGTATCACGACATCACCGGCCTGAGCCTCTTCGTCCAGGCATCCGTAGGCGGAATCCAGATCTCGGACTACCGGACTCCCCCCGCGACGGCTGCCGTGGGGCAGCAGACACTCATCGACGTGAGCGTGCCCATCGACCTGGTCCCCCTGGCGGCGTCTGGCGCCCTGATCCTTCGCCCGGCCGACGTAAACTTCACCTTGGGCGTAGCGGGAACAACGACTCGGAGCTTCGTCGACTTCGGGGCCTCCTTCACCTTCCAGCAGCCCATGGAACCCCTCATCCGTCAGGCGGCGGTCGACCTGCCGAACAGCACCCTGAACGTGACGTCTCTTCTGTGGACCGTACCCTACACGGTAGAGACGGCCCCGTTCCTTCAGGGCGACGCTTCTGCCCGCATCACCGTCTTCAACGATACGGGAGTTCTCTTGAGCAACACCACGGAGGTCATCCCCCTCGGAGGGGTAGCATGGGGCAACGCGACCTTCCTGGTCTCCGCCGCGGCGGGAGCCGACCTGGCGACCCGGCCGCAGGACCTGACGGTGCGGGTGGAAATGACCCTCCCCGGTGGGCTGTCGGTGGCGAACGACTCGGTCGTGCGATGGGATCCGGGGTAGGACCAATGGAAGCCAGGTACCACCCGGGACGAGCCGTGGTCTCGGCCATCGCCAACGCGATCCCCTTCATTGTCGTCCCCATCGTCATCCTCCGCACCCTGCCCGACCTCCTCGGTTCGGTCCTCCCCGCGGCCGTCCTGGATCAGCTCCTCACTCTGGAGTCGACCATCCTCCCCCTCGGCATCGGCGTCACCGTCCTCGCGGCCCTCACGGCCTTCTTCGGCCGCGGGTTGGTGGGCCGGGCTGCCTTCGGGACGGCGCGTCAGGTGGGGAAACTGGCGTGGGTGTACTTCGTGCTGGCGGGAGGCCTCATCAGTCTCAGCTTCCTGGGCTTCTCCTTCTTCGTGGACTTCCAGCGGCTCCTCTACATCCTCTACGCCGCCATCCTCCTGGGGGCGCTCTACTTCGTGGTGGAGTATTTCGTGTATCGCCGGGCATTCCAGATGTCCCCCTACCCCATGGAGGGGTACGCGGGCGGCCCCTACTAGGCCGCCGGAAGGGAGGCCAGGCGCTCCACGAATCGGCACGACCGGCAGAGGCGGGCCATCGTCGGCTCGCCGCATCGTTCGCAGGAGGACAACGAGGCGGGGGGATGTCGCTCCCGGAGCAGCTCTCTCAGCTCCTCGTAGCTACTGAGAAGGCCGTGCCGCGTGCCCGGACTGTCCCGCTCCAAGTCGAACAGGACCTCCCTGTAACGGTTCCGGAGCCCCCGCTCCGCGTAGGGACACGAGCCGTCGTGGAACGGAATCTCCTTGAGGAGCGCGTACAGGTAGACTTCCTTCTCGGGTACCGTGCGCAATGGCTGGACCCGGGGCACCAAGCCCGGTTGCAGATGGTCATGGGGCCCCATCCGAGCGAGCTTCTCCAGGTCCGCCCGACCCAGGTTCATCAGCACCGTCTGCGTCGTATCGTCGAGGTTGAGACCCGTGGCCAGATAGTCGGCTTCCACCTCGCGGGCGAGCACGTTCAAGGCCTTGCGGCGAAAGACGCCGCAGTAGGAGCAGGGAATCGTCTCGGGGTCGGTGGCGACCACGTCATCCATCTCCCAGCCGACCAAGTCCCGATAGGCCAGGACACGATGTTCGAGATCGAGGGCCTCGCACAACGCACGTGCACGCTCTAGGCTCGGTGGCCGATACCCCGCGATGCCCTCATCGACGGTGACCGCAATCAAATCGACGTCGGGGCGACGTCCCAGAGTCGCGTGGAGCAAATAGGTGGCCACGCTGCTGTCCTTCCCCCCCGAGAGGGCACACGCGATCCGCGTGGATCCCGTAAGACGGAGCTGACGGCGGACCTCCCGCTTGGCCCGCGTCTCTACGAAGATGGCGAAGTGCTGTGCACAGAGGTGGGCGCCACTGTAGCGGACGAACGCGACCGCCTCCTCCCCGCACCGGTCGCACCGCACGATTGGCCATCGAGGCCCCCTGCCTTAAGCTTGGAGGTTGGCGGGTTTCTGGCTCCTATCCACGGATGATAATGGAGTCGCCAAGCCTTTTACAGCCTCTTCCCAAGGCGAGAGGGACTGGAGATGCAGGCAACCTCGCCCTGGCGGAAGCACGTCCCCTTCGCCCTCTTCATGGCCGCCCTCTTCCTCCTGGCCTACTACCTCGATCAGAACCTGAACGAATTCCTGCCCGCCCTCCACTCGGCCCGCATCCTCATCCAGCTCGCCCTCGCGGCCACCGTCATCGCGGTCTTGCGCAACGTGGTGGGCATCAAGGCCTTCGGGACCTTCGCCCCGGTGATCATCGCCTTCAGCATGCTCTTCACGGGCCTCCTCGTGGGCCTCCTCCTCTTCGGCGCGGTCATCCTGGTCATCATCCTGACCCGGAGCGCCATCCACGGCCAGCGGATTCAGCAAAGCCATCGGGCGGCCATCATGGTCCTCATGGTGGCCCTCGTCGCCATCCTCCTGA
>JBHIDB010000097.1:0-4141 GCA_046759865.1 Thermoplasmata archaeon
ATGAGCATCTTCGCCCTCGGCGCCTTCCTCGCGGCGATAGGCGGGGTCGTCGGAGGAGCGTTCTTCGGCGTCTACCCGGGACTCGACTTCGAGGTGCTCCCCTATGCCTTCGCCGTGGTCATCATCGGCGGCCTGGGCAGCCTCATCGGCGCCGTCGTGGGAAGCATCGTGGTGGGTTTCATGGAGAACTTCGGAACCGCGCTCTTTCCGGAGCTCAACTATTTTGCGCTCTTCGCCCCCATGGCGATCATCTTGGCGATCAAGCCAACGGGTCTATTCGGAAGGGGTTGAGGTTTGTTAGACGCCTCCTCGGAAGTCAAACGAATTGGATTCACGCTGGCGGCCTTCGCTGCCTTGGGGGTCGTGACGCCCTTCCTCGACCTGTTTCGTCAGACCCTCGTCACCGAGATTCTCGTCTTCGGAATCCTGGCGATGAGCCTGGACATCCTCCTCGGCTACACCGGCCTCCCCTCGCTCGGCCACGCCGCCTACTTCGGCGTATCAGCCTATGCGACGGCCATCGTCATGACCAGGCAAGACTGGACTTGGACCTACGGCATATACACCTGGGCTGATGCCAATGGCCTGGGAATCGTGTTCCTATTCATTTTTGGCATTCTCGTGGCCCTTGCCTTCTCGGCGTTCTTCGGCCTTCTGGCCATCCGCGCGACAGGCGTATACTTTCTGATGATCACCCTCTCCCTCGCCATGGTGGTTTGGGGGCTGGCCTACCGCTGGAGCGCCGTGACGGAAGGGGACAATGGCATCAACGTCCCCGGACGCCCAAGTCTGTTCGCTCTTTCCCTCGACGAAGCGCTGCCCTTTTTCTATTTCACGCTGGGGGTGTTTCTCGCGTGCCTCGGGCTCCTGTACCTTCTCGTGCGGAGCCCCTTCGGCCGGACCCTGGTGGGCATCCGCGAACGCGAGCAGCGCATGCAAATGCTCGGCTACAACATCTGGCTGCATAAGTACTTGGCTTTCATCATCGCGGGCACTTTCAGCGGCGTCGCCGGCATCATGTGGGCGCTGTTCAATCTGTTCGTGAGCCCGCCGGACATTGAACTGATCACCTCGGCAGAAGCGCTTTTCATGGTCGTCCTTGGCGGCCCGGCCACGCTGATCGGCCCGGTGATCGGCGCGGCCATCATCCGCTATCTGCAGCAGGAGGTGAGCACCATCATCGAGCGATGGCCGCTCATTCTCGGGGCGATCTTTATCCTCACCGTCATGCTCGGGCGCCTCTACGGCGTGGAGGGAATTCTGGGGATCTTCGGAAAATTCCGGGAAGCCACCGCCGCGACGGGGAAAACGGGGGAATAGCGCGCCGCGGCACCCACGTCCTCTATGGATAAGAAGGGAGGAATTCAGATGAAAGGGAAATTTTTCGCATTGCTCGCGGGGATCGCCCTGACCCTCTCCGCAGCCGGGGGTTCCGCCGAAGCGCAGAAGGAAGTCCGCATCGGCATGGTCGCGCCGATGACGGGCATCTTCGCTCAGATCGGAAAGGACATGAGCAACGGCTTCAAGATGTACCTGGAGCAGAACGACTACAAGATGGGTCCCCTCAAGGTGAAGTTCATCCTCGAGGACTCCACGGGCAAACCCGCCGTCAACGTCAGCAAGGCGAAGAAGCTCATTCAGCGGGACAAGGTGCACTTGCTCGTGGGCGGCCTCCTGGCGAGCACGGGCTACGCGCTGGCGCCGGTGGCGGACCGCTTCAAGGTGCCCTACATCTCGCCGGTGCCCGCCGCGGACGACCTCACGCAGCGCAAACGACCGAAGTACTTCGTCCGCGTCGGATTCACCAGCAGCCAGAACAGCCACCCGCTCGGCCAGTGGGCCTACGACCAGGGTTACCGCCGGGTCGTGACCATCGGCATGGATTACGCCTTCGGCTACGAGACGGTCGGCGGCTTCCAGAGGGCCTTCGAGGCGCGGGGCGGCAAGGTCATCAGAAAGCTCTGGCCCAAGATTGGCACGAAGGACTTCGGCCCCTACCTCCCCCAGATCCCCAGGGACGCCGACGCCGTCTTCACCCTCATGGTGGGGCCCAGTTCGCTGGCCTTCCCGAAGCAGTTCCGCGCCGCCGGCTTCAAGATGCCCATACTGGGCGGAGTGACGAGCGCGGACGAGTTCATCCTCCCCAGCATGGGCGATGAGGCCATCGGCTACGTGACGGCCGCCCAATACAGCGCGGCTCTCACGACCGAGAAGAACAAGGCCTTCGTGAAGGAGTACCAGCAGCGCTACGGGAAGATGGCCTCTTACTATTCGGAGTCGGACTACACCATGGCCCAGTGGATCCACCTGGCGTACAAGAAGATCAACTGGGACACGAGCGATCCTCTGAAGTTCCTCGATGCCATGAAGTCCATCCGGATCGACGCCATCCGCGGGCCGCTCTACATCGACAAGTACGGGAACGTCGTCCAGAACAGCTACATCCGCAAGATCGCTCGCGTTCCCGGCGACCGCCTCGGCCTCGGGGTGAAGTCCAACTCGCTCTGGAACATCGTCGTCAAGACCTACCCGGAGGTGAGCCAGTTCTGGACGTGGACGCCGGAAGAATTCCTGAAGCAGCCCGTCTACAGCAAGAATTTCCCGCCCTGCAAGTTCTGCCCGTAGGGGCGCCGTTCACCTGCCGCCACCCGGGGGGTTCCCCTCCGGGCGGCGGTTCCTTGTCCGCACCCGGTGGGGGAGCATCGCGCTTTGGCCGAAGCGGAACGCTGGCTTGAACTGCGGAACGTCTCGAAGCATTTCGGCGGCCTGCACGCCGTCGAAGGGGTGAATCTCAGCCTCGGCCCCGGCGAGCGCAAGGGGATTCTCGGCCCGAACGGGGCGGGGAAGACCACCCTGTTTAACCTGATCACCGGGGTCCTCCCGGTCACCTCGGGCGAGATCCGGCTCTTCGGGCAAAACGTCACCGACTGGGCCGTTCACCGCCGCGTGGCGCTCGGCATGGCCCGGACCTTCCAGATCACCAGCCTCTTCCCGCGCCTGAGCGCCCTGGACAACGTCCTGCTTGCCGTGCAGGGCCTGCGCCAGATGAAAATGGTGATGTTCAGGCCTCTCTCGCGCTACGAGGAGGTCTTCGACAAGGCGGAGAAGCTCCTCACCCAGGCGGGCTTCTGGCACCTGCGGAACCAGCAGGTCCGCAACCTCTCCCACGGCGAGCAGCGCCAGCTCGAGATCGTCCTCGCACTCTCGAGCGACCCAAAGGTGCTCCTCCTGGATGAGCCCTCGGCGGGGCTGGCCACGGGCGAGTCACAGGAGATGGCGCAATTCCTCAACTCGCTCGACCCGAACATCGCCATTCTGATCATCGAGCACGACCTCGACGTGTTGTTCGGCGTGGTCTCCCACATCTCGGTGCTGTATTACGGGGAACTCCTCACCGAAGGGCCGAGCGAGACGATTCGAAAGGACCCGAGGGTCCAGGAAATTTATTTGGGGAAGGCTTGAGATCGTGGCGTCTCTGCTGTCCGTTCAGGACATCCACACCTACTACGGGGATTCCTACATCCTCCAGGGCATCAGCCTGGAGGTGCGTGAGGGGGAGGCGCTCGGCATCCTCGGCAGAAACGGGATGGGCAAGACCACCCTCATCAACTCGATCATGGGGTTCGTCCCCCCTCGGAGGGGGCAAATCTTCTTCCGCGGCAAGGAGATCACCCACACGCCCAGCTACGAGATCTCAACGGCCGGGATCGGGCTCTGCCCCCAGGGACGGCGCGTCTTCCCCACGCTCTCCGTCCGCGAGAACCTCCTCGTCGCGCATCAAACCCACCAAAGCAGCCGCTGGACCCACGACACCGTGTATGAATTGTTTCCGCAACTGGGGGAGCGCGCGAACCAGCGCGCCGGCTCCCTCTCGGGGGGCGAACAGCAGATGCTCGCCATCGGCCGGGCGCTGATGACCAACCCCGATTGCCTCACCCTCGACGAGCCCTCCGAAGGGCTCGCCCCGCTCATCATCCAGAGCCTCGGAGAGGCGATCCGCACCCTCAAGGGAGAAGGCCTTTCCATCCTCCTCGTCGAGCAGAACGCCCCCTTCGCCCTCAAGGTGGTGGACCGCGTAAGCGTCATCGCGAAGGGCGTGCTGGTGTACGACGCCTCTCCGCAGGAGCTCTGGGCAAACGAA
>JBHIDB010000098.1:0-4112 GCA_046759865.1 Thermoplasmata archaeon
CAGGAGATCCGAGGCCTCGTCGACGTCGGCCCCGATGGATCGGGCTTCCTCGATGACGGCCTCCACAGAGTCTACGGCCTCCCGAATCTCCTCGATTCGGATTTCACGGGCCTGGTGGACCAACTCGTCCGCCCCTTCGATGATGGCGAGGTAGTCGAACCGCCGGTTCTCCTCGAGCGCGGCTCCTGCCTTGCTCACCATGGCGCGGGCTCGGGCGATGTCTCCGCCCATTGATTCGATGTTCTCGAGGGCCTTCTCCTGGGAAGCCACATGCTCCGTTGCCTTCTTCATCTCCTTCTCGTAGAGGGAGAGGGTGGCGTCCGTCAGCTTCTCGAGAAGCGCAGTGTTCTCCAAGGCGTTTCCCTCTTTGAAGAGGTCGCTCGCCTCTTTGAGGACCTTCTTGACCTTCTGGCCGGGCTTGGAGGACTTCTTGGAGGTCTCCCAGATCTGCTGGGCAGAAGTGATGGCGAAGGCCCAGCTGGTCTCGACGTACTCCTTGGTCCTTTCCTCCATCTGGTGGACGGCATCGCGAGCGGTCAGGATGGCACCGTCAAACCCCTTGCCACGGAATTTGGATACGGTCTCCGAGAGGTATTGGGACGGCCCCGAGAGGTCCACTGTCGTTCGTAGGGCCGCCTTGAGGTGGTCCTTCAGCCCGGTAAATGTGGCGTCGGTCGACTCCGGGGTCTCGGGTTTCTCTTGGGGCTCTGGCTCCTCGGGGGGCGCCTCCCCCGCATGTTCCTCGTGGGCCTCGTGCTCGGGATGAGGCTCCTCAGGCTCAGGCGCGGGTTCCTCCGTCGGCTCTCCGCCCTCCAACCCGAGAATCGAGGCGATTCCGGGATGGATGGAGATGGCTTCGAGGACCCCTTCGCGAGTCTCAAGACCCGACAGGTCAATGTCGTGAGCTTCCGCCAACCCACGAAGTTCCTCTTCGCCAATGGCTTCAAGGTGATCCCGCACGGCGTGCATCAGTTCCTGGGACGTCTCCTGCATGGACAACGCCTAGCAGTCGTTTCCTTAGGTCAGGGGTTAAAGGTTTCGCGATGGATATCAGGCACGGGAATGGGTCGGGGACGTCCTCTGGCCGGAACCCGGTTCGGAGGCCCTTCGCCAGCGGTGCACTTGGCCGGCGGAAGTCCATATAGGGCGGCCCCAATGGCGTCGCCATGGAGGTCGTGCAGAAGGGGGTCCTCCGCATCGGCTGGGCCCAGGATCACATGCCCGTCCTCCGGGAGGCAACCCGGGACCTCGTGGAGGCCCAGGCCCTCGAGGGGGCACGGGTGAGCATGGCCATGCACGTCGAGGCGAAGACGGCGGTTCTCGCCCTCCGGCTCCGCGAGGCTGGGGCCCAGACGGTCGTAAGCTCCTGCAACCCCCTGACCACCGACGACGCCGTGGCCGAGGCCCTTCGGGAGAAGTACGACCTTGGGTGCTTCGCCCGGCGCGGACAGACCCGGGAAGAGTACTACGAGAGCCTCCACAAAGTCTTGGACGTGGAACCCACTCTCGTGGTTGACGACGGCGGAGACCTGACACGGCTCCTGCATACCGAACGGCGGGATGTCGTGGAGGACGTGAAAGGGGGCACGGAGGAAACCACGACGGGAGTCGTTCGCCTCCGGGCCATGGAACGGGAGGGGGCGCTCCGCTTCCCGGTGGTCAACGTGAACGACGCCCAGATGAAGTTCCTCTTCGACAACCGTTACGGCACGGGGCAGTCCACCTTGGACGGCATCATGTCCGCCACGAACCTGCTGTTGGCGGGGAAGGTCGTCACGGTGGTGGGGTACGGATGGGTCGGGCGGGGCATCGCCATGCGGGCTCGCGGAATGGGGTCCCGGGTCACGGTGGCCGAAATCGATCCCGTCAAGGCGGTGGAGGCCAGGATGGACGGCTTCCAGGTCATGCCCCTGGTGGACGCCGCGCCGCGTTCCGACTTCATCGTCACCGCGACTGGGGTCAACGACGTCGTGCGCGCGGAACACGTGCGCGTCCTGAAGGATGGTTGCGTCTTGGCCAACGCCGGCCACTTCGACGTGGAGATTTCCAAACCGGACTTGGAGAAGCTGGCCGCCTCCCGGCGCCGCGTGCGGGAGAATGCAGAGGAATACGTCTTCGCGGACAGACGGAAGGCCTACCTGCTAGGAGAGGGACGCCTCATCAATCTGGTCGCGGGCCAGGGTCACCCCGTAGAAATCATGGACACGAGCTTCGCGCTCCAAGCCCTCGCCGTCGACCTCCTCCATCGAGAGGGCAGCGAGATGGAAGCGCGGGTACACCCAGTCCCCGCGGCGATCGATGAGCGTGTCGCCCGGATTCGCCTCGAGACTCTAGGGGTGTCCATCGACACCCTGACCGAGGAGCAGCGTCGGTACGTGGACTCCTGGGAGGCTGGGACCTAGGTGCCTTGGCGGGCCGTCTTTCTCGACCTAGGGGGCACCCTCCTTGACCCCGCGAGCGATCGCCGAGCGCACCGCGCCATCGTGCGGTCCTTTCGTGAGGCCGCCTCGTTGAGCCTGTCCGAAGACGAGCTCTGGGATCGCTACAATCGCCTCTACCGGGAGCGAATCCAGCAGCTCGGGACCCGATGGAAGGTGGATCGGGTGATGAACCGGGAGGCCCTGAGCCAGATTCTCGAGGAGGAAGGACGCGCCCTCGAAGATGCGCACTGGGCGGCCTTCCAAGCCGCCTACTGGAAGGAGCATCTCCGCTGGCTCAAGATGTTCCCAGAAACGGAGGAGGTCCTAACAGGACTGCAAAGGTCTAACGTCCACGTGGGCCTCCTGTCCGATACCGACGAGGACTTCCTCCAGATCTGCCTCTACGTATTCCCCCTGGACCGATTCCTCGATTCCATCACGACGTCCGAGGAATCAGGGCGCGCCAAGCCGGACCCGGCGATCTTTCGCCGCGCCCTGGCGAAGGCGGAGTGTCGCCCCGAGGAGGCCATCCATGTAGGAGACTCCGCCGAACGAGACGTCGCGGGGGCGACCCGCCTGGGAATGACGACCATCCTCCTGGATTCCTCCGGTGGGGAGGACGAGGCCGACTACGTCGTCCCGGACCTCGGGTCGGCGTACACGATCCTCGCCGATCTAGTCGGGAGCGCTTCTTCGTGAGCTTCTTGGGCGTGTTCGGTCACGTCGTCCTCGATTACATCCTGCGGGTGCCTCGCCTGCCAGAGCCTGACATGTCCATCCAAGTGACCGCCAGGAAGCGTCACTTCGGGGGAACGGGGGGGAACCTCGCCCGGGGTGCCGGTCGGCTGGGCGTCGAGACCGCCCTGGCCGCCCTCGTAGGGGAGGACTTCCCTTCCGACTACCGCGAAGCCCTCGAGGGCGATGGCGTAGACATCACCGACTTGCACTTCGTTGCCGAACATCGCACGCCCACCGCCTGGATCTTCAGCGACCCCCAGGATCGTCAGGTGGCCGTCATCGACCAGGGACCCATGGACGACGCGGCGGCGTTCGCCCTCCCCCGGCACACCGTCGAAACGAGCGAGTGGATTCACTTGGGGACGGGGCAGCCGAAGTTCTTACGGGAGGTCTTGTCTCTGGCCCGAGAGGGGGGCAAGCGAGTCGCCTTCGACCCCTCGCAAGAAATCCATTACCGGTACGACGCGGGCTCCTTCCGTGCCCTCGTGGTGGGGATCGACCTCTTCTTTGGGAACGAGCGAGAGCTGAAAGCCGCCCTCGACTACCTCCGTCTTGACCACGCGCGGGAGATGCTCTCCTCCGTAGGCACCCTCGTTGCGACGCGGGGGGCAGAGGGGAGCGTCATCTACAGCGAGGACCGGGTCTGGAAGATACCAGCCATTCCGCCCCGTGCGAAGGTGGACGTGACCGGAGCGGGAGATGCCTACCGGGCCGGCTTCTATGCGGGCCTCCAGCGCGGACTTGAGTTACCCCGGTGTGGGCTCCTCGGCGCCTCCGTCGCGAGCTTTAGCATGGAAACGGAGGGGCCGCAGGAAGGGCTCCCGCGGTGGCGAGAGGCCGAGGAACTGGCCGCGCGCTTCGAGAATAAGGTCGCGGAGGCATAGGCCAGAAACTTTATACCCGCGGCCAGATAACCCGCGCCGGGAGACGGGGCATGGCCATCGGCTTTGTTCT
>JBHIDB010000099.1:0-4088 GCA_046759865.1 Thermoplasmata archaeon
AGAGCTGCCCAAGGCCTCGCCGTAACTGCCTTACAACTCGGTCTACGGCGGGACCGTATCCGTCGCATGGCGCCATGGGCTATATTAGTCTTTCGGGGCGGCCTGGCTGGGGGTCCAGGGATCACTCCCGACCGTCCGTATCTGTCGCAGGGTGATCCACCTAAGCATCACCCCCCGAGGGTCCTCGACCAGCGGGCCTCCGCGAGCCGGTCCTCGAACCTAGCTCTCCTACCAGCCGTGGCGGTGCGACGGAATCCAAGAGAGGCTTCTCTACACGGCCCCCGCCAGACTATAGACCTTCCACCCCAGCACGACGGCGAGCACGATGAAGAGAAGGATGCTAAATAGACCCAGGAGGGGAAGCGGGAAGAGGACGATGAGGAGGCCCAGAACCAGGGTCAACCACGCGAAGCCCTCTGAGTAGGCCGGATTTGCCCTCATGGCGAGGCCGAAGGCGGCGAAAGCAAGCCCGAGGAATAGGAACGACATGACGTTGACAGCGGCAACGAGACTTTGCACGGCCGCGTACGTCGCGACCACAACGGCCCTGTCCGCGGGAAAGTCTTCGAGAACCACGGAGAAGATGTGGGTCGACTGGAGATTGCCCTGAAAGCCAAGGATAGCCAGGATGACCGCAAGGACGCCTGATCCGAGCCCGATGCGGGCAAAAACGCGGCTCGGTTCCCGAAGGCTCCTGTAGAAGGCAGCGAGAAAGGGAAGGAGCAGAAGGAGAGCGACCACCTGGATGCTGAAACCTGCCCTCAGGATGGTGCCGTTCTCGGGGAAGCGCTCGAGGTCCGTCGCAAGATCGGGAGGGAACGTAAAAGATGGCATTGCTGCCACGAAGGTAATGATAGCAGCAACCACGAGGACCCCGGTCAAGATTCCGGCCAACCCCCCGACCCGCAGTACGCTGCTTTGGACCTCCCCACCAGATTCCATGTCGCGAGCAGTCTTTGAACCTATTAATGCTTTAGCATGGCGTGAAACGCGTGCTACCAGGGGTCAAGGTAGATATCCTGGATGGAGTCCCGAGGACCCCTTGGCAACCCTCGTAGAGGTTGATCTCCCTAGTCCAGCTCCAGGGCGTTGACCTTGGTGGCCATGTTGAAGTCCCGCTCGGTCAAACCGCCAGCGTCATGCGTGGTGTACTTGAGCGTGACCGTCCGCCAGACGTTTTCCAGGTCGGGATGATGGTCGGCTTCCTCCGCAAGCTCCGCCACCCGGTTGATAAACTCGATGGCCTTCATGAAACGGGGGAACTTGAAGGTCCGTCGAATGAAACGGTCCTCCCGTGTCCATCCCTCCAATTCGCCCAGGCGCGCCTCGATTTCCTCCTCCGAAAGCAGCCCCATAAACTCGCCGTCTCACGATGGGGCCGCCTCCCTAAAAAGGGACGGTGAAGTCCTAGCGGACCCGGGCCGTCACGGCGAGGAAGAGCCCCGCCCCCGCGAGGGCGGCGGCGAAGAGGAAGGAAGGGGCGAAGGAGCCCGTCAGGTCGAGGAGGTAACCCGCCAGGAGCGGGGCCACGACCCCGCCTGTGAGGCTGATCATGTTCATGAACGTGTAGGCGCTCCCACGCAGCCGGTCGGGGAGGATCTCGGAGGCGAAGGCGTAGTAGACGCTGAAGGGGAGCTGGATGACGAAGCCGATGATGGGGAGCAGCAGGAATGCCCAGGATAGGGCCAGCTGGGAGAGCCAGATCAGGCTGAGAGGGATCATCGGGAGGAACGAGGCCAACAGGATGCGCCGCTTGTCCTCCGCGAAGCGGGTTTCGACCCATCGGCCTCCCAAGGGGCGGGAGAGAATGCCGAAGGCGGGCACGAGGGCCGCCAAGGCCCCGCCCACCGCAAGGCTCATCCCGCCTACCTCTGTCAGAAAGGTGGGCATCCACGACGTGAACAGGATGTACAGGGCGTACGTCGTCACAAAGGCGAGGCCGAGACGCCAGAGCTCGGGGCTTCGGAAGGCGGCGGCGTAGGCCCGGAAGGGGAGCATGGGTCCCCGGTCTCGAGCCACATCTCGCGTACTCCACCACAGGACCGGGAGGAGGATGATGATCGGGAGAGTGTAGGCGATGTATATGCTGAACAACCCGAGGAGATCGGGGAGGAAGGGTGTCACAAAGGTGCCAATCGCATACCCAGCGGGAGGGGCGGAGAGGTAGACGCCCAAGGCTCGGGTTCGGGCTTCCGGGTAGGCGTCGCTGACGAGGTTGGCGAGGGGTACGAAGATGAAGGGGACGAAGATCCCCGTGGCAAGCCGCGAGGCAAGAGCCACCTCGTACACCGGCACGAGGAAGGCTGGGAGGCTCGCCAGATTCAGCCCAACGATGGCGATCCCGATGAGCTTTCGGTTGTCGAGCTGATCGATGAGATAGGCCCCCGGCACCTGGGCCAGGAGCGCCGTCAGGAGGAGGGCCGAGACCAGGGCGCCCGCCGCCGCGCTCCCGATGTCGTAGGCTTGGATTAGCCGCGTGAAGACCGGGGCAGGCGCGATCAAGACCCCGTTCAGGAAGGCGATGGAGACCCACGCCGCGACCGAAAAGAGAGTCCGCGCCATCGGGGTCGCGGGAAGAGCGCGGGCTCTCCTTATGAACTCCCTCCCGTCGGGGAGCGGTGCGCGGCCTGAGAACGAGCGAATAAGCGTTATAAGAAGCGCTGAGCCATGGGGACGCCCGGCCATGGCCAGCCGGGTGTACAAGGACTACAAGATCTACTCTTGTTTCGTCCTGAACCGACTGGTCTCCGAGCTCGACGTCGACCTCTATCAGGAGGGGTTGGAGTCGAAGCTGGATCGGATCCTGTCGGAGGAACAGTCGGGTCTCTCCAAGGAGGAGGTCAAGCACGAGATCCGATCGAACCACCACATGACGAACAAGGTCCTCGAGAACCTCCAAGAGGACGGACTCGTCACGGTGGAGAAGAAAGACGGGCGCTACCGGGTCCGCATCACCAATGAGGGCGTCCTGTACCTCCGCAAATACAACGCGTTTTACAAGGAGATCTATGAAGAGCAGATCCGGGATCACTACCGCTTCCGGGAGCTGCCGTTCTGGCTCCGCTAGGCGTACAGGGCCTCGGTGACGAAGGGGATGAAGTCGTAGGTCCCGTCGGGGGACTCCGTAATCAACTCTAGGGAGCAACGGTAGTCCGTCCCCGCCCTCCGAAAGGTCACCACGTCGGTGGTCAGGAAGTCGTACGCCTCGTCGCTCAGGGCCTCCGGCTCACCCGGCGGGGTCCAGAGTGCAATGACACGGGTCGGGGGCACCTTCAGCACCTGGCAGACGTCCTCCACCGCCCCCTTGAGGGCCTTCAGATCCTTCACCGTCGGGGGCTCCGTGAAGGCCTTGATGAAGATTGCGTAGCCGGTCTCCCCCAGCCCGAAGGGCCGCCATAGAGCCGAGGGCTGCCCTTGAATGAACCCATCGAAGGAGTAGACCAGGCCGGAGCGTCCTTTCAGGAGAGCCGGGGTCTGCACGCGGCCCGCCTGGGCCTGCTGCCGCACCTCCGGGTGGCGCTCGGAGAAGTAGGTGAGGAGACGCTGGACTGCGTCCTCGCCCTTGGGGACATGAACCACAGGGTCCTCCTCCCGCACGCTCCGGATCGCCCGATGGCGGAGGGCGTAGTAGCTGAAGAAGCCCCGGATATCCTTCATGAGGTTGAGAATCACGATCCCCAAGACGAAGAGGCCCGCCAGGAGGCCGCCCAGGAAGAATCCGGCGCCATGGGAGAGGGCGATGGCGATCCCCGTGAGGACGATGACGACGAACAGGAAGGTTCGGGAGGCGGGACCGTGGGACCACCGCAGGGCCAGAGCGGCGACGAAGAGGGTGGCCGTCAGGGCCAGGACGGATAGCACCGCGAGGGGCCCTCCTGGCTCCGACAGGATGACTAGAAGCAAGAAGTCCACGAAAAGCCAGGCCATGATGAAGAGGCGGGAGTAGCCGATGGCCTTGCGGATCTTCGGGGCCTGCTCGTTCACCTCCTCAGCCAGGTCGAACACAGCGGCGATGGGGTTCTCGACGGCCCGTACGTCCCCCTTCTGCACGCGCGTTCCTCGGCCAGGTCGCTATATAAAGGCGTAGG
>JBHIDB010000100.1:0-4019 GCA_046759865.1 Thermoplasmata archaeon
CCCGAGGGGCGAGGTGGAAAGAGGGCGGAACGTTTTCTATAAAGGCGTTTCGGGGTGATTCCCAGACCCGAAAACAACGATGTTCGATTCCGCGTGCCCGGTTTCGTCCCTGAGCGGGCTCGGACCAGGCTTCTTACGAAGAACGGTGAATGGGGCCGCCCAGATTTGAACTGGAGTCTCCAGCTCCCGAAGCTGGAAGGATGACCAAGCTACCCTACGGCCCCTGGCGGCCCTTAGGCGAGAGCCGGTATAGCCTTTACCGCGTCTGGAGGGCGGGAGCCTTGGGCGAGTCGCCGCCTTAGAAGACGGCCTGCCCGGCCCCGCCTATCTCCCAGTGCGAAAGGAAGGCACCAGATAACACTCCTCCCTGAGCAGGGGCGCCCGCCACCAATAGTTATAAGAGATTTCCTAAGCTTCTTAACACCGCGTCGGCAAGGGAGGGGACCGATGGCCAAGGGAGAGAGCAAGCAGGGCGGAGGCGACTTCTCCGCAAGCGTGCGTCGCAGGCAGAAGACGAAGCTCAAGGCTAAGAAGCACTGGTCCTTCCGACGCGTCGTTGCGATCATCGGCTTCATCGCCGCGTCGCTGGCCGTCCTGGCGTTCGCGACCACCTTCTTTGCCATCCCGGGCGCCGAGAACGTCTTCGGCCGGGCCCTCGGCCTATTCAAGGAGGTTCGCGGGACAATCAACGACCTCTTCGCGGCCTTCATCGACGTGCCACTGCCCGCGCCCCTCATCGGCCTCGGCGACATCGTCATCGTTGCCGTGATCGTGGTCATTGTCGTCCTCCTCCTCCGCGTGGCCGAGCCGGAGTACGTCCGCAAGATCGACGAGATGATGATGGTCATGCGTTCCCGGTCGGAGGCGGTGGAGAAGAAGGAGCAGGCCCAAGAGGAGGTCAAGGCCGAGACGCCGGCCCCGCCTCCCTACGTTCCCTTTCCTATGGCCTATCCGGCACAAGAGCCGCCGGCCCAGACCCTCCAGCTCTCGGCCTCGGCCGTCGTGAACGCCCCGCGGACGCAGGTGTGGGAAGTCCTCAACCAGGTGGTCTACGTGCCCACCTGCGGGGAGATTCTGGACTCCGTGGAAGTGCTGGGGAAGCTCGCCAACGCGTTGACCTGGGAGGGGACCGTCCGCGCGGGCCGCAAGGAGTTCCCCGTGGAGGGAACGACGACCTTCTACCCCCCGACCCGGATGGAAGTGGCCTGCCACGGCGGAGCCCTCCAGGGCTTCCGGGGTGTCCTTAGCCTGGTGGACGTGCCCGAGGGGACGCGACTCACCGAGACCGCCGAGTTCAATCCGGGCACCCTTCCTGACGAGTACGCGCCGGTGGCCAACGCCCTCCGGGCGAAGGGCTCCGAGATCCTTATCCGCGACCTGGAGCACTTCGACCAGCTGGTCCAAGCCCTCGCCAGCCCGAAGGGCGAGCCGGAGACCCCTGAGTAGGCCGGTTGCGGTGCGAAGGACCGCGCGCCCTCATATAGCGGCCCCAATTCCCTCACCCATGGGCATGGCGCTCCTGCCCAGGGTCCTGCTCTACGCGGATGGGGCCGCCCGCGGGAATCCGGGTCCGGCGTCTTCGGGCGTCGTCCTTTACGACGGGTTCGAGAACATTCTGACGACGCATCGGCAGTCCCTCGGTCGCACGACGAATAACGAGGCGGAGTACCGGGCCCTCATCCATGGACTGGACCTTGCCGCGCAGCACACCCGGACCAAGGTCGAGGTCTATATGGACAGCCAGCTCGTCATCAACCAGATGAACGGGGAGTGGAAGATCAAAGAGGCCCGGCTCGCCAGGCTGGCCGCGAAGGTGAGGGAGAAGGCGGCCCGGTTTCAGGAAGTGACGTACGAATACGTTCCCCGTACCCATCGTAAGATCAAGGAGGCCGACACCCAGGCCAATCTGGCACTGGATGAGCGCTACGGCAGGCGTTAATTCGCGGATTGTCGATACCCGGTTCGACACGTTTAAGTAAACTCGATGGCCTTGGCGGCCCCGGATGGAGACCTCCCTGCCGGAGAAGATGGCCGGGGAAATTACCCTCTCGGACAACCCCGGGACGACGATTCGGAAGTGGCGGGAGGAGCTCCGGATTTCCCAGAAAGAGCTGGCCCTGCACCTGGAGATGTCGCCCTCGGTCATCAGCGACTACGAGTCCGGTCGCCGGCGCTCCCCCGGGATCCGCACCGTCCGGCGGATGGTGGAGGCCCTGTTGGACATCGACCGAATCTCGGGCCGCGGCGTGGCCAAGAAGTTCATGGTCACCCCTCATGAAGCCATCCCCAGCATGGCGGAGTTCCTCGAGCCGGTCCCCGCCTCCGATTTCGTCCGGGTCATCGAGGGGCGGAGCCTGACCACGTTCGACTCCCACCAGCGCCAGATCCACGGTTACACCGTGATCGACAGCCTCCGGGCCATCGCGACCCTGGACGCGACGGACTACCCCCGTGTGTACGGGTGGAGCAGCGAGCGAGCTCTCCTCTTTACCGGGGTGAAGTACGGCCGTTCTCCCATGGTCGCGGTTCGGACCCACTTCTTAAAGCCCGCCATGGTGGTGTACGTCCAGCCCGAAAACGTGGATGAGCTGGCGGTGGAGCTGGCGAAACTGGAGAACGTGATCCTTGCGCGGACAGAGTTGGATCCACTCAACCTCATTGAGAAGTTGGAGAGTTTCGTGATGCAGATCAACACATCAACCAAGAAACGAGCTGTGAGGTGAAGCCATGGATGTCGGCATCGTAAGCTACGGAGGCTACGTCCCCCGCTACCGAATTACGCCTGAGGAAATCGCTCGGGTCTGGGGCGTAGACGGGACGTCCCTCGCGCGGAACCTGGCCATCACGCGCAAAAGCGTGCCGGGTCCGGATGAGGACGTAATCACGATCAGCGTGGAGGCAGCCCGCCAGGCGATGGATCGGGCAGGCATCGACCCCCACGACATCGGAGCCGTCTACGTCGGGTCTGAGAGCCACCCCTACGCCGTCAAGCCCACCGCGACCGTCGTTGCCGAGGCCATCGGCGCGGCGCCGGACCTGACCGCCGCCGACTACGAGTTCGCTTGCAAAGCCGGGACGGCCGCCATCCAGACCTGCATGGGCCTCGTCGGGTCTGGCATGGTGAAGTACGGAATGGCCATCGGCTCGGACACCTCTCAGGGTGCGCCGGGGGACGCCCTGGAGTACTCGGCCTCGGCAGGCGGCGCCGCCATCATCGTCGGCAAGGAGCCTGTCCTTGCCACCATCAACGCGACCTCCTCGTGCACCACCGACACCCCCGACTTCTGGCGGCGGGAGGGGGAACGGTACCCGAGCCACGGCGGGCGGTTCACGGGGGAGCCGGCCTACTTCAAACACACCCTCAGTTGCAGCTCCGGCATCTTCGAGGAGATGGGGACGGAGGCCGCCGACTACGACTACGCCGTCTTCCACCAGCCCAACGGGAAGTTCCCTCTTCGTGCGGCAAAAGAGCTGGGGTTCAACGAGGAACAGGTGAAGACCGGCATGCTCGTCCGTGAGATCGGAAACACCTACTCCGGGGCGGTCATCCTGGGCCTCTGCGCCATCTTGGATGACGCGAAGCCCGGGGACCGCATCTTCATGGTCGGGTACGGCTCGGGCGCGGGCTCTGACGGCTTCGACATCACCGTCACGGAAGGGATCGAGAAGCTTCCCCAGAACCCTGCGTGGAAGGTTTGGAACCACGTGGCGAAGACCGAGGATATCGACTACGCGACGTACGCTCGGTTCCGAGGCAAGATCGCCGTGCCCACGGGGGCCTAGCGTGCGGGACGTCGCCATCATCGGCGTCGGTGACACGAAGTTCGGGGAACTCTGGGACCGGTCTTTCCGGGAGATCGGCATCGAGGCCGGCCTGAAGGCCCTGGAGGACGCGAACGTCACCGCCGACCAGATCGACGCCCTGTACGTCGGCAACATGTCGGCCGGGAAGTTCATCGACCAAGAGCACGTCTCCGCCCTCGTCGCCGACTACGCCGGGCTGGCGGACCAGCATCCGG
>JBHIDB010000101.1:0-3963 GCA_046759865.1 Thermoplasmata archaeon
CGATAGCAGGGCATGAAATCGACGAGTTCGAGGGTTCCTTCCGGTCCCTTGAAGACCGTCCGCAGGACGTTCGTGTCTTCGATGTAGGCCTGGTCCGTTTCCGCCCCGGCGACGGAGACATCGAGCCGACCGCCCTGCTTGGGATCGAGGATGTGGGCGAAGACACTGGGCGAGTCGAACCGCGGGAAGCACAGCCAATCGATGCTCCCTTCGCGGGACACGAGGGCGGCGGAGTTCATGTCGCCGATGAGGCCGTAGTCGCCGATGGCAAGGTAGTCGTTCTTTGCGGCCATTCGCATGAAACTTAAGACGTTCCCCCTAAAAAACCGCAAGGGGGGCTCTCCTGACTATACCACCGTTGATGTGAACTTACTCCGAGGCTTCTTCGGGCTTGGAGGCCGCGGCTCGCAATCGATCCAGGGCTTCGCTGGATTGCAGGAGCCCAAAGAGCGTTCCGAAGAGGGGGACAAACAAGAGACTGCTGATCAAGTGGAGAAGGGCGAAGGGGACGAGGTTCACCACGGACTCCCAGAGGGTCCAGCCTAAGAAGGGCCCATAGATGAAGTACCACCCCCCCAGGGTCGTCCAGAGATCGTAGGCGATCGTGGCGGGGATGCTGATCGCGGTGACCAGGGCCACGCTCCCTACCACGGTGAGAATCCGCCCACGCGCGGCGCGCCCGATGAGGGCGGCGAAGACGAAGCCGGACCACGTGAAGGCGCTGAGGCCCAGAATCTGCGACAGGCCGTACTCGCCTTGGTACAAGGCCCCGTAGATGAGGAAGTCGGAGAACCCCATGATGCTCAGGGGCACGAGGAGCATGTAGACGCCCCCGAGGTAGTACCCGGCCAGGATCGAGAGCGCCATGATCGGTTCGATGTTGGGGTACTCGGCCAGCAGGAGGCGGAGGCCGACGCCGACGGCGATGAAGGCCAGGGCGATGGTGTTCTTCTCCCGGGTCATCCGGAAGGGCGACGCCCAGTTCATCTCAGGCCTCCGGGGGGTACACCGCGTGACGCCAAAGGACGGCATCCCCGTCGGCGAGAATATACCTGTCGGCCCCCACCTGCCCGTAGGCCCCGTTGACCCAATACTGCCAGAACAAGCCGCCCGACCCGTCGCGGATGCGGTTGATACCGTTCACCTTGCTGGCCCCCAGATCCTCCCAGTACTGGTATTGGACAGGAAATCCCTTCTCCGCCGAGGCTTCCAGGAGGAAGCTGAGCACCGTGTTGTTGGTGCTGGTCGCGCTGTAGAAAAGATCCCAGTCTCCCGTCTCAATGTGCATCGTGACCGAGACCGTGGCCGGAGGAACGGGGGCTGGAGCGAGGGCGCGGAGGGCGGCCCAGAGGCCGGCGACGGAAAGCACGATCGCGAGGGCAAGCAGGAGCGCCAGTCTGGGATCCCCGAGTCGTGCCGTCAAGCCGCCCGCAACCTCCCGTCGTACAGGAAGATCGCCACGGCCACGACGATGCCGGCCGCGACTGCGAGGGTGACCGCGAGGGGGACGACGTCGAACGGCGCAGGGCCCGGGGGGCCGAGGGCGTAAACTAAGCCGTTGTCCGAAGCGATCACGACGAGCCCGTCGATGACCGCGGGCGTAGGGAGGATGTACTGCCGCGGTTCAGGGATGTAGGTCCACAAGAGCGTCCCGGAAGCGGCGTCCAGCGCGTACACTGTGCCCCTCTCGGTGTTCGTCGCGAAGAGGAGGTGATCGCGGGCGAGCGTCAACGAGCTCTGCACGGGGCCGTTGGGGGTGAACCGCCATAGCTCGTTCCCCTGGAGGTCGAAGGCGGTCACGTTGCCGCCGGTCCCGAGAACCCCCGAAGCCGCGAAGACCATGTCCATCCCGAAGGCGGGGGAGGAGGTGCTCGGCCCGATGCGCGTGCGGAACTGCAAGGACCCCCCCGTGCTGACGCCGTAGAGGTAGCCGTCTCGCGTGGTGAAGTAAAGCGCGTCCCCGGCCACTACGGGCGAGGAAGCGACGGGGCCCGTGGCGGGGAAGAGCCATCGCTCTGTGCCGTTGGTCTCGTAGACGCTCAGGAGGCCGTACGGCGGGTCCCAACTCAGGGAGGACGCATTAAAGAACCCCATGAGCCCCACATAGACGATCCCCCTCTGGATGGACGGCGAAGACATGTGAACGGAGCCGCGCGCTCGGTGCCATTCGATGGAGCCGTCCTGCACGTCCACCGAGACGAGGCCACCCATTCCGCCCGACTCGTTGAAGAGGCCCACGAGAACTCGACCCCCGCTGATCTTGGGCGAGGAGGCAATCCCTGTGAACCCTGCTTGCTGGACGGGGGTGCGCCAGACCACCGTCCCGCTTCCCCCGTCGAGGCGGTAGAGGGCGCCGTCTTTCGATGCGACGACGAGGTCGGCGGGTCGAGGCCGGTCCCCCACGAGGGGCACCGTGACGAACCCGGCCTCCCGATACAGAGTGGGCGAGGAGAGGCCGGAGACATCCGCTGTCCACAGACGCATTCCTGTCCGGAGATCGAGGGCATAGGTCCCATTGAACAACGTCACCTGATAGATCCTACCTAAGGCCCCCACTGGACTGGCCCCGATCTCCCCGCCTCCTGCGTCGAAGCGCCAACGCAGTTCCGGGGGAGGGGGGACATCGCTGTCTGTGGCCCCGCTGTTGGCCAGGTTCCCTCGGAAGGCGAGGGTCGGGAAGGGGTGGTCCGGCGTGGCAAGGGGCTTCGGCCCGGGCCAGGGACTGACGAAGTCCCACGCGGGGTCGTCGGCGGAAAGGAACCATCCCACGATGTCGCCCTCATCCAGCAAGAGGGCTGAGGCGCCGAGGGGGGAGAGTCCCCAGTCCTGGGAAGACTCGTTCCAGACCAAAAGGTGGAAGTATTCGGGAAAGACTGGATCGCGATCCCCAATGTCGGCCACAAAGGCCCCGAGTTCCGACCAGACGACTTCGACGCGTAAACTCAGCGCAACGGCAGCCAACACCGTTGCCCGGATCCCCGTCCGGTTTTCGGCGAGGGTCACCTCCTCCCAGTAAACGACCCCATCGCCGAAGTCAAACATGACCTGAGTATAGACGGTCCCGTCCTGGCCGTGGGCAACCCCCGCGACGGACATGAGTGAAAGGAAGGTCATGAGGACCAGGATCAGCCCCTTCCGAAGCATTGCCCCTCCATTCCAATGGATTGGAAGAAAATCAAATGAATTTGAATATAAGAGGCTTTGGGGTGAGATGGTCGCCTCGGCAATCCCTATAGGGGCCTCCCGCTTGCCCACGCATGGACCCTTTGACTATGCTTCGGTTCAACCGCCGGGTCCGCAAGGCCCTTCTCGATTGCCTCGAAGGCCTCCCGACCGAGTTCGAGCGAAACGCGGAGATCAGCTTTTACTCGATCCGGGACACCCTGTTTCACGTCCTCCGTGTGGAGGACTTCTGGGTGAACGACTTCCTCCTCGAGAACGGTCGAATGGTTGAACGGGAGGCCAAGGAGGAGCTGAAATCGGTTCAGGATCTGGCGAGGCTTTGGAATCGAATCAGCAACCGCACAGAGGACGCCATCCAGGCCATGGGGCCGGAGACGCTGGCGGAAGTCCGTGAGCGACCCCTCGGCGAGGGGGTGGTCCGTAAGACGGTCGAGGAGTACCTTTTCACCTTTATGATTCACGAGGTCTACCACAAGGGGGAGGTCCTCGCCGTTCTCTGGCAGGGCGACCATGAGCCTCCTCCTGTGGACTACTGGCGATATTAGGGGCTTAGATTGACCAAGACCGTTCACGAGATCGCGTCGCTATAGGGCGGTCTCACCCCTCTGCGCCAATATGATTATCCGCGGCTTCTCGCATGATTGAGCATGACTCCCGAAGAGTGGAAAGAGACCGCCGTCGAGTTACTTCAGCTGGCTGCCACCGGCACCGCGCATGAGGCCACTGACCGTTTCTTGACCCCTGACTTTAAGCACCACAACCCCCACGTCCCTGCCGGCA
>JBHIDB010000102.1:0-3910 GCA_046759865.1 Thermoplasmata archaeon
AGCGATCACGGGGACATCGACGACCTCCTGTGGTTCGTGGATGCTTGCAGCCCCAAGGAGGTCTACACGTGCCTCGGGTACGACGAGGAGTTGGCCAAGACCATCCGGATCAAGCTTCGAACCAAGGCCGAGCCGTTGGGGAAGGGGTGGTTTTAGGAGACCTACATGCAAGTCGGGCAGGATGGTCGCTGGCTGGTCGTGAAGCTACAGCGGGGGGAGGAGGTTCTCCCCTCCCTCCAAGAAGCCCTGCGAGGGCGAGGCATCACCTCGGGACTGGTTCTAAGTGGGATCGGAGCCCTCGAGGGGCTCGAGCTGGGATGGTTTGACCCCGAGAAGGGGGCCTACGTGCGGAAGCGCTTTGAGGGCAGCCACGAACTCCTCTCCCTGCAGGGCAGCGTGACCCTGGAGGCCGAGCCGCCCCTGCATGTCCACGCCTCCGTGGCTGGTCCTGACTACGCCGCCGTAGGCGGTCACCTCTTCGCGGGCAGCGTATCGATCCTGGCCGAGATCAGCGTCCAGCACCTCGAAGGCCTCCGAATGACCCGGAAAGAGAACCCGGATACCGGGCTGAACGAGCTGTCGGTGGACTCGCCCTAGCCGTTACCACGTGAGGCGGTCGATGGTCCGCTCGCCCTTCGTGGCCCTTTTGTACTCCTTGTAGTGGGCCTTGCAGAGGTAGGCCCGTCGCCCTTCCTGGACCCCGTGATCGGAGAGGGCATCCCGGACCTTTCGATAGGACAGAGAACGCACGACCTCCCCCTTGCAGCCCGAGACGGAGCAGGCGTGGGTGCGGGGATCGCCTCTTCGGGCCACGGCGTTTGCAGTGCAAGGCGGGCTATTAGAGGCTATCCCCCTTGGTCACTTCCCTGAGAAGACTCGTCGCGTAGCTGCCTGGGCTGAGGGAAAAGGCGAGCCGGACGCCTCCTTCGAGTGTGAAAGAGAAATCCCGCACGCGGGCCACGAGAGGGCGACGCAACCCACGAGAGGAGAGGCCGGGGAGAGCCCTGACGGTGAAGTCCCTCAGGTCGACGGCCTCCTCCTGAAGGACAGCCCTCTCGAGGCGCCCCATCTCGCCTTCGGCGAGGTCCACCTCATATCCCACGAGGGGTCCGCTCACCCAGGCCTTCCCCGCCTGGACCTGGCGGGCCGTCTTCTCCTGGTTTGCCTGGGTCACGGCAATCGGCCGGCGCCGATCGGGGAGACCCCGGCCGTCGAGGGGGAGGAGCAGGTCTCCCAGTGTCGGAACGTTCAGCGGTGTGGACTCCGCCAGGCGCAGGCTGAGGATCCGATTGAACAGGTACGACTGGTAGGCGTTGACGAAGAGCGTCAGGAGGCTGTGGGGAAACCGGAGAAGAGCCCCTCCGAAATCCCCGGGCCGCTCGCGAAGGTGGTGGAGGAGCGATCGTTCGAAGCCAAGATGGGTGGGGAGATCCTTCAAGGCCGCAGCGACGTCCCCGCTGTCTTGAAACGCCGCGCGAGCGCGGCGTGTCTCCGGATCCTCTCCGGGGAAGGTCTCCCCCACGTAGAGCGAGACGGCCTTCTCCAGGTCCCCTTCGACGATTGCTCGTCCTACGCGATGGCTCAGCGGGCGAAGCTCCCCGAATCGCTGGATGCCGAAGAAGTTGGGAAAGCCGCCCGCCTCCTCCAACTCGTGGCCAAGGGATCGCAGGCGCTCGAAGGCCGTATCCTCCTGAAGGCCCACCTGTCGCAGCCGAATCCGGAACCGATTTCCCAGCAGGTCCCCGAGAGCGAGCCTCCGTGAGGTGCGGTGGAGCGGCTCCAAGGTGACGTCCTTGAGGTGTACCGCCGCCAAGTCCTCCTTTTCCAACCCCTCGATGGTCATCCGCTGGGTCGTGACGGCCCGTTTGTCCTTGGTCCCGGCGAAACTGATCCGTTTCCGACTTATCCCGAGAATTCGCGCCAGTTGGCGGACGAAGCGATGGGTCTCCCAATTTCGAACGGTCACCCGAACGACGAGGAAGCGACCCGTGGCCACGGCGGGAAGATCAGTGGGAATCTCCTCGACGACGAAATCCTCCGGAACGGCCTTGATGCGAGCACCGATCCCAGGCGTACGTGTGCCATAGCCCGCGATGCCGACCTCCGCTTCCATGGCAGATCGCCTGCCGAAGATGGTCCGCCGGAAGCGGGTGAGCAGCTACTTCTCCTTCGTGTGGGTCGCAGCCACCTGCTCCCGCATGCTCCCGTACTGGGTAGCCAAGTTCTCGGCCACCTCCTGCAGCACGGCCTCGGGTTGGTCCTTCTTCACCCGAACGAGGATGGTGGGCTTGTCCAGGTGGGGGTGTCCCACGATGTAACGGGCGTCCTCCACCCTCGCGTCCTTGAGGAGATGACTGATGAGGGGGTAGATCACGGTGTCGTCGGGGCTGACGACCTCCACCGTGAGGGTCTTCTTCTCCTTCTCGAGAATCCGCAGTTCCATTGGACTGTCGGACTACCTGCGGTGACTATTAGAACCTTTCAGGATCGGTAAGAGGCTCACGCCTCCCCCCCGCGAGCAACCGTCGGGCGGAACTTGTAGCCGTAGTAGATGATCCCGGATGCGCCGTCCTGGCCCAGCTTGCGGAACGTGGCCTCTACGGGCATGCCGACGTCGATCGCCGTAGGGTCGCAGTCGATGATCTGGCTCGTTAACCGCGCGCCGTCCTTGAGCTCGACGATGGCGAGGACGTAGGGCTTCATCCCGTCGAATCCCTTCGGAGCCTGATGGACCGTCGTGTAGGAAACGACCGTGCCCTTGCCGCTCAGCGGGACCTTCTCCATCTTCCCGATGCTCTTCCGGCCGCACTTGGGACAGACCTCCCGGGGCGGGAAGTCCAGGGTGCCGCAGTTCCCGCAGCGGGTCCCGACTAGGTTGTAGCGGCTCTGAATCTCGCGCCAGAACCTTGGAATCGCCATCTCAATTCTCCCTCCGGAGGACATGCACCACGGCAGTGGCTCCCGTGCCCCCTTGCACGTGGGTCAATCCAACCTCCGCCCCCTCGACCTGGCGGGCGTCGGCCTCGCCACGGAGCTGGCGGACCACCTCGACGGCCTGGGCGATGCCCGTCGCGCCCACGGGCTGCCCGCGGGCCTTTAATCCGCCGGACGGGTTCACGGCGACCCGGCCGTCGATTTCGGTCACCCCCTCCTCGGTGGCCGGTCCGCCCTTGCCCTTCTCTACGAAGCCGAGATCCTCGATGGCCACGATCTCACTAATGGTGTAGCTGTCGTGCACCTCGGCCAACTGAATCCCCTTGGAGGCGGCCTTGGCCATCTGGAGGGCCTTCTTACCCGCCACTACCGTGGCGTCCAAGCTGGTGAGATCCCGGCGGTCATGAAGGGCGATCGTGTCGCTGGCGACCGCCAATCCGGCAATGCGGACGGGCGTGTCATTGAACTTCCGGGCCATCTCCATCGGGCACAGGACGGCCGCCGCCGCGCCATCGGAGAGGGGGGCGCAGTCCAACACGCCGAGGGGATCGGCCACGACGGGTGCCCCCAGCACCGCCTTGAGGGGCACCTCTCGCTGGTACTGGGCGTTTGGGTTCTTGGCACCGTTCCTGTGGTTCTTCACGGCCACGGCGGCCAACTGCTCCCGGGTCGTGCCGAAGTCGTACATGTGGCGCCGAGCCACCATGGCGTGCAGCGCCGCGTGGGTCGCCCCGAAGACGGTCTCCCACTCCTGGTCCGCGGTTGAGGACAAGATGCGGTTCGCCTCCTCGTCCCCCACGTCCGTCATCTTCTCTGCGCCCCCCGCCACGACCACGTCCCACATGCCGGAGGCCACGGCCATGAAGGCGCTGGCGAGGGCGAGACCTCCGCCGGCCCCGCCCCCCTCCAACCGGAACGTGGCCGGATGCTGGTCCGCCAGCCCGGCGTAGTCGGCGACGAGGGCGGAGACGTGCTC
>JBHIDB010000103.1:0-3898 GCA_046759865.1 Thermoplasmata archaeon
ACCCGAATCACTCCGGTGGTCAAGATCTCCGCCCGAAGTCCTCCGCGGTGGATGAGTCCGGGGACCACCTCCCGCTTGACCAGCCGGGCGAGGTGTCCGCAAGGCTCGCAGAGCCGAAGCCCACTGAGGCGAACCTCGCCCACACGGAAGGTCCGGCCTACGAGGTGGTTCAGCGGGACGCCTTCGGTGACCAAATTGCGACGGGCATCCCCCGGATCGAGATCCTGGGCATAGTCACGTCCCAGAGCCTCCAGCGCCTCCCTCTCGATCAGCGTGAGCTGCCTGTCGGGGCCCAGATGTCTGGAGTAGGTACCCGTCTCGTCAAAGTAGCGGTCGCCCTCGAGGCCTCGCCCGGCGACGGCCCGGACCTCCGAGAGGGAGCGCATGCTTGCTTCCGCCTTCGGTGCGACGTGGATGGAGACGATTTGGCCGGGACTGATCACAGACGTCAACCCGCGCTGTGAAATCCCGCGCGGGATAAAGGTTGTCGGCCCTCGATCGTCAACCAGTGCTATCCTGTGACTGCGGGAGTGGCCACTCGTTCCACCCGTTCAACCTGCAGGGCGTTGGCGAAGGCCAGGCCGATCAGTCCACCGACGACTCCGCCGAGGGCGTACAGGGCCAGGAACCAGAGGGGATTGGCCTCCAGGCCGCCGGTCATATTCAGCACGGCTCCCCCCTGGACGAGGCTGAGGAGGCCCCCCAGAACGCCGAGCAGGCCCACAGCGACCAGAAGGGAGGCGCCCTTCCAAGGCCTCGCGAGCACGAGATCCACGGCGATGCCCGGGATGAGGAAGACGACGATGCCCAAGATGAAGAGGGGAAGGTCGGCCGCCGTGAGAGTCACCAGGTCTCCCATCAGGCCGGCAACTGTGTAGAAGCTGACTGTCGCCACCACCAGGACGGCGGTGGCGCCCCCGGGCCAAGGCACCGAGCGCGCGGCGGCCACGGCGGTGAACGGGATCAGGGATGCGAAGACGAAGACGATGAGTCCGCGCTTCCACAGCTCGCCGACGAAGGGGTCCAGGGCGAACCCCGGGTACGTGAACACGAAAGCGAAGCCGAAAAGGGCGAAATGGAGTCCCACGAAGGCCAGGGGGAGTGCGGCAGATGCCAGGCGTCGGGCCCCGGCGGCGACGTGCGTAAGGAAGTCTTCCGCTCGAAGGAGGCGGGTGAGGCCCAGGACGAGGCCCACCCCGGCGGTAATCATCCCGGCAATGAGAAGGACGTGAGGCGGGCTCAGCGCGTCGTCGACGCCAAACGCACCGTGCCACCACTCGTCAAAGCCACCGGCGACAAACTGAAGGAGGACCCCTACCGCAACAACCTGGAGACCGATTTCGAGGGCACGCGGGGGACGGGGGGCAACGAAGCGGAGGAGGAGGCCCGCGAAGGCCGCGACGGCAACGAAGCCCAGGCCAACGTAAAGGACGGTGTGGGGGGGCGTCCAGAAGACCTCCACGAGCTGGGCAATGTGCCACTCGATGTCCCAGGCACCCCCGGTCATCTCAACGGCGAGGGCAATTCCGCCAACCGCGTAGGCGAGGGTGAACAACGAGAACCCGGCCCGCTTGGTGAGGCGCATGGGAAGGAGTTCCGGGGTGCGCAGGCGGCCAGGTCCCTTATGTCTTGCGCTGGGAGGAGGATTCAACCGGCTGGGAAGAGGCGAAGCAGGGCGAAGACGGTGAGGCCCATCAGGGAGCTTGCAATCCATAGGGGGACGATGACCCGCCCCACACGGGGGTGGAGGGTCCTCCCAACCTGGCTCAGGGGCCGGCTCAGCCCGACCAGGAAGTTGTAGATGACCGGGGGCAGTATGGCGGCCGAAATGGCAAGATGCGCGATCAGGAGGGGGAGGTACACCGCCACCAGCAGGCTCTGGGGTCCGCCGAACGCGAGGGTACCCGAGAGGAGGTGACGGGTGACGTAGAGCGCCAGGAAGGAGGCGATGGAGACGAACGCAAGCTCCATGAGGGTTCGATGACGCGATCGGTTCCCCGCCCGAATCGCCAGCCAACCGGTCGTCAGGAAGAGGAACGTCAGGGCGTTGGCCAGGGCAGTGAGCACGGAGAGGGGCGGAGCGAGTTCCGGGGCGGGCGGAGGGCCGGGGGGTGCCAGGAGGAGGATCCCCAGGACGAGGTAGATGAGACCGCTGACGATGGCAGCCCAGAGCCCTGGCCTGTCATGAACGCTCTGCGGGAAGCGGAGGCCTACCTCCTTTGGCGGGGAAGGGAGAGTGTCGACTTCCGAGGGCACGCCGCTTGGAGGGTCTGCGGCGGCAAAAGCTTGCGCCCAGGGTACATACGAAAAACGGTTAAGGAGGGGGGCCATCGCCGGCGCGGGGACGTATGGACCCGCGGCGGAAGGCGTTTGTTCTTTTCCTGGCCATGGTGGGCCTGTTCGGCTTTCACATGTGGCTCCTCTCTCGAACGGTGGCCCGAGGCGACCTCCTTCTCTCCGGACTCCTGATCGTCGCCGTGAGCCTCTTCTCCTGGCGCACCGTCCACTACTGGAGCCGCTTCCGCGGGGCTCCTGAGAGTCCGCCCAGCGTGGACTCCCCGGATGAGCGCCTCCGCATCCGGAATTGGAGCCTCCTCCTCGCCGGTCTCCTCGTCCTGCACACCTGGCTCTTCGTCACCGTGGTGAGCATCGGGGACGTTGACGTTTTCCTTGCTTCCGGACTCGCCCTGGCCATGGCCGTCTTCGTCTACCGCCTGATATACTACGGCTTTCGGTACCGGCAGCTTCGCCGGGCCGGTGAGACTGTCGAAGCGGCTCCTCGCGAACGTCCGGCCGACGACCAATCCCTGCGGGCCGCCTCCGACCAGGAATCGGAGGACGCGGGGTAATTCGGTCGTTAATCCGGCGTTTCAACCCGTGCGGAGCCCGAAGACAGAAAGCCCTAGGCCGACGACAGCGACGCCCGAACCGATCGCAATCCAGGCCGGCCCAATCATGAACTCGGTGGGGACAAGACCGGCCCCCTGGAGGGCGAACACGACGCCCATAAGCAGAATGAGGACCCCGGGAACCACGAGGATGGGACGCATTCACCGGTCCAACTCTCCCCCTTCCTGAAAAAGGTTTCATCCCGTAGGGTCCGGAAGGCGCGAAGACGATAATAGCGGGGGGTCCTTTGGGCTCGCATGGGCCTCCTTCAGGGCCTGAGGCGTAGGTTGCGCCAATTCCCCTGGAGACGCTTCCGGGCTGGCCTGGTGGCAGGAGCGGGGGCGCTCGCGGTTACCTACATCCTGCGCCTCCTGGGCTTGGGGGTCTTCCTCCCAGAGGTGGCCGTGGGATTTGTCGTCGACACGATCCCCGGGGCCATCGAGTCCTTCTTCATCCAGACCATGGGCGAAGGCGCCAAGGTTCTGGGCCTGCTGACGGCCATCGCGGCCTCCCTGGTCGCCGCGGGCCTCTACGCCCTTCCCTTCCCGTGGGTGCAACGCAGGATCCGTCGGCGATGGATCCTCATCGCGGTCTTCGCCTTCGGATATGCGGGGGCAGCCCTCCTCGTCGCTCTCCCTCTCCTTGGAGGCGGTTTCTTGGGGCTTGACACACCCGCCGGGCTCGGTCCTGCCGTCTTCAGCCAGCTCATCGCGGGCTGGATTTACGCCGCGATCCTCGACTACTTCCTCGTGGAGTTGGTTGTGCGATACCCAGAAGGCATCCGCCTCTCCCGCCGCCAGTTCCTCGCCGGAGTGGCCGCCACGATCACCCTCGCCGCGTTGGCCTTCGTGGGTCTCACGCGCGTCTTCCCCGGCCGCCGACGCCTCGCCTTCGCCTCGGTCGGGGACATGTTCGCGAAGGAGGTGACCCCCACGGGGGAGTTCTACGTCGTGACGAAGAACCTCGTGGACCCCGTCGTCGAGCCGGAGTCTTGGGAGTTGGTCGTGGA
>JBHIDB010000104.1:0-3741 GCA_046759865.1 Thermoplasmata archaeon
CGCGAGCGCCGCGTAAACGGCGTGTAATGAGGAATGGCGTCAATGACCATGGTGTGGAAGGTCAGGATCATCGGCCGGATGAGTTCGCGAGACGCCCACATCCCCTTCAGACCCATGAACGCGAAGCCGTGCGTGTGGACCACGTCGGGTCCATATTCGGCAAGGATGTTCAGTTCCCGCTTCGTCGGGAGGAGGGGGACACGAAGGCCAGGATACGTTCGGAGCTCCCGCGCCCGGGTGTAGAAGGTGTCCGCCTCGGGCGACCTCCCGCTGTTCCCGTCTCCCGGGGCGAAGATTACGACGTGGTGTCCCCGTTCCTCCAGGGCTCTCTTCGTGTTGCGGATGGAGTTCACGACTCCATCGACCGCCGGGAGGTACGTATCGGTAAAGACCGCGATTTTCACGGGCCGACCACCTTTCGGGCGCTCTGTACCACCTCGGCCGGGCGGTGTCCGAGGAGGCGAACCATGGGGATCTTCCCCGGGCCCCCCAGGTCATAGATGGCATCGGGAAACGCCTTCGCGCGGCGAATCGCTTCCTGGGTTCCCCACTCCATGGTCTTCAACCTCGGGGGTTCGTCCCTTCGATCGAAGGTGCCGATCACCAGCCCCGACTCTTGGCAACGTTCCACGAGCCTCTCCGAATATCGGAGGTTCATCGCGGAACGGCGCGTGGGATCCACTCCCATGGCTGCAAGGATAATTCGGGCGACGTGGCGGGAAGCCCCGAACGCGGGGGGCCCCACCGCGGCCGCCCGGTTCCCCACGCGTACAATCCGCCCGCCGATGGCGCAAATGTCGTCCAGCACTTCCGCCGCAGGCAAGGCGTACCCTAGGTTGATGCCGACGTCGGGGACGAGGGCGGGGGGAAGGAAGCTGAGGAGCTCTTCCGTAGAGTCCCGGACGGCCGCATAGACCGCCCACCGGTCCTCCGCGTAGCCGGCGTTGATTACCCGTAGCCCCTTGCCCACCGCGTAGGAGGTGGCGAAGCCCGCCGCCACCTTCCTCCGGGCGTCTCGGACGCTCTCTGTCAGCCCGCGGCCGGACGCCAGGTAACCCGCGATGGTGGAGGCGTAGGCACAGCCGCTGCCGTGAAGCTCCGTCGGGTAACGGTAGCCGGGGAACGTGTGGAAACGCTTCCCGTCATAGAGGACGTCCACGAGCTCGCCTTTTGCATGGCCTCCCTTCACCAAGACGGCCTTGGGCCCTTGAGCGTGAAGAGCCCGGGCGGTCTCCTTCATCTCCGCCACGCTCTGGACCTCCTTGCCGGTTAAGGCGCCCGCTTCGTGGAGGTTGGGCGTGAGGAGGGTCGTCACGGGCAGGAGGTGCTTCTGCAGAGCCTCCGTGAATCCGGAGGCGTGGAGGGACGAGCCCGCCGTGGCCGCCATGACAGGGTCCGCCACCAGCGGCCGATCCAACGGGGCAAGCTCCTGTGCCACCGCTTCAACGATCTCCTTGGAGTACAGCATGCCGGTCTTCGTGGCATGGACCTCCATGTCCTCACGGATGGATTGAATCTGGGCCCGAACGGTCTTGACGGACAACGGCTCGGTGGCCAACACCCCTTGGGTGTTCTGGGCGGTGACAGCGGTGATTGCGGTGGCCCCGTGGACCCCGAGGGTGGCGAGGGCTTTGAGGTCGGCCTGGATGCCGGCGCCCCCGCCCGAATCGCTTCCCGCGACCACGAGCACGGTCCGCACGGGGCGAGGATGGGACCGGCCCAGTTAAAGCCCTTTGCGGCCGCGCCAGGCCTCATCCCTTTATTACCGCGACCTCGATGGGAACATCATGCGGGCCCGGAGCGGCCACATCGTCCTCCACCCGAAGGTGCGTTACGGGGACCTGGAACCCCTCTTCCGAGACCTGTTTTCCCTCTTCCTCGAGGAGTCGGAGCAGACGCGAGACGACCCCGAATTCTTCGAGATCATCTTGGAGGAGAACCTTCGAGACCTCCGAAACGACCGCAAGCCCGAAGGATTCAACCGGGACGGGACGATGCGCCTCATCTTCCCCCTGAGTGAGCGGAAGGAGTTCTACCTCTACGCAAGCTCGCGCAGCGTGGAGGTGCCTCGGGTGACCCAAGCGCTAAGCCAGTTTCTCCAACGGAACAAGATCCGCCACGAAGTCGAGTGGGATGGGTTGTTGCGTGACGAGGGGAAGCATTGATCAGCCGAGGGGGACCCGGATCACGTCGTGGTAGACGGCCCCCGTGGGCCTAAGCTCGCTCCGCTTGAGCCGAAGCTCCTCGACCCGCTGCGTGCCGAAAGCCTCGTCGCGATGGATGGCAAGCAGCTCGGTGAGCCCCTCCACATCCTTCCTGCTCTTCACCCGTCCCACCGTCAGGTGCGGCGTGAAGCGACGACGCTCCCGCTCGAATCCCAATTCCTGCAGGGCCCGCTCGAGACGCTTTGCGATTCGGACGAGGGGTTCCCCGCCCTGCACGCCAATCCAGATGACCCGGGGGTTGCGGGGATTCGGGAAGGCCCCGCTCCCATGGAGGGTGAGTGTGAAGGGATCCTCCCCCTCGATCGCCCCCACGAGGGCTTCACGAATGAAGGGGACGAGACCGTCGTCGGTCTCTCCCAGGAACTTGAGGGTGATGTGCAGGTTCTCCGGATCAACCACCCGGACCCGAGCCCGTGTCTCCCGCACCGCATCCAGCAGCCGCACCGTGGGCCGGGCGGCCTCGATATCCACCGCAACGAAGGCGCGCATCCCTCAGACCCCGATGGAGGTACCGACGAACTCCCCGTCGACGATGGCCCCTTCGAGGGACGCGAGGTCCCGCCCGTAGACCACGAATAAGGGGATGGAGGCCCGCTTCACCACGCGGGTCGCGTAGGGATCGAAGACCATGGAGGGTCCCGCCAACCCGGTCGGCTCCCCCGCGATCTCCACCAACTCCTCGTAACTCATGCGGTCGATGCGAGTGGCGCCCGGGTCCCGCAGTGGGTCGGTTGTGTACACCCCATCGACGCTGGTAGCATTCACGAGCCGGTGGGCGTGGACGCGTTCCGCCAGCTCCGCAGCGACGCCGTCGGTGGTGAGGGACACCCGCACGCCCCCCATGACCACCATGGGATACGCCTCGGCCGCTTCCTCCGCCTCCTCGTAGCTCTCCGCTACCTCCGGAGACGCCTTCGGACCGAGGGCCTGGATGAGGAGGCGGGCGTTCAGACGGGTCACCGCAATGCCCATGTCATCCAATGCCCGCTCGTCCAGGCCCAAGGCGCGGCCCGCTTCGATGTAGGTCCGTGCCGGCCGACCGCCCCCCGTAATCAGGAAGAGCTGTCGTTCCCCGGCCAACCGATTCAGCAGGGCGGCAAGGGTCTGCAGGTACTCCGCATCCCCCTCTCCCGGGACCAAAATGGACCCTCCCAGGGAGATTACCACTCGCTCTGGGGGCATGCCAATCCTCTTTAACGGGCACAGGGTTAACACGATAAAAGCGTATGGCGGTCCAGGAGAAGGGCAAGGAACGGTACCTCTTCAAGCGTAAGCTGGAGGAGATTGAGGCAGCCGAAGGCAGGGGAACGGAGCTCGTTTCGCTCTACGTGCCCTCTAAACGCCAGGTCTCCGACGTCACAGGCTACCTCCGTCAGGAGCTCAGCCAGTCCAGCAACATCAAGAGCAAGACGACCCGGAAGAACGTGATGTCGGCCATCGAGTCCATTCTCTCGCGACTCCGGGCCTTCCGACGGGTGCCCGAGACGGGGTTGGCCTTCTTCGTGGGGCACAAGCA
>JBHIDB010000105.1:0-3712 GCA_046759865.1 Thermoplasmata archaeon
GTCTCGTCCTTGAACTTCTTGATCTCCTCCATCATGGCCCGGAAGACCGTCTCCTCCCGGTCGGCGATGTCGTGGAGGGAACCAGAGAGGCTGCCGAGCCCCGCGTCGGCTCCCAAGGAAGTCAGGTCTCTGCGCGTCCCCATGATCTCATCCTGGAGCTCCAAGAGCGAGCCGATGAGTTCCGGGCTGACCACAAAACCCATGGCGCTCCACGTGTGCATGAAGAGGACGTAGGTGTTGACCTCGCGGGCAAGGACGCGGAGCCAGCTCGAGGTTCCCTGGACGGTGTCGGGAATGAGCGAAGCCGTCTCGGAGTCCACGTCCTTCATCGGGCTTCCTTCAGACGTCTGGCGGCCTTAACCTTAACCGTTTTAGGTGGGGACCAAATCCCTCCCCGGATGGAGGCCCTCGCCGAGCTCGCCGACCGCGTGGCGCAGGGGGAGATTCGGAATGCGGAGGCCCTCGAGGAGGCGAAGCGCGAGGCGTGTCGTCGTCACGGCTTGGATCGCGTTCCCCGCAACTTTGAGATTCTCCGGTACATGCCGGCATCGGAGGAGAGGGCGCGGGCCCTTCTCCGGGCGAAGCCCGTTCGGACGGCCTCGGGGGTCGCCGTCGTCGCGGTGATGACCTCCCCGGCCCCGTGCCCCCACGGCCGTTGTGTTTACTGTCCGGGGGGCGTGGATTGGGGCACGCCCCAGGCCTACCTGGGGACGGAACCGGCCGCTCGCCGAGCCGCCCGGTCTCGCTACGATCCCCGGACGCAGACGGAGGCGCGGCTCCAGCAGCTCGCGGCGATCGGCCATCCCACAGACAAGGTGGATCTCATCATCATCGGGGGGACCTTCACCTCCCGCTCGCGGTCCTACCTGGAGGCCTTCACAAAGGGGTGTTTCGACGGCCTGAATGGAACAGAAGCCAAGACGTTGGAAGAGGCCCACCAACGGAACGAGGGAGCCCCGCACCGATGCATCGGCCTGACCGTGGAGACGAAGCCCGATTGTTTCCTCGGTCCGGAAGTCGAACATTGCCTGGGTCTCGGCGTCACGCGGGTGGAACTTGGGGTTCAGTCTCTCTACGAAGACGTCCTTCAGCGGGTCAACCGCGGGCACGGTCTGGCCGAGGTGGTGCGGGCCACGCAGCGGGCGAAGGACGCGGGGCTCAAGGTGGGCTACCACATGATGCCGGGCCTTCCCGGGAGCGATTACGACCGTGACCTCCGGGCGTTTCGGGAGCTCTTCGAGAACCCCGCCTATCGCCCGGATATGCTGAAGGTGTACCCCACCCTCGTCGTAGAGGGGACGGGCCTCTACCGCCTTTGGCGTCGCGGGGAGTACGACGAGATGGGGACGGAGGAGGCCGCCCGGCTGTTGGCGGAAGCGAAGCCCCACGTACCGCCCTACGTTCGCATTCTCCGGGTGAATCGAGAGATCGGGGCCTCCGACATCGAGGCGGGGGTGAAGAAGGGGCACCTCCGGCAGCTGGTCCGAGAGCGTATGGAGGCCGAGGGGACCCGGTGCCGCTGCATCCGCTGTCGCGAGGCGGGATTGCGCCGCGTGCAAGCGGATCCGGAGGATGTAAGCATGGGGACCCTGCGCTACGAGGCGAGCGGGGGCGAGGAGGTCTTCTTCAGCGTCGAGGACTTCGGCCGAGACGTTCTCGTTGGGTACGCCCGGTTACGTCTCGGCGAAGCAGGCGCCTTCCTCCGGGAACTGAAGGTCTTTGGCCAGATGGTGCCCTTCCAGCAGGCACCAGGCTCCCGATGGCAGCACCAAGGCTACGGAAAGGTCCTCATGGCCCAGGCAGAGCGTGCGACGACCGAAGCGGGGTTTCGCCGTCTTCGGGTCACGAGCGGCGTAGGCGTGCGGGGCTACTACCTGAAGCTCGGGTACCGGCTCCAGCGACCCTATATGGCTAAGGACTTGGCGTAGAACGGCGCTCGAGTCGGAGGAACTCCAGGATGGGGCGCTCTTCGGCTCTTGCCAATCGACGCAGGGCCGGCATGACACCCGATCCATACTGAGCCGCTTTTTTGGGCCGTTCGACGATTGCCGCTGGAAGGCCAAGCTCGGTCGCTACTCTACGAAGTAGCTCCTTCCGCCGCGGACGTGCCCGCTGGTCCGCAGGAAGAGCGCGGGCTGGGTTGAGCACGCGAGGGTGGCAATATGGCAGGCGGAGCTCCCTCTCGTGGTGGCGGGCCATGGCCTTCTCACGGGGAATTGTCTCCCGGAGGAGGAGCTCCAGGTCATGTTCGAGGGCCTCCTGGAGGTCCCGCTCGTTTAGTCCCGCGTACCGCGCGTAGCCTCCGAAGAGTTCATCTGCTCCCTGCCCGGCCAGGACGGGTCCGGTGGGGGCGTGGGGGAGAAGCATCCACAAGGGGATCTCGAAGGAGACCGCAATCGCGTCGAGATCAGGGAAGGTCTCGAGGAGGGAGGCTCCGCCCCGGATGAGAGCGGCATCGTCCAAGTAGACCGGCTTCCAGTTCAGCCCGAGGAGCCGAGACGCCTCAGCGGCGTTTGTGAGGTCTTGGGATTTCGGATACCCGACGGTGAGGGCTTCGATCTCCGCCCCCTCCGAGGCCAAGGAGGCCACCACGGAGCTGTCCAGACCGCCCGAGAAGGCCAAGGTCACCCGGTCCACATCGGCGATCATCTCGTGGACCGCCTGGCGGAGACCCCCCAGGATCGGTGGGACAACGGTCGGGCTAAAGGGCATCGAAGTCCATGGTTTCCTCGAGGAGTCCCTGAAGGGTCGTCCGAAGGTCCGTTACAGCCACGCGGACCTGTTCCGTGGAGTCTCGATCCCGGAGGGTGACGTCGTCCTGCTCCAGGCTGTCGTAGTCCACCGTGAGGCAGAAGGGCGTGCCGATCTCGTCCATACGCGCATACCGCCGACCGATGCTCCCCGACGTGTCGTACGTGGCGTCGCACCAGGTCCGGACCTCACGATAGATGCCCTCCGCCACAGCCGGTAGGCCGTCCTTGTTGACCAGGGGGAAGACACCAAGGGTCACGGGGGCCAGACGAGCCGGGAGGTGGAGGACGGCCTTTTCGCCGGGCTCATAGCCCAGATCCAGCGTCGCCCAGACGTTCCTGTCGACGCCGAAGCTGAGCTCCAGCACGTGGGGCACCAAGCGCGTGCCTTCGTGAAAGACGGTCATCTTCTCGCCGGAGTGCTCCTGGTGACGGCTGAGGTCGTAGTCGGTCCGGTAGTGGACTCCCCCGACTTCCTGGAATCCGCCCCAAGACTCCAAGGCCACCTGAACGTCGAAGTGGATGCGGTTGTAGAAGGCCCGCTCGTCCTCAGACAACTCGTAGAAGCGGAAGGCCTCGGGGGACACCTTGAGGGTCTCGAGGTAGAACGTCTGCACCTTCGCGAGGTGGTAGAGGTAGAAAGGAGGCAGCTCACCCTCGGCATGCAGGTCGGCCACGGTCGAGGTTACCATGTGATCCCGATCCGTGACCCGCATGAGCCGCAGGGCTGTCCCCTCCACCTCCCCTAGGTCCAGCGTGGCATCGAAGCCCGCCGGGTCGAAGAAGATCTGGAGCTCCGCCTGGTGAAACTCCCGCAGCCGGAAGGCGCCCTGGCGAGGGGAAATCTCATTCCGGTATGCTCTGCCTACGATGGCGAGGCCCAAGGGAAGCCGCTTCCGAAGAATCTCGAAGGCCCGCTTGAACGCCAGGTAGGCCCCTTGGGCCGTCTCCGGCCGGAGGAA
>JBHIDB010000106.1:0-3671 GCA_046759865.1 Thermoplasmata archaeon
GCCTTCCAACGCTTCTGCTCGGTGAGCCCGACACGCATGATCTCGACGAGCAGTTCCGTTCGCGTCAGCTTCCCGTCCTGGATGAGACGCGAGAGGGCGAGGATGGCCTCTTCCGGCGTGACGCCTCGCATCGCCATCGAGGGACTATGCTCCCGTCTGGGAGATAAGGATTGTCCCTCAATGGGAAGGGCTCCGCCCCGCGTCAGGAGAGGAGGCGCCCGAGCCAGGCTTCCATGGGCGTGGCCGTCCCTCCGGCCAGGTCCTCAAACTGCGCCGCTCGGCCGACCAGGTCGCGCCGGAGGAAAAAAAGCTCGTCCCGCGTGACCGTCGGCTCCCGACCGAGCAGGGTTCCCGCCGACGAGACGAGGCGGGCCACCCCGGCGGGCACATGTCGGACGCCCCGGGTCAGCCCCATCCCCTCCGCCAGGCGAAGGACAAACGCATCCCACGTGAGCCGGTCGGGTCCCACGAGGTCCCAGGTCCGGCGGGGGGGAGCCTGCAGGGCGGCCAGGATGGCTCGGACCACGTCGTCGATCCAGATGGGCTGCAGGCGGTTCTGCCCGTTCCCGACGACGGGGACCCGCCGGTAGCGTCGAATCAGCGCCAGGACACGCTCCGTGAAGTCCCCGCCCGGGCCCATGACGATGGAGGGCCGTAGGATCACGTACTCGCGGTCGCTCTCCCGCCACACCTTCTCCCCCAAGGCCTTGGTGCGGGCATACCGCGAGGGGTGTCGCTCGCCCGTTCCTAGGGCTCCGAGGTGCACCACCCGAGGCACGCCGGCCCGTTCGCAGGCCTCGAGGAGATGGCGCGTCCCTCCTACGTTAACCTCCTCGAAGGTGGATTCCCGCTCCCGCAGGATGCCCACGAGGTGGACCACGGCGTCCATCCCGCTCATCGCGGCGTGGAGGCTTCGGGGGAGGAGCACGTCCCCCTCGGCGAGCTCTACGGAGAGGTCCGCGAAGGGCGAGAGATCGGAGGTCGGGCGATGAAAGGCGCGTACCGTATGTCCCACTCCCACAAGGGCAGGGACCAGGTGCCGGCCCAGAAAGCCAGTGGACCCCGTCACCAGGACGCGCACCGGCCACCATCGGCCCTCGACTCATAATCCTGCGCGCGTCGGGTGGCCGACCGTCGCTTGCCCATGGGGGCAGAGGTCCAGGAGGGGACACGGTGCGCAGCGTGGGGCCGATCGACAATACGCCTTCCCGAGCTCCACCATGAGGGCGTGAAACCGCTGATGATCGGCGACCCGGTCGGGAAGCTGTCTTCGGAGCTGGCGGGCCGCGTCCTCATAGGGAGCTGGGAGGGGGGTCCCCAACCGGCTGAGGATACGACGGGTATAGGCGTCGACAACGGGTGTGGCATGGCCCGCGGCGTACAGGAGGATGGCATCGGCCGTCTCCTCACCCACTCCCTCCAAGGCCAGGAGGCTTCGACGGAGTTCCTCCGGGGGACGCGTGAGGAAAGCCTCCACGGACCCGGCCCCGCGCAGGACGTGCGCCGCCATCTTCCGAAGCCGCCGGGCTTTCGTCCGATAGAAGCCCGTGGGCCGGATGCACGCCTCGATCCGGGCCCGAGGAGCGACGGCCATCGCCTCGGGGGCGAGGAGGTCCTCCGCCTTCAACGAGCGCAACGCCCTGTCCACGCTCTGCCAGGTGGTTTGCTGGGTGAGGAGAGCACCCACCATCATCTCCCACGGATCCCCCTCGGCCCACCACCAGTCCTCATGCCCGAGGGCCTGGCGAAGCCTGGTGTAGACCCGGAGGAGGTCCATCGCAGGGAGGAGGCGTCGTAAGCCTAAAAGCCGCCGTTCCGGCCCGCCTTCGGGGAGCTAGTGGGCATACTTGTCCAGCGGGCGCAAGGGCTCCAGGACCCGTTGCAAGGCATCCAGGGCCTCATCGGCACGTGCCATGAGTTCGCCGTCTCCGCCCAGCGCCAGAAAGAAGGCGTTCCGTTCCAACCGGAGGACGGTCAGCATCCCGTTCGCCGTCTGGGCGGTAATGCGCTCGGGCGGCGCGAGGCCGACGCCCCGGTAGAGCACGTCCATGGAACCCACGAAGGTCGCGGCCATGGTGGCGAAGTGCTCCTCTGCGATCTCCACGCTCGCCTGGATGGCGATGGGCACACCCGTGCCCGTGATGAACCCCGCCGCCTGCGTCCCGTAGGTGAAGTTGAAGTCTCGCAAGACCCGCTCTAACTTATCGGGGGCAGCCATGCGCTGGCTCTCTTCCCGAGCCATCCCCATAAACCTTCCGTGGACATTATCAACCCCTGGAAGGGTTTTAGAACCCCCCGCCCCCTACGGGCCCCGTGGACCTGAGCGCGGGCGCTCGCTCCCTGGTCGAAATCTCCCTCGCGTTGGAGGGGGAGGAGACGGCCATGGTGCTGGTGGACGAGCCCAACCTGCCCATCGGCCAGGCCCTCGTCCAAGCCGCCCGGCGGACGGGCGCCGACGCCTTCCTGACGCTCCTGGAGGTCCCCAGCCCCGGGGCCGAGCCCCCCGAGCCCGTGGTCGCCGCGATGAAGGACGCCGACGCCGTCATCCTGGCCACCCGGCACTCCCTGAGCCACACGGACGCCCGTCGTCAGGCCACCCGAGGCGGGACCCGCGTCGTCTCCATTCCCCAGATTACGGAGGCGATGATGGCCGACGGGTGCCTCACCGCCAATCACGAAGAGGTGGAGGAGGCCATGGCCATGGCGAACAAGCGGTTGCGTCGGGCCCGAACCCTCCGGGTGGCGACCTCTCGAGGCACCGACCTGACGGTCAGCGTGGAGGGGCGGTCCTGGATCACCGAGGACACGGGGCTCTGCCGGGGTCGCGGGGACTTCGCGACGTTCCCGGCTGGAGAGCTCCTCGTGCCCTCGGTCGACGGGTCGGCGGAGGGGTCCCTGTTCGTGGACGTCTTCTTCCAGCACTTCCTCCGCGCTCCCGCCACCGTGACGGTTCGGGAGGGCTACGCCGTACGCGTGAGCGGGGCCCAGGAGGCGGAATCGGCCATGGACGCGGGGGGGCACGAAGGCCGGCACCTCTCCCGCCTTGGCGTGGGCTTCAACCCGCGGGCGAGCCTGCACGCGAGCTCCCTCGAGGCCCGGAAGGCGCTGGGCGTCCTCCACGTGGGGTTCGGGGACAACTTCGCCGTCGGCGGCGACGTGCGATCGGGAGCGGAGGTGGATGCCGTTCTGAAGGGGATCGCCTTGGAGGCCGACGGGAAGCCCGTGATGGAGCGGGGCCAGCTCGTCTAGGACCTCCGCGCCGGGACGCCCGCACGCGACCTACGAGGGCCCTTCTTCCGCAACGACCTCCTTGTGGTCGATTCTCGGCTCCGTCGGCCGGACCCAGCGGGCCTCGTAGCACTGAGGGACGGACGGGAGAACTCGTCTTCAGCGTGTCGCTACATGACGGGGCGGAACCGGAACTCCTGCCAGGTGGGCTGCAGGTCGCCGACGATGGGGAGCTGGTAGCCGCACGCCCTGCATCGGTTCTGGTCGTCCAGGCCCCAGCCCTGGATGTCGAAGCCGTGGCGCTGGATGGCGATGCGGCCGCAGCCCGGGCAGTACGTGTGTTCGAGGGGATGCCCGGGAACGTTTCCGATGTAGACGTACTTCAACCCGACCTCCTGCGCGACGCGGTGGTGCTTCTCGAGGGTCTCCACCGGCGTCAGGGG
>JBHIDB010000107.1:0-3669 GCA_046759865.1 Thermoplasmata archaeon
ACGAGTCCCTTCGGCAGAGGCTACGGGAGGACCACCGCGTCCTGGTGGCGGGCGGCCAGGGCCCGCTTAGGGGCCGAATCTTCCGCATCGGCCACATGGGGGTCTGCACCTCTGACGACCTCCGCGTGACCTTTCGCGCCCTCGGGTCCGTCTTGGTCGATCTGGGTCACCCGGTCGAGTCCGAGGCCGGGGTCGCGGCTGTCGACGCGACCTGGGGAGACGCGAGCTAGGCCGCCTCCGACCCGTCCGTTACCCAGGGCGCCGGGGCCGCATCCGTCCGCAGATTCTGGTCGACGCCCGTTTCCTCAAGCGGGAGGTCGAGACCCGCTTGGTGCATCAGGATCCCAGTCCACGCAATCATGGCTCCGTTGTCGACACACAGGCCCTTGGGGGGCACGAACATGCGGGCCTCCCTCTCGTTCGCCATCTCGGCCACCATGGTTCGGAGCCGCTCGTTGCACGCGACGCCCCCACCCAGGAGGACCTCGTCCTTCTCCAGATGTGCCATCGCGCGCTCCGCCACCTCCGTCACCATGGCGTAGGTGGTCTCCTGCAGGGAGAAGCAGAGGTCTTCCACGGGCGCCCCCTTGGCGTGAAGCGACTGGGCGGCGGTCAGGATCCCCGAGAACGCAACGTCCATGCCCTTCACGGAGTAGGGGAGGGGGAGGAGGTTGTGGCCGTCTCGGGCCCGTCGCTCGATCTCCGGTCCGGCGGGGAACGAGAACCCCAGCGTGCGGCCCATCTTGTCCAGGAGGTTTCCGAGGCCGATGTCGAGGGTCTCCCCGAAGACCCGGTACCGTCCGTTGGCGTAGGAAATGACCTGGGTGTTGCCGCCAGAGAGGTATAGGAGGACCGGGTCTTCCGCGGGGGTCACCACGCGCCCGATCTCCACGTGAGCGATGCAGTGATTCACCCCGACGATGGGCAGGTCCAGGGCGACCGCAAGGGCCCGGGCCGCTGTCGCGACGGTGCGCAGGCACGGCCCCAGGCCGGGTCCCTGCGAAAAGGCGACCACATCGAGGTCGCGGAGCTCGATACCCGCCTCCTCTATCGTGGACTGAAGGATAGGGCGAAGGCGTTCCGCGTGATGGTTGGCGGCTTCTCGGGGGTGGATCCCGCCCACCGCAGGACGATACATCTCCCCCCGGTTGGCAAGGACGCGACCCGAGTCGTCCACGACGCCGATGCCAAGGGTGTGGGCCGTGCCCTCCAGGCCGAGACAACGCATGCCGAAATTCCATCGAACCCAGCGATAAAAGCGTGCGGCCTAGGGCTCGTCGGGGGACGGCTCCGCCTCGACCCCCGTGGTCACGGTCATGAGGCTGACCTCCTTGATGTCGTGGAGGGTGATGGACTTCCCCGTCTTCCGCTTCCACCGGAGGTAGAAGAAGAGGACGACCGCGACGATGACCACGACGAGGCCGATCCCGAGGAAGAGATTCGCCCGGAAGGCGTTGAGAATGAGGTTGAAGGAGTAGGCAACCGCGAAGGTCCCTGCGAAAGCCCCGACGATGATGGCGGACCAGACCTTCTTCGCGTCCATCCCGCTCATCTTGCCGATGATGGTGGCGGCGACGGCCCCCGAACCCTGGAAGGGCACGATAACAAACAGGATGAGGCCGAGGTAGGCCAGCTTGCTGAACCCCCGGCCCTCCTGGATCATCCGCTTCGCCTTCACCTCCATCTTGTGTGCCCACTTCCCCAGGAAGGGGACGTAATAGAGCACCTTGTAGTTCCACAGGAGGAAGAGACCGACTAGGACGTCCACCATGGCGATGGACAAGGCCATGAGGGCCGGGTGGATCCCTAAGGAGACGCCCAGGGGGATCACCGACTCCTTCCCAAAGGGGGGGAAGAAGTAGGCGGCGAGGAGGGGGAGGAGAATGCGGCCCGTCTCGCCAAGGGTATAGATGTAGGCCAGGTAGATGCCCGCGATGAACAGGGGGACGATGGCCTTGCCGAACCCGAGGACGAACTGGCGGGGCGTGAGGTCCCGGATACGAAAACTGGCCTCCTCGAACATTCCTTGAGACGCCCCCCGCGTGGGCCAGCCAGCCGCGGGGATTTTTATCAGGAGTTCGACGAGAATATCTGGTCTGATTATCGGGAGCAGGAAGAGTGGGGTCGGATCCCAAGATCCGGGGGCCGCGAAGCCCTCCGGTCCGAGTCAGCCCGATGTGGTCCGAGACCCTCGACGGAGGAAGTCAATCCTGGCAGCTTCCCTAGGTCAGGGTTCACCCTGATCGCCGGCGGCCAGTCACTTCCGGACACCGGACGGGGTCGTCGATGCCGCCTCCGCTGTGTGCCCCCGAATGTCGGGTCGGATTGGGCAGGACTCTGGCCTAATTTTAAGCGCTTCCCTGCCCATCTGACGTCAATGAGGGTGTGGCTTGCGACCGTCATCATGGGATTCTTCCTGCTCCTCGCCTCGACCCCCGCCGCCGCCGAACACGTAGACACCGCTGAGCTGTTCGAAGTGCTTCCCTGGGACACCCTCCATACGATCACGGAGCCGCGGTTTGACGACGCGCGGTACGTGGGGCTACGCGAGGAGGTCTTCGGGGTTGCCATCGGGGGCGAGGCCCACACGTACCCGGTCAAGTTGATGCATTACCACGAAGTCATCGACGACGTCGTCGGCGGGATTCCCATCGTCGTGTCGTATTGCCCGCTCTGTGGGGTGGCCCTGGCCTACGAGCGAACCGTGGACGGGGACGTTCTCACGTTTCGGACCTCCGGCCTCCTCTACAGGAACAACAAGGTGATGTTCGACGTGGAAACGGAGAGCCTATGGCCCCTCCTCCTGGGAGAGGCCATTAACGGGACCTACCACGGCACCCGACTGGTGCGGGTCCCCATCGTCCGGCTTCCGCTGGGGGACTGGCTATCCCTGCACCCGGACGCCCAGATCGTGGCTCGTCCTTGGGGCCCCGTGCTTTGTCCGGCTCCTTGTCTCCTTCCGGCCGGATTTCAGGGGTACGACGTGAACCCGTACGCGGACTACCAGATGCGGAACGAGACCCTCGGTCCCGTGATCAATCCAGACACCCGCCTCCACCCCAAGACCTTCGTCGTGGGTGTGATTCGGGGTGATGAGACCTGGGCCTTCGGGTACCCGGACCTGCTGGAACAGAGGGCCATCAACTTCGTCGTGGGGGGCCTTCCCATCGTTGTGGCTCTCCGCGTCGACCCTGCCCCTTCCTTCGTCCCCATAACGAGCGCACACGTGTACGAACGCGGGAACCGGGCGCTGGAGGTGGACACGGAATCGAACGAACTGGTCGGCGAAGGAGGAGAGCGGTTCTCGATCTTGACGGGTGCCGGCTCGGACGGCGAGTTGACGCCCGTGCCCTTCTTCTATGGCTTCTGGTTTGCCTGGAAGGACTTCCATCCCGACACGTGCCTCTACGGGTTCGAGTGCGTCGGTTTCGCTTTGCACATCTGGGTCCCGTATCTTAGCTTGGTCGGCGGCGCCCTCCTTGTTGCAGGCTTTGCCCTCTGGAAACGGGTGAGGAAGTGAGGGAGTCGATGGGCTCGCCCGGATTCGAACCGGGGACCTTCACCGTGTCAAGGTGACGTCATAACCTCTAGACTACGAGCCCCGCGAGATGAACAGACGGCATCATTAAGCCTTTCTCGTTCGCCCCTATAGGCCCCGAGAGGGTCGCG
>JBHIDB010000108.1:0-3648 GCA_046759865.1 Thermoplasmata archaeon
ATCGCATCCGCGACGAGGGCATCATCGAGGTCTGGAGCATCTCGAAGGCGATTCGCTCCCACTGACGCCGGCGGTCTCCCCGGGCCCGGCCATCAGGTAGGGGGCTCTTCCGGCTCCGCCTGCCGGCGGGGACCGGGCGAGGGCGGGAGAGGATGGGGAAGCCGATGGCTCGCGGGGCAAATGAACCGGCGCGACGACCCTAGAAGCGATGACCCGACGCCTACAGGTACGTGATGCCACGTTAAGGTAGGTGATGCAGCTCGAACTCCCCCCTTCCGCAGAGGGCCGGGGACCCACCATGGCCACCGTCGTGGAGGTCGGCCGAATCCTGGAGGCGTCCAAGGAGGAGGCGCCCCTGAGCCTCGCGGAGATCGGCCGCCGCATGCGGGCGAAGCGGGTCCGCCACTCCGCCATCCGGGCCAGCGTGGACTTCCTCGCCCAGCTGGGTTTCGTCACCCTGGGGAGCAGGGGAGCCCAGTGGACCCACACCCGAGACGAGCGCTTCTGGAAGGCGGCGCGGGAAGGGGTATCCCTCCTGAAGGAGGGCTGACCCCGCCCATCCTGGAGGTCCACCTGCCGCGGATGGACGGGCCGGGAGACCAAGAGCGCAGCCGATTCTGAGACGGATAGGAAGACGCTAGGGATGAAAGGATACATATACTATACGGATACATATACCCCAGGCATGGACGAACTCTCGAAGGGACTCGAGCCCAAATATGCCAGGCGCGGAGCGAATCCGACGCTGGCGACCATGGAGTACGTGCTCGCTGTCCTCCAGAAGTCAGAAGAGCCCATCAGTCGCAACCGACTCCTCGCTGTCCTCGCCGACTGGGGCCATTCCACCACGCGCCAGAGCCTCAACGCCGCTCTCGCCTTCTTCGGCGATCAAGGGATGATTGCCGAGGGGAGCAAGGGGCTAATCTGGGTCCCGGAGGCCTCGCCCGAGCTGATCGAGGTCATGCGCAAGGGACGGACCCTTTGACAGGACTTCGAGCCGAGGAGATCCGGCTGTCCCCAGACGCATGGGAAGCCCTGAAGAGCCTCGACCAGAACCCCGATCCACAATCCGCCTCGGTTGCGCGGAGGGTGCGCGCCCTAAAGCCCATCCTGCTCGAGGACTGCCTATCCGGTGAGGTCGTCAAGAAGAGTCGGATTCCCAAAACCCTGAAGGAGCGATACGGGTTGGAGAATCTGTACGTTGTCGACCTGCCTTCCTTCTGGCGGCTTCTCTACGCGGTGGTACGCGAACGCGGAACGCGTTACATCGCCGTGGTGGAGATTGTGGACCACGGAACCTATGCCAAGTGGTTCCCTGGCCGGGGCCGTTGACTCCCTCACGGTGCGGGTCTATGGGGGTCTGTATCGTGGGCCCCGAGGAAGCCCTGGGGGAGGACGCCCTCTCCCACCTTCGCCCAACCCTCCCCGATTCCTTTAAGAGCGTCGCCCTCGTTTTTCTCGGGATGCCGTCCGGCAAGGCCACGCGGCGCCTCGAGGAGGCCGAGCGTCGCCGACGCGACGCGATTCGCGAGGCCATCCGCCGGCGCGAGCAGAGCCCGGCGGAATCGCTCCGCGCGCTGGCCGCTCACAACGAGGCCCTCCTGAAGCTGCGCAAGGGGTAGCGATGAGGGGGCTGGTGGACGTCATCGCCGAGATCCTCCCGAAGGACACGGCCCGCCTGGTCCGGGCGTTCCGGCGGCGACGGTTCCAGGTGGCGGAGGAGGACATCGAGGATGCCCTGGTGGAGCGAGGCCACTTTTCCGTGTTCGACGAGGCGTCCGAGTATCGGCTCGATTGCAGGGGAGCCTACACGGATTTCGAGAGGCTGGCCCTGGCCGAACGGCGTCGGGTCCGCATCGACCGGTCCTTCGTCTACATCGACTCGCCGGCAAACCTCATCGTGGCGAAGCTTGCGTTCGGGTCGGAGCAGGACATCCTGGACGCGGAGGCCGTGTATGCGCGCCAACGGCCGCACCTGGATTTGCGCCAGGTCGCCGCCCGTGCCCGGGACCGCGGCGTCCTGCGTGAGTGGAAGGACCTCCAAGGGCGGGTGGACGCCGTGCTCGATGCGGAGTGAGGCGTGCCACCGTGCGGACCCGCGTGATCCTCGACCCGTCAGCGTGTTGGAGACCCGTCCCGGCGGACCGGCTCCCCCCGGAGGCCCTAGCCCCCGCCGCCCCCCGCCAGGAACCGCTCCGCGAACCGCAGGACCCTCTCCCCGCTCTGCACGGCCCCGGGAGCAAGTCCTTCGAAGTAGGAGAGGTCCACCTCCGCCTCGAACCCGTACGCCGCCAGGGCCCGGTGGGCGGCCAGCTCCGCCAGGAGGTCCGAAACCCCGGAAACCTCCGGCCGGAGCTCCGGTGGCACCTCCTCCCGCTCCGCCAGCGTCACGAAGACCTCCGAGACGTCGTGCTGCTTGGGGAACTCGATGCCCAGGGCCAGGAGGACGGCCTTGGCGGCGTGCTCGGAGGCCATCTGGGCGCCGTAGACGGCGTCGTCCCACCGGCCGTCCTCCAGGGCCCGGCGTGCGCCCTGGAGCCACCGGGCGGCCCGCTCGGCCGCCAGGCGGGGGACCCGAGGCACCGTCACAGGGGCGCCCCCAGGACACCGGGGTCCTCCAGGACCCAGTAGTGGCCCTGATCGCGGGCCTCCACCCGCTTCCCACCGGCCTCCCGGAGCCGCTCCCGGAAGCGGCGCAGGAGGTCTGCCAGGTGGCCCCCCCGATCCAGGAGGATGACCCCCTCGGTAAGGGCCTCCAGATAGAGGCGCCGGAAGCGGGAGGCGTCCTCCCGGTCCAGGGGGTGGAACTCCACCGTGGGGACGAAGCCCGCCCGGTAGGCCTGCTGGTACTCCGGGGTCCGGCGGAGGGCCTTCCGGACGGCCAGGAGGTCGGCGACCACCCCGACCCGGTCCGTCGGATACTCCTGGAGAAGGACCAGAAGGTCGATGTCGCTGTCTTTCGTCCAGTCCCCCCGGGCCACGGAGCCGAAGAGGAGGACGCCCCGGAGGTTCTCCCCGAAGCGGCGCAGGAGCGCCTCCGTTAGGGCCTTTAGGACGGGGGGGAAATAGGGATGCGGCACCCGGGTGACATCGACGGCGGGCTCGGGCTCCATGAGAACCTCCAGCCCACGGAGCAGGTCGGCCGCCCGCTCGCCCCGGGTCGTGATCCGGTAGGCCCCCTCCGCCTTCTCCACCCAGCCTAGGCGCTGGAGGGCCTTGAGTCGGGAGCTGAGTGTCCGGGGGTTCCGGACCGCGCTCCGGAGGGTGGAGAAGCGGGCCGCTCCGCCCCGCCTCAGGAGCTTTAGGAGGGCGGTCCCATGGGGGTCAATCACGTTGGCTATAGGTACGTAGAGTGCTAATATAGTTTCGTATAGTTCACTCTTGTGTGGTCGACGGCGCTGGCTTCTTCGCCCTCCACCTCGAGAACCCTGCCCTCTGCCGCGGACGCCGTCGCGCCCCGGCCCCGATCCCTCACCGGCGATCCAGCTTCAAGGCGGCGGAGTTGATGCAGTACCGCAGGCCCGTGGGCTCCGGCCCGTCCGGGAAGACGTGGCCCAGGTGGGCGTCGCACCGGGCGCACCGGACCTCCGTCCGCACCGTGCCGAGGCTCCGGTCCTCGAGGGTGCGGAGGGCCTCCTCGTCGACGGG
>JBHIDB010000109.1:0-3634 GCA_046759865.1 Thermoplasmata archaeon
CGCTTCCTCACGGAGCTCAGCCTGAATCGGCCCCTCTACGACGCCTTTGATGGCCTCGAGGTGGAGGGCGAGGACGAGGAGACCCGATATGCCGTATTCAAAATCCTGCGAGATTTCCGCCTTGCCGGGGTGGACCGGGACGAGGCCGCACGTGCCAGGGTCCAGGCACTGCGGGACGAGATCGTCGCAATCGGCCAGGAGTTCGATGGAAATATCAGGGAAGACGTCCGATCGATTCGGCTGGAGAGCGCCGAGCAGTTGGATGGGCTCCCAGAGGACTTCATCGCGGCCCATCCGCCGGAAGCGAACGGCACCATCGTGGTGACCACGGATTATCCCGACCTCTTCCCCATCCTCCAATACGCCAACGACACGAAGGTGCGACGTCGCCTCAGTTGGGAACACCTGAACCGGGGGTACCCGGTCAACATGGAGGTCCTGGACCGTCTATTGGCGAAGCGTCGGGAGCTCGCAGAGATCCTCGGGTACGACCACTTCGCTGACTACGTCACGAAGGACAAGATGATCGAGTCCGCCCAGGCGGCGGAGGAGTTCATCGACCGCATCACCGCCCTTGCCACGACGCGTTCAAAGGAGGACTACGAGGCGCTCCTTGCGGAGAAGCGGAAAGACGATCCGGAGGCCGCTCACCTCGATCCTTGGGACCGCCTCTACTACGCCGAGCGGGTTCGGGCCACTCAGCACGACTTCGATTCCCGGGAGGTGCGTACATACTTCCCCTTCGAGAAGGTCCTCGAGGGCCTCCTCATCATCACCTCCAGGCTCTTCGGCGTGCGGTACGAGCCGGTCGAGGACGCCCCGGTCTGGGACGAATCGGTCCGGACCTTCGACGTGTTCGAGCGGGACACCCACATCGGCCGCATCTACCTAGACCTTCACCCCCGAGAGGCGAAGTTCACCCACGCCGCCTCGGCCGGCGTCGTGTCCGGTGTGCGGGGCATCCAGCTCCCCCAGAATCTCTTGATGTGCAACTTTCCCGACCCCACGAAGGACGGGGGCCCAGCCTTGATGGACCACCTCGAGGTGGTGACCTTCTTCCACGAGTTCGGCCATCTCATCCACTCCATCCTCTCAGGACACGGCCGCTGGGCCTACAACACGATGTCCCGCCTGGAATGGGACTTCATCGAAGCTCCCTCCCAGCTCCTCGAGGAATGGACCTGGGATGCGGAGGCCCTCCAGACCTTCGCCACCCATCACGAAACAGGAGAGCCCATCCCCACGGAGATGGTCGACCGTATGCGGGGGGCGGACGCCCTGGGCCGGGGCCTGTCCGTGCGTCGCCAGATGTTCCTGGCGGCCCTCTCGCTCACCTATTACGTCCGCGATCCAGGGGGGCTGGACACCACGGCGGTCGCCAAGGAGCTGCAGCGTAAGTATGACATCCTGCCCTGGTACGAAGGCACGCACTTCCAATGCAACTTCGGCCACCTGAATGGCTATTCCGCGATTTACTACACGTACATGTGGTCCCTAGTCATCGCCAAGGATCTGTTCACCCGCTTCGAAGCACAGGGGTCCCTTCTCGATCTTACTGAGGGGGACCGCTACCGACGGCTCGTCCTGGCACCCGGCAGTGCCCGACCGGCGGCAGATTTGGTCGAGGCCTTCCTCGAACGCTCTCGGAACTTCGACGCCTACGAGGCTTGGATCAGCGAAGTTCCCGGCCAGGCACGCGAACCCTAGCGTCACTCCGAGAAGACATATACGCACGGCTCTTGGCAGAAGGTGCGGGCCGGACGGCTTGTCGCCCGCGGAGGATGCGTTCGTGGGAAACGGAGGATGGGAGGAGTTGGCGGACTCGTGGGACGCCGCGCAGGGGGATGATGGAGATCTCTGGCACCGGACCCTCATCGACCCGACCTTTCTCGACGTGGTGGGAGACGTTCGCGACAGGCGGGTGCTGGACTTGGGGTGCGGCAACGGCTACATGGCTCGCAAACTCGTCCGGGGAGGTGCTGATGTCACCGGTATCGACGCGTCCGCCCCCATCATCGCCCACGCCCAACGGCGCGAGGCGGAATCACCGCTCGGGATCACGTACCACGTCGCTAACGCCGCGCACCTGGACGGATGGGAGGACGCCTCCTTCGACGCGGTCGTCGCGAACATGTCTCTGATGGACATCGAAGACGCGGACGGTGCGATCCGCGAAGTGGCCCGTCTCCTGCGCCCTCTAGGCCGGTTTGTCGCCAGCCTTTCGCACCCGTGTTTCGACCTGGGGAATCGGTCCGCCTGGGACGTCGAGCGAGTTGTCGAGCCGACGAGGATTCGGACAACCGTTTGGCGAAAGGTACGCCGGTACCGGGAGCTCTTTCACGATCGCGTCCCTTGGGTGGGCCCTGACTATCCGTTTCAGACCGTCTACTATCACCGCCCCCTTTCCTGGTACTTCCGGGCCTTGCACGGCGCGAGACTGGTCGTGAGTCGCCTCGAGGAACCGGCTCCCACGAAGGAGTTCATCGAGTCCGAGGTTCCCCAGGGACCCTGGATCGCCGAAATCCCCCTCCATGCCGTCATCGAGGCGGTGAAGTGGGATGCTGGAACGGATTAGGTCTCCGGGACGAAGGCTTCCAGGGAAGGCGACGCCCGTCGCTCCAGGAATGCCCGATGAAAGGGAACGAGAGGCAGGTCGCCTAACTCCCTTCGGGGGACCCAGCGTACATCTGGACCAAGAGGCGGGTCCCCCTCCAACTCGCATCGCAGCGCGATGGCATCCCACCGCCTGTGGCTGAACATATGCATATGACGGCCGATCTCGGGTCCCGGGCGGGCCACCACCCCCGGGTGCTCGCGGAGGAGGCGACGGATTCCTTCCGTGGGGAGCTCACCCTCGGCGACTTCCCCCCCCGGCAGCGCCCACAACCCCCCCAGGAGTTCGTCCTCCGGGCGACGAACCAGGAGCACCTCCCCCCGCCGTTGCACGAGGGCGAAGACCGCTGTCACGGTGGGTACAGGGGAGGGCTTCCGCCGTCGCGGCAGGGAGGTTTCCATCCCGCTCGCACGGGCCCGACACCACCGAATCACGGGGCACGCTCCGCAGCGGGGCGCCTTGGGCCGACAGACGAGGGCCCCCAGTTCCATGAGGGCCTGGTTGAAGGTTCCCGGATCCCGACCGGGAACAAGTCGAGTCGCCCGAGCCAGAATCGATCGCTGGGTCGGAGAGCGGGTAACGTCCTCCTCGATGCGGTAGAGACGCGCAAGGACGCGTGTCACGTTGCCGTCGACAGCCGGCGTCGGGTGCCCGTAGGCGATGCTCGCCACGGCTCCGGCAGTATACGGCCCCACGCCCGGGAGGGCACGGAGGACATCGGGATCCTTCGGGACACACCCGTTGTGGTGGCTAACGATCTCCTGGGCAGCGGCATGCAAGAGACGGGCCCTTCGGTAGTAGCCCAGCCCCTCCCATTCTTGGAGGACCTCCTCCGAATTGGCCTGCGCCAGGGCCTCAACCGTCGGAAAGCGGGCCATGAAGCGCCGGTAATAGGACTCGCCGGGGGCAATCCGAGTCTGTTGGAGTAGGACCTCGGAGACGAGGATGGCATAGGGGTCTCTCGTGCGCCGCCAAGGGAGGTCTCGGCGATTGTCCGCATACCACGCCAACAAGGCGCGC
>JBHIDB010000110.1:0-3579 GCA_046759865.1 Thermoplasmata archaeon
CCACGCCGGTGGAACACCGCGTCCGCTTCGTCGAAGAAGAGGACGGCGTCCTCGCTCCACGCGTTATGGAACACCCGCTCGATGTTCTTTTCCGTCTCCCCCACCCACATGTTCTCCAGGTGAGCGTAGTTCACGACCATGAGGGGCTTCCCCATGGCGTGGGCGAGAGCCTCCGCCGTCATCGTCTTCCCGGTTCCCGGGGGGCCTGCGAAGAGGAGTGAGAGACCCTTGCGTTTCCGGATGACCTCAGAGAGTCCCCAGGCCTCGAAGAGAAGCCACTTGTGCCGCAACTCCACGAGCGCGTCCTCAATCGCCTCGCGTGTGTTCGGCGTGAGGACCACGTCCTCCAGCGTGAAGCGTGGCTGGAGAATCTGGTAGAGCTCCGTGCCCTTTGGCTCCTCCTCCGACGGCTCGAAGAGTTCATCCTCTTGGGCGGCCTCTTCGTTAGTGTAGACGCTCACCCCCGCTCGTATGAGGCGCCGCAGGGCGGCCAGGTCATCTCCGCTGATGTGTTCGCACCCCTCCGAGATGCGCCCGCAGGTCGGACACTTCACGAAGAGTTCGCGATCTTCTTCCTCCTCACCCACGAATTACCCGCCTGAGTCCCCCTCTCGACGGTCCCTTTTCACTATCTAGGCCCCCGTATATATAACGGTGAGTCGCCGCTGATTCCATGAGGGTGGCCCGCCCGGCGCCACAAAAAAGGTTAAGCCGGGAAGTCGATGGGCGCAAGAGCCAGGCACGGGTTGGGACGGGTGGAACGGTACTTCGCAACCGAGAGAGAGGTCGAGCGGGCTTGGGCCATCCTTCGAGCCACAGGTGCCCTAAAGGAGGGCCACTTTCGGCTCCCCCGGACGAAGCTGCACTACAAGCGGTTCTTCCAGGTCCCCCTGGCCCTCCAGAACTCAAGGGACGCAAAGATCCTCTGCGTCTCCCTCGGCCGGGTCCTGCGACGGTCCGGCATCCTGTATCGCCTCGAGAAGCACAGACGTTTCACGGTCATCGCGCCGATGGATGCCGGCATTCCCGTGGCATTCTGGATGGGGGAGCACTTGGATGCGGACCGGATTCTCTGGGCGAACCGGACCGAAGACGGGTGGGGCTTCCGCCCCTTCATCGACATCGATGAGGACGACCAGGTCATCCTGGTCGACGATGCGATCCTGACGGGAGGGACCCTCGGCTCCGTCGCCGAGTACATCCGGTCCAAGGGATCCAACGTGGTGGCCGTCGCCACCATCGTGGACAGGCGGGAGAAGCGGGGGGACTTCGATGGCAGCCCGAGCTACTGTCTCCTCCACGAGAAGGGCGGCAAGCACCGTCCCAAGACCTGCCCCATGTGTGAGAAAGGCGTCGAGCTAGTGGAGCTGACGCCCCAGGCATAGCCAATCCTTAACCTCCGCACTCCCATGCCGGCACGGTTCGGCCATGACGCGGGTCAGCCTGGTCACAGGGGCCTCCCGGGGTATCGGGCGGGCCACGGCCCTCCGGTTGGCGGAAGACGGCCACGACGTCGTCGTTAACTACGTAGAGCACGAGGACGCCGCGCGTGAGGCTGCCGATCAGATCGAGGAGCTCGGCCGCTCGGCCCTCGCCGTCCGGGCCGATGTGGCGTCGCGGGACGAAGTCCGCGGGATGGTTCGAAAGGCCCACGATTCCCTCGGTCCAATTGCCACTCTCGTGAACAACGCCGGCATCTACCAGCGAGTCACCATCGACGAGTTGGCACCGGCGCGCTGGGAGAGAACCCTCGGCGTGAACCTCACGGGGGCGTTCCACTGCATCCAGGCCGTCCTGCCTGGGATGCGAGAGGCAGCGTGGGGTCGGATCATCAACATCTCCAGTCAGATCGGCGTTCGGGGCACGGACCACGGCGCGGACTATGCGGCCGCGAAGGCGGGGTTGCTGGGCCTCACGAAGGCCGTCGCCCTGGAGACGGCTCGGGATGGGATCACCGTGAATGCCGTGGCGCCGGGCACCATCGAGACGGACATCATTGCCGACTATTCGGCGGCAGACCGGGAGGCGCGGAACCGCCGGATTCCCGTAGGTCGGATCGGCCTTCCGGAGGAGGTGGCCTCCGTGGTTTCGTACCTGGCCTCCGAGGAGGCTCGGTACATCACCGGGGCAACCCTCCACGTGAACGGCGGTTACCTCATCGTGTAGGGAGCTCCTCCAACCGCCACTTGTCCCGGAAGAGCTTGAGATCTGCAAGGATGGATACTGAGTCTACCCGCGGGAGGGCGAGAAGCAGCGCGGAGACGTGCTTGCACAGGGGCCCGGCCGGGATGTTCTTGAGCCAATCCTGGCAATCGTGGCGAAGAACCCGGGCCTGCGGGTCCAGGGAGACCGTGTATTGGCCTACGGCGGCTCGCACCTGAGTCTCTCGCTGGTCGACGTTCACCTCTCCCACCAATCCCTGGGCCCGTTCGAACCGAGGCGATGTCGTCAGATCTCGGAGGAGTTCGACGGTGGAAGGTGTCTCGGGCTCTCCACCGAAGTCGTCCAACTTCGTCGCCTTCACACGCCCATGCTGGGCCTGCAGAATGCCCTTGCGGTAGTCTCGCATCCGCCGAAGGGTCCGGCGTTGTTCCGGGGTAATAACCTCGAGCATCTCCAGCACCTCCAGGCAGTTCTCTGGCGCGTACCCGTGGAAGTGGTTGTTGAAGTAGCCATAGACGCGGTCCGCCTGTCGGGCGGCCTCCTCAAGCCTGGGCGCCCACGGCCGCAGTTCCTCGGGGGCGTAGCGGTAGTCGTACCACGGATCGCGCCCGTGTCCGTGCCACCGGAAGTAGGCCAGCGAGGAGGTGAGGTGGACCTCGGGGGGGAGGAGGGGCTCGTCCACGACCGTGTAAGCAACCCCAAACTCCTTCAGCAGTTCGAAGGCCTCGGGGACCATCCAGCTCGCGTTGCGGAACTCGATAGCGAAGGGGAAGTCAGGGGGCAAGGCCTCGAAGAAGGCGCGGGTGCGATTCTCATAGAACCGGAGTCGAGGCGGCAGCTGGAGGAGGAGAACCCCAAGCTTCCCCGCATCCAAGAGGGGCGCCATGAGGTTCGTGTAGGCCTGGAGCTCTCGGTCGGCCCCCTTCTCGACCTTGAGCAACCGGTCGTGGGTCACGGTCTGGGGAACCTTCGCCGCGAAGGACATCTTCCCCGGGCTCCGCGTGGTCCATCCCATCACCATCCCGGGGCTGGGCACGCGGTAAAACGTGGAGTTAATCTCGGCCGTGTCAAACACGGCGGCGTAGGCCTGAAGCTTACTCGCGGAACGCCGCCTGTAGAACGGACCAATCCACTCCTCGTAGTCCCACCCGGACGTTCCCAGGCGGATCTCGCCCATTGGGGGAGACCATGAGCACAGGCTACTTGAACCGTTCACCTACCCCCCTCCCGCCTCTTTAAGACCCTCTGGTGGGATTCCCTCACAGACCGAACGTTGACCGAAGAGATGCGTGTGGGCACGGGGGGTTGGGCGTACTTCCAGATCCCCGGCATGGACGCGCTGGAGGCCTATGCTCGGGCCTTCGACTACGTGGAGGTCAACAGCACCTTTTACCAAGTCCCGCCCCTCGAAATGGT
>JBHIDB010000111.1:0-3537 GCA_046759865.1 Thermoplasmata archaeon
AGGATCACCGGGTCGAGGCCCAGGGCCTCCATGAGCTTGACCGAGGAGTCGAAGATGATGCCGTGGTCCGTCACCCCGTAGTTGTCCCGGCTGAACTGCATCTCGTAGTCGTAGTAGTCGACGCAGCCTGGGTAGTACGCGTAGTCGCTCTTCTTGTCGATCTTCACGTCGGGGATCTCCTCCCACTCCGCCTCCTTGTCCAGCGTGGCGTAAAGGATGGAGTGGGGGATGGTACGCTCCCCCGTCGTGAGGTCCTGCTGTGGAAAGCCCATCTCCTCCGGTCGGAAGCCCATGCTAGGGCCTCCGCCCGCCGTTGGTGGCCGTCGGGAGCGTCGCGGCGGGGCGCTCCGGAATCCTTCGTCTCTGCGTCATGATCCGCGCTCGCTCCGTGAGCACATAGTCCGAGTAATTTATGTCCACGGGGCAGACGGCGCTGCAGGCGTCGCAGGTCAGGCAGGCCCACATGGGGACCCCGTCGTGCTGGCGCTTGTAGACGTTGTAGACGAGGTTCAGGCCGCCCAGGGCATCGGCGTCCACCTTCGTGATGGGACAAACCAGGTGGCAGCGTCCGCACTGGTAGCACTCGTTGAGCTTGAATTCGTAGTCGCTGTACGGAGTCCGTTGCCCGAAGTAGGCGACGACGATGGCGAAGATGGGCAGGCTGATGAAGATGTGGGAGTACGTCCAAACGAAGATCTGGATGTGGTCTAAGATGGGCTGGGCGAAGATGATGAGGTACCAGGTCACGGGCACGAGTATCAGGAGAATGAGGGCAATCCACCGGAAGAGGGTCCGCCGCCCCCGTTTCTCGTCGAGGAAGAAGACGATGTAGAGCGCAACAACCCCGGTGAGAACGGCGAGGGCCACGTAGAGGCCGAGCCAGAGGTTCTCCACGCTCAGGAGCTCCGAGACAGCGGCCCCGCTCGTGAAGGTCAGGCCGAGAATCGCAAGGGTCAGGACGACGAGGAAGAATAGCGCCCCCGCGTTCATGGCGGTGTTCACTCGGCGCATTGGTTTGAACGCGAGGCGTCGAAGCGCGACGTAGGTGGCGAGGCCTGCGAGGACGGGCTGCACGATGAACGTCCACTTGAGGGTATTGTCGGTGAGGACGGGGACCCCCTCAGAGGTCACGAAGAACGGGATGATCAGAACGTTGACTGCGTAGATGGAGGCTGTCGTCACCCAGACGATGCCCGCGACGCCCCAGGCGGCACGAACGGGCGATTTCGCGGGGCGGCTCTCGGTGCCCTTGTCGATGAAGGGCAGGATAAGGAGGATGATGATGGGGATCGCGGTGAAGAGGGCCCCGTAGAATAGGGTCGTGAACGTCAATCCGAACAGCTGGAACTCTGGGAAGATCTCCGCGATCTTGAGGAGCCCCCACGTCCATAGGAGGTACCAATCCGGAAGCTCGACCTCCGAAACAACGTCGGGGTTGGCCGACTTGCCAAGCTCGGGGAGGGCGATGCCCGTGAGGAGTAGCATGACCCCAGTCATCAGGAAGATGATAACCAGGTCCCGGTAGACCTCGTGGGGCATGAGCACGTGTCCCGGCTTCGGGTCCGTTCGCGACGGCCCGTACTGGACCGGGAAACCGATCTCCCGCTCCGCGCGGACGTCTGCCAGCCCGTGGTTCGTCGCCATGGCCTACCTCAATGGGGTTCCGCAATGCCCTGTACCCAGACGAGGGTCATGTGAAGCAGGATCAACCCAATGACAACCACAGGCAGGATGAAGATGTGGAACCAGTACATACGCAAGACCGTAGCGGCCCCTAATTCGAGGCCCCCGAACCCGATCTCCGCCGCAATGTCTCCGAGGATGGGAATGGACTTCGTCAGGTTGATGCCGATGGTGGCCGCGGCAAAGGAGAGGCTGTTCCAGGGCAGGAGGTATCCCGTAAATCCGAAGCCAATGACGGACAGGACGAGGAGGGTGACGCCGACCAGCCAGTTCAGCTCCCGGGGATTCTTGTAGGCGCCCGTGAAGTAGACACGCGCCATGTGGAGGAAGACCGCGGCGATGAAGATGTGGGCCGCCCAATGGTGGACCCCTCGCCACACGAATCCCAAGGGCACCTCTTCCATGATGAACTGCATGCTTTCAAAGGCTCCCGACGTCCGGGTTCCATCGGCCAGGATCCGTAGGTTTCCGTCCGGAACGTAGTAGAAGCCGAGGATGATGCCCGTTATGACGAGGATTAGGAACGCGATGAACGCAAGGCCCCCGAGGCAGTAGAGGGGATACCAGTACCAGATCGTCTTCAGCTCGTACTTCTCGGCGTGGCTTCGAGGCATCTGCCGGTGAATCGACAGGAAGCCCTTCCGGGTGGCCTCCCCCCACGGTGTGACCGGGAAGCGTTCCGCAAACCAGTCGAAGACCGCCTTGGTCAGTCCTCCGAAGGGTCTCCTTGCCATGTCTCGGACCTTCCCTCCCCTACGGCGGGGGTACCGTCTTGTTCTTCGCGTCCAGGTACTGATACCAGGCCTGCAGGTCACCTACACGACCGACGATCTTGGAGCCCTCGAGTCCGAGTGGGATGAGTGGCATCCCGCGTGGCGCCGGCCCGGCCGCATCCTTGTGGACCCCGAAGTACTCCGCCCCGCTCGAGTCGGGGGGCGGTGGGTGCTGATATTTCGAAATCATGCGCGGATCGTACTGACTGTCGTGGCACGGGCAGTAGATGTTGTCGCGTCCCAGGTCATCACGGTACTGGGAGCGGGGAATCAATTGCCACCCTGGACGGCAGCAAGCGTGGGTGCAGCAATTGAAAACAGCGTAGAGGCCCCCGATGACGAACTCCCCGGGATCGAAGGCGGGATCGTCCGGAAAACTGAGCTCTGCCGGATCCATCTGGATGAGCAAGGCGGAGAAGCCGCACGCGAGCTGCCCATCTGGGGAAATCGTGGCCTTCCAGAGGACGTTCGCTCCCCGGCCCGGCTGGAAATCCGTGATCTGTGCCTCCTTCCCGACGAGCCCCTCGTCAACGAACCAGACGGGAAGTTTTGCTCCTTCGGGGTTGACGTACAGGAAGGAGTCCAGAACCTCCCCCCGGCACTCCGTCGGCGGACTGATGAGGGAAACCACTGTCCCGAACCCCGCGGCCCCGACGAGGCCGATGGACCCCGCGGCGATGGCGCCTCGGAGGAACGAGCGGCGGGTGATCCCTGGCTCCTCCTCCTCTTCGAGCCCGCGTCGTCGGAGCATCTTACTCCCTCAGCTTCCTTCGTGGGACAACCTTTGGCAGCCGGACCTTCACAAGCATCTCGTCGGGGAGGAAGTTTCGCCGGTACAGGTCGACGACTGCCCCAATGCCAACGAACATGATCCCGAGCCAGAGGGAGAGCCAGGCGGGGTGCCACCCCAGGATGAGGCCGGCCGCGAAGAGGCCGGCGAAGAACAACAGGAAGAAGACCAGGACATAGATCACAAGGAGAGCGGTAATGGACTCCGTCGGCGCCTCGGTCCGGACGATCTCCGTCAGGGCAGTCCCCTCCGCCTGTGTTCCCGCTGATCCGTGTGGTGGCGGCTCTCGTA
>JBHIDB010000112.1:0-3532 GCA_046759865.1 Thermoplasmata archaeon
GACCTCGACATCGTCATCCCCCGCATCGGTCGCTCTTTGACCGAGCTCGGCTACCTGATTCTGAAGCACCTCGCGACCATGGGCGTGGCCACCACCATGACCGCCAACGCCCTCATGACCGCCCGGAACAAATTCCTGGCCCTCCAGGCCCTCCTGAAGGACGGGGTGAGCGTCCCCCGCACCATCTTCCTCGGGTCCCGGCTCGACGCCGAGGAAGCCCTCCGACTCCTCCCATTCCCGGCGGTCCTCAAGCTCCTTACGGGGACCCAGGGTCTCGGGGTCCTCCGGGTGCGGGACGCTTCGGAGGCGGCCTCCATCGTGGATACCCTCTGTGTCCTCGGGCAGACGGTGTGCATTCAGGAGCTCATTCCCCACCCCGGCGGAGACATTCGCATCTTCGTCGTGGCCAATCGGGCCATCGGCAGCATGAAGCGGGTGGCGGCGCTCCACGAATGGCGGACGAATATCCACCTGGGGGCCTCCCCCCTGGACTTCCCCCTCGACGAGGCGACGGAGCTCATGGCGGTGCGCGCGGCCCGAGCCACGGACCTGGAGATCGCGGGCGTCGACGTGGTGTCCCGGGAAGAGACCTCCTACGTGTTGGAGGTCAATGCCTGTCCGGGCTACCAGGGCCTCCTGAAGGCGACCGGGGTGAACGCGGCCGAGCACATGGTGGCTTATGCGGTGGAGAAGGCCAGGCGAAAGATCCCCGCCTAGGCAGGCCAAAGGCTAAAGGGCGTCTTCCCTACCCGTCACCATGCGCGATGTAGAGGTCCTGTCCTACGGCCTGACTCCCTTTGGCAGGCACGACGCATCCGTGGTTGACCTGCTCGCGAAGGCTTCGAAAGGCGCCCTGGAGGAGAGTGGGGTCGATGCCGTCGACGCCGTATTCGTGGGCAACATGAGCAGCGGCGAGTTCGAGGGCAAGTCCGGCATCGCGAATGCCCTCGTTTCGGAACTGCGTCTGGAGCCCGCCTTCCCCTCGAAGATTGAGAATACGAGCGGGAGCGGGGGAGCGGCCTTCCTCTGGGGATGGGCGGGAATCGCCTCGGGCCAGTATGAACGGGTGCTGGTGGCCGGCGGTGAGCAGATGACCTCCGTGGACACCGGACGGGCGACGGAGATCATCGCGAGCCTGACCCACCCCGTGGAGCATGCACAGGGGATTACCCTCCCCGGGTACGCCGGACTGATGGCCCGGGCCTACCTCGACCGGTACGGCGCGCCGCGCGAGGCCCTAGCTGCTGTCGCCGTCAAAAACCACTACAATGGCGCGCGCAACCCGAATGCCCAATTCCAGAAGGAGGTGAGTGCGGAACAGGTCATGGACTCCCCCCTGATTGCCGACCCCTTGCGACTCTTCGACTTCTGCCCCATCACCGATGGCGCGGCCGCCCTCGTGCTCTCCGCGGCGGGTGGGCCGGGCGGGGGCGAGGGGCCGGTCCGCGTTCGGGGCGTGGCCGGCGCCTCCGACACCCAGGTCGTCCATGAACGGGAGGAACTCACCGCGATGAAAGCGGTGCGTCTCGCCGCGGCCCAGGCATACGCGATGGCGGGCATCGGTGCGGACGCCATTGGCGTGGCCGAGGTCCACGATATGGCCACGATTCTGGAAGTCGTTCAGACGGAGGAGCTCGGGTTCTTCCCACATGGGGAGGGTTGGAAAGCCGCCCAGGAGGGTGTCACCAGCCTCAAAGGTTCCAAGCCCGTGAACACCAGCGGGGGGCTGAAGGCCAAGGGACATCCGCTGGGGGCGACCGGGGTTGCCCAGGTCGCCGAAGTGTGTGCCCAACTCGTCGGGAGGGCGGGGGAACGTCAGGTGGAGGCGCGGGTCGGCCTCGCCTGCAACGTCGCTGGCTTCGGGAACGACGCGATTGTGACCGTCTTGGAGGGAACGGCGTGAACGTGGCGAAGTGTGCGCGATGCGGTCGCCTAGCCTTCCCCTCCCACGCAATTTGCCCGAACTGCCGGGGCTCCGAGTTCGAAGAGCACGAACTCACGGAGGGGGTGGTCGTGTCCAATACAGTCTTGCGCGTTCCGCCGCCGGGTCTGACGCCCCCCGTCCCCATCGCGATTGTAGAGTTCGAGGGCGGCGTCCGGGCCCTCGGGCAGCTCACAGAATCCGCCGAGGTAGGCACGCAGGTCGTCCCGGAGTGGGGGTTTCTTCGCGAGGCGGAGGGGAGGGTGTACGAGGGATTCCGCTTCCGCCCCCGCTGACACTCCGCTCCTCAGTTGCCCGCAGGGAAGGTCGAAAAGCCTAAACCGACCCCCCTCCTAACGCTGCCAGCGAGCCATGGTCACCGGTCTCTTCGTCTCCCCCTACGATGCCGCCCGCGGCCCGATTGCCGAAGCTTACGCCCTCGCCTATGCGGACGACTCCATGGACTTCTTCAGCGCCGGCCTGGTCCCTGCCGGGTTCGTCCGTCCGCAGGCCACCACGGTCCTGCAGGAGACGGGCCTCCAGGTCGACTGGGAGCATCCCCGATACCTGCTCGCCGAGCACGTGATCGACGTGGACTACCTCATCACGATCGACGCCGAGGTCGAAGACGATCGGCTAAAGAACTTCCAGGGCATCCGCCTTCATTGGAAAGTCGAAAACGTCCTCAACAAGGGTCTCGAGATCTCGCACTATCGCAAGATTCGCGACGAGATCGACGCCTTGGCGCGCGACCTGGTCTTCGGTCTGCGCTCGGGGGATCTGGAGGCGCGGTTGAAGGCCTCCGGCGGGAAGGCGGAGATCGTGCACCCCCCGGCAGAGTGATGCGGGGGGTGGGATTTTCCGGCCCAGCGGGGCCCTTTGAACCCACGAACTCCTGCGAGACAGGATGTCTCATCGGAACTCACCGGGACCCGGATCTTAAGTCCTGCGCCGTTAACCGGCTTGGCTACCCCCGCAGGTCGGTCGAAGCTTCCCGCGGGTATAAAAGATGGTCTCCGACGACCGTCACGAGGCGGCGCGGGTTTCGGCGTCCCACAGGTTGTGGGCCGCGTTGATGAGGGCCATGTGGGTGAGGGCCTGAGGGAAGTTCCCGAGAAACTCCTTCGCTTCGGGGTCCCACATCTCGGCGAACAGTCCGAGGTGATTGGCGTAGGCCATGGTCTGCTGCAGGGCCTCCCTCCCCGCTTCGAGGTGGCCGCCGTGGATGAGAACGTCCGCGAGCCAGAAGCTCAGCATGAGGAAGCTCCCCTCCCGCGGGCCGTCGTCCTTGAGACGCCAGATGTGCGCCCCGTCTCCAAGCTCGGTTTGAATCCGCTCCAAGGTACCCTGCCATCGTGGGTCGTTCTCCTCGATGAAGTAGACGATGGGCATGAGGAGTAGGCTGCCGTCTACCTCCTTCGCCCCCTCGTACTGGACGAATGAGTTGAGATCCCTGTCAAACCCAGCCTCGAGAGTGTGCGCGCGGATCCCCTCCGCGATGTTCTCCCATCGTTTCGCCCGTCGCGGGTTGCCCCAGCGCCGCGCGACGCGAGCCGCACGATCGAGGGCCACCCATGCCATGACCTGGGAGTAGACGTACCGCCGCTTCTC
>JBHIDB010000113.1:0-3519 GCA_046759865.1 Thermoplasmata archaeon
AGTTCTCCATGGAGCTCGTCTCCGACTTCGACAAGGGGAGCGCCAGTTACATCGGCTGAGGGCCGAAACCGTTTAGTGGAATTGGGGTCTCCCCCCTCCTGGAGGAGGGCGGTACGGCCGAATTGCAACCTAGAGCCTACCTCGCCGAGTTCATCGCGGTTCTGGCGTTGGTCTTCGCGGGCGGCGGGTCCATTATCGCGAACGAACTCCTGGGAGCCCAGGGCTTCGGGCTCCTGGGTATCGCCTTTGCCCACGGCATCGTTCTGGCGGTGATGGTCACGGCCACGATGCACATCTCGGGGGGCCACGTGAACCCCGCTGTGACCATCGGGCAGCTGGTCGCCCGAAAGATCGACGGGACAAACGCGCTCCTGTACATCGTGGCCCAACTTCTCGGAGGCGTTGTGGGGGGCCTCCTCCTGCTTTTCGCCTTCCCCTCGTCGGCGTGGAATCTCAACGGCATTCAGCTCGGCACTCCGCAGCTGGGGGCCATCACTGACATCCCCACGGCAATCGGGGTGGAGGCCATCCTCACCTTCTTCCTGGTCTTCACGGTGTTCGCGACGGGCGTGGACAAGCGGGGGACCGGCCAGATTGCGGGCTTCGCCATCGGGTTCGTCCTCATCTTCGACATCCTGGTCGGGGGGGCCCTGACGGGAGCCGCCATGAATCCGGCTCGCGCCTTCGGCACCGCCGCGGCGATTGGCCACTTCCCCTTCGAGCACCTCATCTACTGGATCGGCCCCATCATCGGGGGCATCGTGGCAGCCCTCGTGTACGGATACGGGCTGCTGAAGGAAGAGTAGGCGGGTCGAATCCCTTTATCCCGCGGACTGCCTGAGGTGAAACACGACCTTCCCCACGAGATTCTGGGGAAGAACCGGGCCGAAGACCCGGCTGTCCGTGCTCTGCCGCTCGTTGTCCCCCGTAACGGAGACGAGGGATCCCTCGACCCGCGCGATCCGCTTCACCAAGAACCGGTCCTCGAGGGGATGGCGGAGGACGACCAAGTCCCCCACAGCGGGGCGTCCCCATAGGTACGGGAGGGGGCTCGTGATGACCTGGTCGCCCTCCCGCAGGGCGGGCTCCATGCTCCGATCCAGGACTCGAAAGCGGCGTAGAGGCAACATTGGCGTGGCGATCGAACTCATCCTGCCTTCGGAAGCACCATCTCCCGGCCCGTAGGGTAGTTGGAAGCTACCCGGACCGGCGTGACGTCCTTGGTCTTCCAGAAGACTTCGGCGAGCTGGTTCACTGTGTCGAGGAGCTCCTCGCCCGCCTGCAAGTCAGTGGTCTGCTTGGACTTGGAGCCGAGCATCATCACCTTCCAGACCATGCTGTGGAGCTCCGGGTAGGCCTCCGCGTGATCGGGCTTAAAGTAGTCCCCCCAGAGGATGCGAACCTCGTGCTTGCAGATCTCGGCGTGTCTCTCCTTGATCTCCGTGTACCGCCCGATGGCGTGGGCGTACTCCTGCCTCTCCGCCGGTGTCGGGCTCTCCTTCGCCTTCTCCGTTAGCTCTCCGATGAGGGTGTCCATGCGGATGACCGTATGGGCGGCCATCTGGGCGTGGTGGGGATCATATATCCCGCACGGGATGTCGCAGTGGGCATAGGCCGTCTCCTCAGGCAAAATCCGTTCGAGGATGTGCCTGGCGATCTTCTCTCCAACCGTCATTTTCAAACCCCCCCTTCCGTCCGTCTCCGTAGACGAACCGCGTCCGAGGTACAGCGGGAAAGGCACATGGCCTTCTAAAGTCTTGGTGCAGGCAAGGGTCGGAGAACGTTTGAAATTGGAACCAGGCAACCTGAGCCTGCTTGAGGCTCTCTTCAAAGAAAGGCTCAACCGGTTCCTCGTGCGCGTCGATCAGGGCGGGCACGCGAGGCTCGCCCACCTCCCCAACCCTGGTCGACTCCTCGAACTCCTGCGACCCGGGGCGCCGGTTCTCCTCCAAGGGCGACCCGGAAGGCACCGTAAGACCGGATACGACTTGGCGGCCGTGCGCCGGGGCGACGTGTGGGTCTCTGTGGACACGCGACTGCCCAATCGGGCCGCTCGCGCTTGGCTCACGGCAGGAGTCCTGCCGGAGTTTCGAGGCTACTCGGCTATCCGGCCGGAGGTGGTCCTACGCGAAAGCCGGCTCGACTTTCTCCTGCAGAATGGGCGAGACTGCTACCTCGAGGTCAAGTCCTGTACGCTCATCGAGAACAGGGTCGCCTTCTTCCCCGACGCCCCCACAGCCCGCGGTACCCGGCACGTCGAGACCCTCGCTTACGCCGTTGGCCAGGGATTTCGGGGCTGTATCCTCTTCGTGGTCCAACGGCCCGACGCAAGGTGGTTCCGTCCTCGCGACGAGACCGACCCCATCTTTGGGAAGGCACTCCGGGAGGCCCAGGCCAAGGGGGTGGAGGTCATCGCGTACCGAACGATGTTTGACGGGGCCACCCTGGTCGATCCTCAGCATATCCAAACGGATTTACGCCCCTATTGATTGGGCGTGAGGATGACCGGGGAATCTGGAGCCGTCCGGCCACTCGTGGCGCGGACCGCCGGTCCCAGACTCCCGGACGAACTCCGTGTCCTCTATCGAGAGCGCCGGGGCGAAATCGAGGCGCGGCTAAGGGAGTTCAGAGCGATCTGGGATGAGGGGAGTGACGAGGACCTCTTCGCCGAAATGACATTCTGTCTCTGCGCGGTCCAGACCTCGGCGCTGGTGAGCGATCGGACCACGCACGCTCTCCGTGAACGGGGGCTCCTCCACCGAGGTTCGCGGAGGCGGATTCGGGATGTGCTCCGAACGGGATACGTCCGCTTTCATGAGAACAAGTCCCGATGGATCGTGGCGGCCCGGAGGCGGTTCATGGAACCCAACCCGACAATTCGGCAAGACTTGGAAGAGCGAGCTCACTCCCCGCTGGGTCTCCGGGACTGGCTCGAGGAAGAGGTCCTCGGCCTCGGACCGAAAGAGGCCTCCCATTTCCTTCGGAACATCGGCCTCGGGGAGAACCTGGCCATCCTGGATCGCCACATCCTCACAAACCTCCTGGAGCTCGGTGTCCTCGGCGCCCTGCCTTCGAGCCTCACGCGAACCCGCTATGCAGAGATTGAAGAGCGTCTCCGAGCGTTCTGTGAACGGACGGGAGTCCCCGTAGGACACATGGACCTCCTTCTCTGGGCCAAGGAGACGGGATTTGTCTTCAAGTGAGGCGGACCCGACTGGGATTCGGCGGCGGTTCATCGTCGTGGGCCACGATGCGAACACGGCTGGCGACTTCGCCCTCAATGATCTGGCAGGGGCCACGGGTCGCCTAGACATCCTGCTTCGATGCGTGAATTCCGCCTTCATGCTCTCCCATGATCTGCGGCGGGACACCGAAGTCTACCTCGTCCTTCTCGGCCCGCCACGCCCTCCCCGGACACTCCACCTGCGGGGCGATCAACTGCGACACCTGAACCCGGACGAGCGGAGCACCGCCGCATTGCTCCGCCAGGCTCTGCGCTCCGCCTCTGACGGCCAGATC
>JBHIDB010000114.1:0-3498 GCA_046759865.1 Thermoplasmata archaeon
AGCTCTACAAGAAGTACGGGCAGGAGGAGCTCTATCAGGCCTTCGCCCAGGTGTCGACCTCCAACATCGCTGATGCCATGCAGAAGCGGGGGCCCATGGAAGGGATCCTGCCGCGGGTGAACCGAGGGACCCATATGGTGGGACGCGCGCTCACCGTCAAGACGGCCGATGGCGACTGGGCCAAACCCGTGGAAGCCGTCGACAAGGCGACGGAGGGCACGGTCATTGTGGTGGACGTCGGCGGGGGGACGACCGCCGTGTGGGGCGAGCTCGCCTCCTGGAGCTGCAAGGTGAAGGGGGTCGCCGGGGTGGTCATCGACGGGGCCTCCCGGGATATGGAAGCGATCCTGGACGCCGACTTCCCCGTCTTTTCGCGTTGGGTCGTGCCCCACGCGGGGGAGCCCAAGGGACACGGCGAGATCGGTCCCGAGATTGTCTGCGGGGGGCGACGTGTCCGAACGGGAGACTGGATCGTGGGCGACGAGTCCGGGGTCGTAGTGATCCCCCAGGAGATGGGCGTGGAGATCGCGAATCGGTCCTTAGACGTCTTGGAGCGGGAGAACCGCATCCGCGAGGAGATCAAGCGCGGCGGCACCCTCTCGAGCGTGCTCGAGCTGGAGAAGTGGGAGAAGGTCGGTTAGGCCCATGGACCGGGAAAAGCTCCGGGGCCTCCTTAGGGAGCTCCAGGGAGGCGAGATCTCCGTGGGCGAGGCCATGGAGTCCTTTCGCCGTCTCCCCTTCGAGGACTTGGGCTTTGCAAAGCTGGACACCCATCGGTCCATTCGGCGGGGATTCCCGGAGGTGGTCTACTGTCCCGGGAAATCTCCGGATGAGGTGGCCACCATCCTTAAGGGCCTCTCGAAGGATGCGAGACGTGTCCTGGCCACGAGGGCCGAGCAGGAGGTCTTCGAGACCGTGAGAGGGGCCTTGCCTGAGGACGCCGTGCATTACTACCCGGAAGCCCGTCTCCTCCTCGTGGGATCCCCCGCCCAACCGGAACGCGGCCAGGTCGTGGTCGCCACCGGCGGGACGTCCGATCGACCGGTTGCCGAGGAGGCCGCTGTCACATGCGAGGTCTTGGGCAATCGGACCACCCGCCTATACGATGTGGGCGTGGCGGGGGTTCATCGCCTCCTGGACCAGAAGGAGGGCCTGGTTTCAGCTCAGGTAGCCATCGTCGTCGCGGGCATGGAGGGGGCGCTTCCAAGTGCCGTTGCTGGCCTGATCGAGGCACCCGTAATCGCCGTCCCCACGAGCGTGGGCTACGGGGCGAATTTCGATGGGTTGGCCGCCCTGCTCGCGATGATGAACACGTGTGTCCCTGGGGTCGTCGTGGTCAACGTGGACAACGGCTTCGGGGCGGGATTCTTCGCCGACCTGATCAACCGGGGTTAAACGAAGAGCCGGGACCCGACGAGGATGAGAAGGGCCACGAGCGGGATTAGAAGGAGAAGGTAGACCCTGAGGTCCCACCGCAGGACCTTCGACCCATCCAAGGGTGGGATGGGTAGCATGTTGAAGACCCCGAGAAAGACGTTGACGAAGGCGACTATGAACGTGAGGCTGAGAAGGCTGACGGTGCCCACGATGGGGATGTCATACCCCGCCAGGAGCAGGAGGAAGAAGAAGAACGTGAACACCCCGCCGATGGCCAGATTCACCACGGGACCCGCGGCGCTGATTCTTCCGTACGACTTCTGATCCGCCACCCCTCCGATGACGACCGCCCCCGGGGCCGCGAAGAGGAACCCCACGAAGGCCGTAAAGAGGGCGAAGAACAGGCCGAACGTCCAGGCGCGAAATTCAGCGGGGAGACCGTAGCCCTGGGCCACGATCTTGTGGCCGAGTTCGTGCAGGAGGAACGCCGTTGGAACAGCTACGGCGGCCTGGATGCCAGCGCCAAGGAGGAGAGACGCGTCCGCCGCAATACGGGCCAGCCCCCCCGCGAGGACGATGGCGAAGGCGAAGATGAGGACGGCCATGGCAAGGAGGATGTGCCGCACCTCGGTCCGACTGAAACGGACTCGGGGCCGAACGGGCCCGTAGGGGTATACGGCCATCGGTCCGTCTAAACCCCAAGCATATTTCTAGGTTGAGTGCCTAGGCGCGCGGGAATCACGGCGTTATTCCGAGCCTGGACGGTCTCTGTCAATGCGGGAAAACGTTAAATTTGGGCCTGGCGATGAGGCGGAAAATCGCGTTCCTGTCCCCCCGTTTGCGGGGTACTGGAGGGAGGTCTCGAGGGGATGAGCCCCACCGAGACGGTGACGCGGAGCGGAGGAACCCGCTATCCTCGACCACTGGGGGGTGGATGAAAGATGGCCCGAATCGTCCTGACGGCAGACTACAGCCTGATGACGAACTTTCGTGAGCTGCCCCTTGCCACCTTCTTCAGTTGCATCCCTGTGGACTTTTGGCACTCACGCTTCGCCTTCCGGGCCTTGGCTCCGAACCCTCCCAACCGGAACGGCGAGGCCGTTTGGGCCCCCTATGGCCTCCGGAAGTTGGAAGCCGCCCTGCTAAGCGACTTTGGTCGGGAGGAGATCGTGGTCGCCCATCCGCATCACGTGAACCGGTTCATTGGCCCCGAGACCGAGGTGGTCGGGCTGCACACTATGGATCCTCTGGGCCTGGGTCCCGTAAGCATGAGCTTCACGAACGGCGGGGTGATGACCCCCTACACGAAAGCGTGCTTCGAAGACCTGGTGATGAACCTCCCCAACGGGAACCGGAAGTTCAAGGTCGTCGTCGGGGGCGCGGGGGTCTGGCACTTCGACTACCGGCCGGAGGAGAAGGAGCGCTACGGCATCGACCACCTCGTAGCGGGGGAGGTCGACCACATTGCGGGGGACATCTTTCGGGACATCATGGACGGCACGGCCCCCGAGATGTATCCCGAGCCGTTGAACCCCCCGAAGATGGAGGAGATCCCCCCGATTGTCGCGCCAAGCATGCACGGCATGGTCGAGGTGATGCGGGGGTGCGGCCGCGGCTGCCAGTTCTGCGAGGTCACCCTCCGAAAGCTCCGCTACTTCTCGTCCGAGTACATCCAGCACGAGGCCTCCATCAACGCCCGAGTGGGCCTCAAGAACGCCTGGCTTCACTCCGATGACATCTTCCTGTACAAGGTGGAGAACTACCGGACGATGATGCCCAACGCGGACGCCATCAAGGAGATCTTCCAGGCGGTCATGGACGTCAAGGGGATCGAGTCTGGGAATCCGACCCACGGAACGCTGGCCTCCGTCGCCGCGGACCCCGATCTGATTGCGGACCTCAGCCAGATTCTGAACGGACACGCCAGTCGTCAGAAGTGGGTCGGAATCCAGTCCGGGCTCGAGACGGGGAGCGTCCCCCTCGTCGAGAAGATCATGCCTCGGAAGCTCCTGCCCTACAAGCCCTCAGAGTGGCCCGAGGTAGTCCGAGAGTCCATCAAGATCCTGAACGAGAACAAGTGGTTCCCCGCCCTCACCGCCATCATCGGGCTTCCCGGGGAGA
>JBHIDB010000115.1:0-3409 GCA_046759865.1 Thermoplasmata archaeon
ACGTTGATCGCGTCGTGGAAACCTTCCATCCAGGCTCTCAGGTTGGGGCGACATCGACCGCAGGGCCATTGGAGGGCGAGGGCATGGAGGAGCCTCCAAGCTCCCGTGCCGAGGCGGGCCCGTGCCGGCTTCCCCCTCTCTTGGTGCATGCCCGAACTCCTTCGCCCCTTACACCCGGCTCTGGACGATGGAGAGGAGGATGAGGGCGAGCCCCGCCCCGGTCAGGAAGGCCTCGGCGGTGTGCGCGTCCAGGAGGGTCCATCCCGCGAACTCGAACAGGACGCCCTCCACGACCGCCCCGAGGGTGAACAGGCCGAAACCCAAGACCAGGAGGACATAGGTGCCTCGGTGGCCCGGGGCGCGGATGCTGAGGCGCAGGGCCCACAGGGTCACGAGGGCCCCCGCGGCAAGGACCCCGATCCGGAGCCCAATCAGCAACCAATGGCCCGTCATGACCCGTCCTCCCTTCGTGGCTCTCCCTCGAGGCCTGCCGAGGCCGGGGGAAGCACCCCGTGCGGGCGAAGGAGAATGGCCAGCGTGGCCAGACCCAACAAGATGAAGGTGGACTCGATGAGGTGCACGGCCGAGAGATCCCACCCAAAGACCTCGAACAACAGGCCCTCCGCGAAGGTGCCTAGGGCGATGAACAGGAATGCGAGGGAGAGGGCCAGCATGAGAGCCACCCCAGTCCTCCGGTAGGCGAGAAATGCCAGGAGTGAGATGCTGGCGCCCAGGATCAGGACACCCACCTTCACGGCCACCAGAACCAGGTGTTCCACCATCAGACCCCCTCCTGGAAGGATTGGAACAGCCGGAACGTCCGTTGAACAACATCCAAATTGGGGACGGCTGTGACCACGACCTCTCCGCCCTGGAAACTCACGCTCACCTCCCGGAACGCCGCCTTGTACATCTGGTACTTCTTCCCGTCGGCCGTGAGCACCGTCCGGGCGACCCCTAACAGGCCATCCTCCTCAAGGTCGTGGATGCGCCGGTAGGCGGACGAACTTGGGAGCTCCTCCTCCCGGATGAGGTCCATGGCGGAACGGGGGCGGGAGCTCGTGGCCGTCAGGATGCGTCTACTCTGCTCATCGGCCAGGGCGTGTAACAACGCGTTTTGAAGCCGTCGGTCCTTGATAAGCATGGGAGCACATTCCCAACGCTGGGAGCCAGTCGGAGGAATCGTCTTCCCACTTTATAGCCTTGAAAGGCGCAGTTCGTTCTATGGAAGAAAGAAAATTCTGGATTGGGATTGGAGCAGCGCTGGTTGTCGGGCTCGTCATAGGAGGGGGCGTCATCGCTCTGACTGCCCCGGCTCCGGCACCCCAGGCGACGTTCACAGTAGTGGCGTATCACTGGGGCTTCGTCATCTACGACGAGGACGGCATCGAGGTGCCGCGAATCGAAGTAGCGCGAGACACGGAAGTGACCCTCTTGGTCATGGGTGCCGAGGCCTTGAGCCATGCGATTCATGGGGTGCTCGTCGATCGGACAATCGCGGCGTGGGAGAACAACACCCAATTTGGCGACAAGACTGGCCCGGAAATCCACGACCTCATCGAAGAGGCGGAGGCCCAAGGCTTGGAGGACCACTCCGTCATGATCAGCGGATACGACCTCGACATTGCCGCGGTAGGGGACTCGGCCTCCCCCACGATCGCGACGTTCGTCGCAGATACGGCGGGATCCTTCGACATCCTGTGCAACCAGTTCTGTGGCTGGGGCCACCAGTACATGTCTCTGGAAGGCGGACTGGTTGTAAGCTGATTCGATCCCGCCGGGGGATGGTGGCTCCTTCCCGGCCCCATCCCTCGGTTCTTTCGACAGTCCGAACGAGATTGCCCTGCGCCGAGTGACACGGGGGCAAACCAGAGCTGCCGGGCGCAGGTTCTGTCCAGGGCGGCCTCAACGGAACTCCTGAACCAGGGCGTTCCCCTGCTCCTCAGAAAGACCGAGGGGTTGCTCCACGAGGGGCCCCTTCCGCAGCGCTGGCTCCTCTTCCTCGTAGGTCTCCTTCTCGACCTGGTAGAACAGGCCTATGGGAATGCGGTCCCCCCACTCGTGGGCCTTTGCGTACGCGGCAAGCAGATCCGACGTATCATGGCCCTCGTCTTCCAGCTTGTATACCCGCTCGCGGAAGTAGGGGTACGTGTTTACCTTGTTGTAGGTGACGCAGGGAGAGAAGACATCCACGAGTGCGAACCCCTTGTGCTTCAACCCCCCCTCGATCAGCGTGGCCATTTGCTTGGGATCCCCCGAGAACCCGCGCGAGATGTAGGACGCCCCGGCGCTCAGGGCTAGGGCGATAGGGTTGACCGGCCACTCGATGGAGCCCCATGGCGTAGACTTCGTGACATGACCCCGTTCGCTCGTGGGTGACGCCTGTCCCGTGGTTAGCCCGTAGATCTCGTTGTTCATGACCACGTACGTGAGGTCGAAGTTTCGCCGCATCGCGTGGATGAAGTGGCCGAGGCCGATGCCGTAGCCGTCTCCGTCGCCACCGGTGGCGAGGACCGTGAGCTCCGGGTTAGCGAGGCGAATCCCCGTGGCCACAGGCATGACCCGTCCGTGGATGCCATGGAACCCGTAAGACCGCAAGAAGTGGGGGAAGTTGGACGAACAGCCGATGCCGGAGACCACGACCAGGTCTTTGGGATCAAGTTGGATAGCCTGAATGGCCTTCAAGGTGGCATTCAGGACCCCGAAGTCACCGCAGCCCGGACACCACGTCACTTTCGTGTCCGATTTGATGACGTGGACCTCAACGGCCATGCAACACCTCCTGGGCCTTCTGCACGATCTCGCGCGGGTAGAACGGCTCCCCGTCGTACTTGAGGAGCTCGTGGTCCAGCCGGATCCCCGTCTCCGCCCGTAGCAGACGGTGGAATTGACCCGTGTAATTGCCCTCGACGATGAGAGTCTCGGAGGCCGCCTGCAAGGCACTTCGCGCCTCCTCAACGCGGAGCGGCCAGAGGTCGAAGAACTCCAAGGAGTTGGCGGAGATGCCGTCCGCCCTGAGGGTCTCCAAAGCATCCCGCACCGCTGCCTGGGTGGACCCCCATGAGGCGATCGTCAGGTCCGCCTTCTTCGGCCCCCACAGCTCGGGAGGGTTCATCTCGTTCAGGGCGGTCTCGAGCTTCCGCATCCGTTTCTCCATCATGCGGGTGCGCGTATCGACGTGCTCGGGGATGCCCGCCAGCACGTCACTAATCAGCTCTCCCTTCTCGTCGTGCTCGTCGCTGCCGGCGACAAACATGAGACCGGATTGTCCCGGAAGCGCCCGCGGCGAGACGCCGGATTCCGTGATCTTGTACCTCTGGTAGTCCTCCCCGCCGTCCTCGGCTACGAGGCCCCGCACGATGGGCACTTGGAAGTCCGGGGGCTCCACCGTGCGCCACATCTCCCCGAG
>JBHIDB010000116.1:0-3402 GCA_046759865.1 Thermoplasmata archaeon
CGGTAAAAGGTTATCGACCTAGTCCTCGAACTCCTCCTCGCAGAGGCCGAGGACCTGGCAGAGCTCGCAAAACTGGGTGTAGATGGCGTCCGCGGTGGCCGCGGGCAGGGGACCCGCATCGTTCACCTTGCGGGCCAGCTCGAGGACGGCCGCCGTCGCCCCCGCCGTGTCGAAGTCGTCGTCCATCGCCTCCTCAAACTTCTCCCGCATCCGCGAGAGCCCGGCGACCAGTGCCTCGTCCTCTCCGGGCCGATCGGATTCGGACTCCTCACGCGAGCGGACGATGGCGTTGCGGATCTCCGCGTGCTCCGCCGCCGCCTGCCGCAGGGCCTCCTCCGTGTAGGTGCTGTTCTCCCGATAGTGCGTCTTGAGGACGAAGAAGCGGAGGACCTCCCAGTCCACGTCCTTCAGGACCTCCCGGATGGTTACGAAGTTCCCGAGGGACTTGGCCATCCGCTGGTCCTCGATGGTCATGAAGGCGTTGTGAAACCAGTACCGGGCGAAGGGTCCCTTGCCATGGGCGGCTGCGATCAGGCCCTCGCTCTCGTGGTGGGGGAAGATGAGGTCCCGGCCCCCACCGTGCAGGTCGAAACTCGGGCCCAGGTACTTCGTGGCCATGGTGTAGCACTCCACGTGCCACCCCGGCCGCCCGGGTCCCCACGGGCTCTCCCAAGCGGGTTCTCCTTCCCGGGACCGCTTCCAGAGGGCAAAATCCAAGGGCCCCTCCCGTCCGCCGCCGCCCTTAATCTGCTCCACCGCGATTTCCCCCGGCGCGTGCCCGCTTAGGCGGCCGTAGTCGCCCTCCCCAGTTCGAAGGAACACGTCCCCATCCACGACGTACGCAGCGCCCGAGGCGACCAGGTCCCCGACCACGGCCAGTATGTCCTCGATGTGCTCCGTGACCCGGGGGTACTCGTCAGCCCGCCGAATCTTGAGGCGGTCCATGTCCTCGAAGAACGCATCGATGTACCGCTGGGCCAGCGCGTCCGGGGAGACGCCCTTCTCCCGCGCACGCACCGTGATGGCGTCCTCCACGTCCGTGAAGTTGAGGACGAAGCGCGTCTCGAACTCGTGGTACTCCAGGTAGCGCCGGATGACGTCCGCCATGACGTAGGCCTTGGCGTGGCCGAGATGCGAGTAATGGTAGGGCGTGGGCCCACAGACGTACATGCGCACGATGCCGCTGGCCGGCTCCAGTGGCTCCTTCGCCCGGGTGGCGGTATTGAAGACGCGTAAGACCATCGGACTGCCTGCGAGAGGCCTTCAGCCGGCGATGCCCGCCTCCACGGACACGATGGGGGGAAGATGGTCCCGGAGGAGGTGCCAGCTGTCTCCCTCATCGCGACTGTAGTACAACTGGCCGGTCTTCGTTCCGACGTAGACGCCGGCGGGGTCGTTGGCGTCCGTGCTCAGGCCCTCCCGCAACACCGTGAGGTACGCGTCCTTCTGGGGCAAGCCGGCATCCCGCCGGTCCCAACGCTTCCCCCCGTCCGTGGTGCGGTAGACGGCCATCATGCCGTCGGGGGTCACGCGATTGAAGTCGCCTGCGAGGGGGACGACGTAGACGGTTCGGGGTTCGTGAGGATGGGTGGCCATCGGGAAGCCGAAACTCGCCGGAAGGCCCTCCTCAATGACGCTCCAGCCGGCGTCACCCCGGGCCCTTCGGAAGACGCCTCCATGGTTCTGCTGATAGACGATCGCGGGGTCCCCAGAGTCGCGGACGATCTTGTGTACGCAGGATCCGAGCTCCTCTTCCTTGAGGGTTCCCCCCGGGATGTATTCGCCCTTAATGTCCCCGTTCATCAGGCGCCATGAGTCGCCGCCGTCGTTGGTGCCGAAGGCCCCGACGGCCGAGATTCCCACCAGCATACGCTTCCGGTCCCCGGGGTACGGGACGATCGTGTGAAGGCAGAGGCCCCCGCCGCCTGGCTGCCAGTCCTTGCGGTCGGAACGATCGTTCAGGCCACGCACCGACTGCCACGTCTTTCCTTCATCGTCGCTCCGGAAGAGCCCCGCGGGTTCTACGCCGGCCCAGAGCTCCTCGTCCAGCCCGGGCTCCACGTGCCAGATGCGCTCCACGCTGAGTCCCGAGTCCTTGTCGTAGTGGGGGCCCTCCTCCCCGCGCTCCCAAGTCTCCCCGAAGTCGGTGCTTCGCTGAACGGTCGGGCCCCAGTGACCGGTATTGACGCCGACCCACATCGTCCTCCCGTCCCGCGGGTCCAGCACCGCGTGCATCGTGGTCAGCCCCTCGAAGGAGGGGCCTCGCAGGTGCCACCGCCTCCGGTCCCTCGAGTGCAGCACGAAGAGGCCCTTCCGGGTCCCCACGCCGAGGACGGTATCTCCCTTCTTGATCTTCGCCATGTCAGCCTCCCGCGACCGAAGGAAGGATGTGAACCTGGTCTCCGGGCCGAAGCTCCACGGCCTCGGGTTCCAAGGGGTGCACGGAATCTCCATTCACGAACACGTGGACGAACCGTCGGACGTTCCCCTGGTCGTCGACAAGGCGCTCGCGTAGCCCAGGGAATTCCGCATTCAGGCCGCCGAAGATCTCTGCGAGAGTGGTCCCCGGAAGCTGAACCGAGTCCCGCCCCTTGGAGTAATCCAGGAGGGCTCTCGGCAGGATCACCTCGACCTGTCCCTCCCCTTCGGTCACGATGAGCACGAGGCAGGTTAGGCGCATAAACCTTTTCCGAGCGTGCGCCGGGAAATCGCCCCTACTCGTCCACGACCGCGTCCGGGGGGAACTTCGCCGTCACGTCCATCACGATGTGGGAATCCACGTCTGTGATGCCCAGGGGAATGAGGGTCCGGTTGATGACACCCCGGAGTTCCTGGTTGTCGCGGGCCGCGAGCTTCAGCAGGAAGCGCTTCGCCCCGCTGATATGGAAGATGCCTGTGACGTGCTTCAAGCGTAGGAGTTCATCCAAGATTGCGGTCTGATCCGGGGGACCGATGTTGCAGAAGACAAAGGCCTCCGATCGATAGCCCAAGGCCCGTTTGTCCACACAGGCGAAGTAGCCCTTGATCATGCCCTTCGCTTCCATGCGTCGGATCCGCTCCCGTATCGAGGACTCGGATCGGTGCAAACGACGGGCGATCTCTGCCGTCGTCGTCCGACCGTCCAGTTGCAACAGGTTAAGGATCCTCCGATTCATCGCGTCGGCGACCTCAAGGACTTGGGCCATGGTGGGTCAAAATGACCTCCCTCCTCCTTAAAACCGTGGATTCCACGGGTTGTCCAATTGGAATCCGCCGACTTCCGTGCGCAGGGTTTAAGGGAGTAAAACCCCCTAAACAATCCCAGGAGCGAGACCGCATGGAAGACATGATTAAGATGATGGCTGACGCCCCGGAGGAGGAGCGGAAGCAGATGATGACGGACCGGCTGAAGATGTTCGCGTC
>JBHIDB010000117.1:0-3290 GCA_046759865.1 Thermoplasmata archaeon
CCGCGACACTCCCCACGTCCGCCTTGATGACGGAGAGGGTCGTCTTGTCTGGCATAGTATCGGGGCCGCTATCCGAGAGAACGGTAATAAGCGTTGGGAGGTGGGGCGGTAGTCCTAGCCCGCCAGGAGCTCGGCCCCACTGCCGAATTCGAGGATTCCCAGTTTCTCGTCGAGCCCGTAGAGCTGCGAACCCAGGACGGCCTTCCGGGACACCATGGGGGACAGGTAGGGCCCGCGGAGGACGTCGGATCCGTGGGCGAGCGGGCTGAAGGCGGGGAGGATGATCAGGTCCTCGCGGACTGTAAAGCAGGGTAGGCCGACGGAGGCCCCGATGGTGTCCTTCAACCGTAGGGAGGGGTGCTCGTGGCCCATGATGAGGCCGGTGGGCGCCTCCACCTCCAGGTGTCCGTGGGTCACGACGAACCGGCCGAGGTCGTAGGCTGGCTCGTGGAGTTCAAGCCCCTTCCGGTACAGAATGGTGAGGAGGAAGTTGTCGTGGTTCCCTCGTACGAGGACAGGTTCCACCTTCCCCTGGAGGAAGTTCAGCACGTCCGTCACCTCGCTCCACTCCTCCCGGAGGTTCCGGGAGAACTCGTGTTTGAAGTCCCCCGCGATGACCAGCTTCTCCGGGGCGTAGCGGTCCAGGAGGTGGTCCAGTCTCTCGATCATGTGTTGCTTCTGGAACCGGGGGAGGGAAACGCCTTGCTTGCGGAGGGCTCCCTCGTAGCCCAGGTGGAGGTCGGAGATGACGAGGGCCTTCTCCTCCTCGTGGTAGAGCGCGTAGTCCTGGGTCGCCTTGATGCCGGGCAGGACCTGGACCTCATCCACAGCGCGAAAGCGCCCGTCCCGCTAATAGGGTTAGTCCCGGGACCGTGCCTTGATGATGTAGTTCTTGAAGTCGTCGGGTCCGACGGAGAGCTGAAGGGCGTCCTTCACCTCCTCCACGACCCGGACGGGAACCTTCGCTTTGCAGGAGCCGAAGATGGTCATGGGGTATCCCATGTCGTCGGCCGCCTTCCGGCGGACGTCCACCAGGACGTCGGAGACCCGCCAATGGGCTTTGTCGATGGCCAGGTCCTCCGCGTCCCCGAAAGCGTACTCCTCCTCGCCTTGCACCTTCCGGCCCAATAGGACCTGGGCCTCCATCCCCGCCCCCCGCTCCTGGAAGTGGTCTGGCATCTCGTCCAGCTTCCGCTGCAGGACGAGGTTGTCGGTCAAGGAGGAGACCTCGGAGGGCTCCACGTACACCCTCGGGCTCCCAAAGAAGGGCTTCCGGATCTCCAAACGGTCTGCTACGTCTCGGCCGAGGAGGATGGCGAGGCGGGGGACCTTCCACGCGTCGTTCACGAGGGGGGAGCCGAGCTTCCCCAGGACGCGGGCGTCTCGAGTGATGACGGTCTTATTTAGGATGTCCTTGGCGGAGGTCACGGGGCGCTACGAGGAGGCGTGCGTGCGAATATAAAGCCTCTCGACTTAGGCGGAGTCGATCGCTTGCGCCTGGCCCTGATTTCCGACGTGCACAGCAACTTGCCCGCCCTGGAAGTGGTCCTCGAGGCGACGGAGGAGGCGGGGGCGGAGCGCGTCTTGAACGCGGGGGATATCGTGGGTTACAATCCCTACCCGAATGAAGTCGTCAGTCTGCTCCAGTCTCGGGGGGTCGCATCGATTCAAGGGAACCACGATCGAGCCGCCCTAAGCGGGGACGCGTCCTGGTTCAACCCGTACGCAGCCCGAGCCATCGACTGGACGCGCAGGCAGCTAGACACGGCTTCCGAACGCTTCCTCGCCGGCCTTCCCATCGAGCTCGACACGAACAGCGCGGACACGACCATCCGACTGGTGCACGGGAGTCCGGCGGACCCGGATGAGTACGTCTTCCCACACCAGGCGGATGCCGACCTCCTCCGATTGGCAGGGACCGAGGTCCTGGTCATGGGCCACACTCACGTACCTTTCGTGAAGAAGACGAAGGACGGACTTCTCCTGAATCCCGGGAGCGTCGGTCAGCCTCGGGACGGAGATCCCAGGGCCTCCTGGGCGGTCCTTGACTTGCCCGAGGGGGATGCCGAGCTACGGAGGAGTACCTATGACGTCGAGGCTATCCACGAGAAGATCCTGAGGGCGAACTTGCCCCGTTTCCTGGCGGAGCGTCTTCTAATCGGTCGATAAGTGAGCCACCGGAAAGCGGACGCTTTTTAGCCGTTCTGGGATTGCCAGACGGGGCCGATAGATCAGCCTGGAAGATCGCGGGCTTTGCAAGCCCGAAGTCGCGGGTTCAAATCCCGCTCGGTCCATTAGGGCAACCTTCCTTCCTCGACAACACCTCCGATGCCACCTCCTTCACATTCATCCAGAGACCGCACCTCTGAGGGCTGCTGTTCCGTCGGGCTCGGTCAGATCCTGATGAAGATTCCAAGACCGAGTCCCACGAGGAGCAGAATCGAGAACACCACGGTCAAACCAATCGTGCCCGCATTCGCCGGAATCAGGGCATGGGGATCCTGATAGTTCGCTCGCAAGCCTCGGATGGCCCGTATCGCGAAGGGCACGGCCAGAAGGGTCAGGAGTGTCGTCAGGGGGACCAGCCGGAGAAGAGCGGCCAACACAGGCGTGAGAAAGGCCGCAATCACGAGGCCAATGTATACGTTAACCGCTCGCTCGGGCCCCACCCGCGCCATGAGCGTTCTCTTCCCCACAGAGACGTCCGCGCTGACGTCTGGAAACTCGTTGATCCATAGGATGGCCGCCACGAGGAGGCCCATGGAGAGAGAGAGGAAGACGACCCCAGGGGTGACCGTCCTCGTCTGCACCAAGTAAGCCCCGATGACGACGAGGGGCCCGAAGGCCAGACCGACGAAGAACTCCCCCAGCCCCCGATTGGCCAGCTTCAACGGGGGGCCCACGTAGGAGTAGACGGAACCCGCGCCCACGACGCCGATGACGAAGAGGAGCTGGCCTGCGAAGGTTCCGAAGCCCCCGAGGAAGAAGAAGATCAGGAGGCCCACGGCGACGCCCGCGATGAGGATAGTCACCGCGACGGCCAGGTGCACGTTCACGTTGACCCGCCCGGTGATGAGGACCCGGCCCCCACCCGCGAAGGGGTTCTCATGCTCGACAGCCAGGTCGTTCCCGCTCCTGTAGTCGAAGTTGTCGTTGAGCATGTTCGTCGCGAGGTGGAACAGGATCACGCCGACTAAGGAGAGGGCGAATAGGAGCGGGTCGAAGACGTTCGCGGCCTGATAGGCTGCCAAGACACCCACGAAGAACGGCAGGATGGAGGCGACGAGGAA
>JBHIDB010000118.1:0-3254 GCA_046759865.1 Thermoplasmata archaeon
GTCAGCATCGGCTTCTCGTACCGCGCAGCATCGTCGATGGCGATACGGGGGCAGGCCGTGTTGACGAAGGCCTCCACCCGATGTCCTTGCAGGAGTTCGGGGCTCACGTTGTCCAAGAGGAGAAGGTAGGCCTTCCTCCCCCTGGACTCCAACAGGGCCTTGATCTTCCGGGCGAGAGCCATGCGGTACTGCCCGACCTTCCGGGAGACGATGATTCCGAAGGAGTTCGCCTCCTGGGCTAAGGCGATGGCCGCGTGGCGGGTCCGCAGGATCCGATCCTTCACCTTCGTGAGGTCCCGCACCTCCTCCGTGAAGGGATCCGCCACGACGACCCGCCTCTCCGTGGCGAGAGCCACGCCCAGGGGGTGGAAGTCGCCGGTGCCCACGTAGAGGAAGGCGTCCACCCGATCTTCGACCTCCCGCGCGGGATGGACGTCGCAGCCCAGCACCTGCCCTTCGTAAGCCGTTCGCCCATCCGGTCCCCCCACCAGAACCTCCTTCTCGTGTTCCTCCAGATAGCAAACGACATCGCACACCCACGGCCGGTGCTGTACGTTCGTGAGGAGCCCGACGCGGTCTCCGACGAGCGGCAGGGCGGCCTCCAGGAAGTCCAGGGAGGGGAAGGCCATGGGCGCTTCGACGAAGATGACCTTCTGCAGGTTCAGGTACGGCATCGGGGCATGACCGACCTGGACGATGAGGTCCACGGGCATCTGCGGCACGTCGCACGCGCCGAAGGTGGGCTGGGCCGAGACCATAGCCATGACCCCCGCCTCGCGCTCCAGGTCCTCCGCCATCGCGAGGGCCCGAAGGCGCAGGCCATCGGGGTATTGGATGCCGACGGTCTTGCAACCCCGATCGCGAATCGCCTCGAGGGCGGGCCCCAGGTCCATGACCGCTCCCCGCTGGGCCGAAGCGCTCACGAGGCTTCCACGACGATGCGGGTGGGCGTGGGCAGCTTGTACCCCGCCTTCTTCAGGGCCGCCTTGGCCCGATCACGATGCTGGGGAATCGTCCGAATGTAGATGAGGGTCTGACCCGGCCGAACACGGGCCGCCGTCCCCACGGGCGTCCCGAAGGCCCCCCGCATGCCGTCGGAGATGCGGTCGGCCCCGGCACCCACGGCGACCTTGTTCTCCCGAAGGACGATGTGGGGGAAGGGCTGGATCCGGAGGTGATACTGCTGGCCCGCCCGCCGGGAGATAAACCGGTTGGCGGCGATGCGGGCGGCCTCGAGGGCATTGTGACGAATCTGGCACCCCTCCTCCGCCACGAGGCGGACCGTGAGCGGGAACTCACCCTGGGGGTTCCCCATGTCAAACTGGGCAATGCGAGGATTGGGGACGCCCCCCATGTACTCCCGCCGCGTGTAGGGCTGCCCCTTGGCCTCCCGATACATCTTGGCGGGCTTGCGGACCATGGGCGGTTCACGGCCCCCTCGCTATTAAACCGTTGGCGGGTCTCGGGTCTACCGCCTGCCCGAGGGGGGAGCGGCGCTACTGGGTCGCGACGGCCCGGGTCGAGAGCAGCACGCTCACGACCGCCACGACGGCCGCGACGGCCACGACCAGGCCGTAGCTCACGAAGAATAGCAGGGTCGTGTTCACCACGTGGACGTTCTGGAGGAAGACCTCCGCCGGCAGCGCCCAGGCAGAGATCCCGAAGATGGCCGCCAGCAGGCCCAGCGGCGCGGCCAAGAGGGTCCGCAGATCCCCGCGGAACCGCTTGAGCTTGTCGTAGACCTTCAGGTCCTTGCTGATCGCCTGGGTGGCCGCGGTCTCAGGGCCCTGGGTCACAAACTCCCGGGCCAGTCGCTCCGCGTCCTGGCTGGAGACCGGCCAGTCGACCTCCCGTCGCAGCTTCGTCTCCACGCCCAGGAGCACGGATCGGGCGTGGGTATCCACACGCAACAGCGTCAGCAGGCCCGCCCCGAGGGTCCCTACGAGGACCAGGGCACTGGCCACGAGGACGCCGTTGTAGGTGCGGAAGGAGACCAGGGGCGCGTACGCGTACCCCGTCTCCGAGGCGACGTAAAAGGAGAGGACCACCGTGAGGACGGAGCCAACGACGATGCTCGTCGCAAGGGCACGCATGACCCGTCGGATATTCGCCATGCCCCGTGCTCGCGCGGACCCCCTTCATAAGGCCACTGTCCCCATTCTAAGAATCGAGAATGATAATCAGACCCCGAAGTAGCAGCAATCGGTCTCGCCGAAGCGTTAAATAGCCTCCTGCTCCGTTGCGAGCGTCGGGCCATGTATCTCATCAAGCTGGGAGGCAGCGCCCTCACCTACAAGGGTTCCCGGCCCCGCGTCCGGCGAAAGGTGTTGGCCGAGCTGGCCGCCGAGCTGGCACCCTTCAAGGGAGACCTCTGTCTGGTTCACGGCGGGGGGAGCTTCGGGCATCCCCTGGCCCACGCCCACGGCCTCCACCGGGGGCTCCGAGGCGACGATGGGGTGATGGCCTTCGCCGAGGTCCAGCGATCGATGCGGGACCTGAACGGCAGGGTGTTAGAGGCCCTCCACGCGGCCGGCCTCCCGGCGGTCTCCGTCCCCCCCGCCTCCCTCGTTCGGATGCGAGCCGGTGACCTCGAGTCCCTCTCGACGCGCCCCTTCCAGGAGGCGCTAGGGGCCGGCCTGGTTCCCGTGACCTATGGGGACGCCGCCTTGGACGCCGTCCAGGGGGCCGCCATTTGCTCGGGGGACGATCTCATGGTCCACCTCGCCCGCGCTCTCCGGCCGGAGCTGGCCCTCTTCGTGGCCGACGTGGAGGGGATCGTGGGGCCCGAGGGGCGCGTCCTGGACGTGATTCGGGGCGAGGTCCCCGACCTCTCCTGGACGGAACCCCCGGAAGACGTGACGGGGGGCATGCGGGCCAAGGTCCTGCGGATGCTGGACATCGCGCGCGACGGGTCTCGGTGTCTGCTGGTGAGCGGCTTTGTCCCGGGTCGCGTAGGCGCCGTTCTGGGAGGCGAGCGCGTCCCCGCCACGGAGGTTCGGGGTTCCTAATGACGGAGCGGAAGCGGGAGCACGTGGACATCGTCCTCGACCAGGAGGTCCGGCCCCGGCACAACTACTGGGACGACGTCCAGTTCCTCCATGACGCGCTCCCCGAGGTGGACCTGGACGAGGTGGACCTACGCACGGAACTCTTCGGCAAGCGCCTCGCCGCCCCCGTGGTCATCTCCTCCATGACGGGCGGGTTCAAGGACGCCGTGCAGATCAACGGGAACCTGGCCCATGGGGCCGCGGAGG
>JBHIDB010000119.1:0-3250 GCA_046759865.1 Thermoplasmata archaeon
GTCGAAGCCCGGAGGGCGGATTATTCACCTCTTCGTGAATAATCCGGGCTAGGGACGGTGGGAGCGGACGGGGGTTAACGCTAACGAAGTTGACTGAAAAGAGGGAGGCTGGTAGCGTCCGTGGCGGGAGACTATCAGTCAGTATGATGAAAACCGCCTACACGGAGGAGAACTTCTTGGACGAATGGATCACAAGGGAGGGAGTGGAAGGCAATAGAGGGCCCCGCGCCCCGAGTAAGCGCCCGACGGAACGTGAGTCGCCTGCGTCGTTAGAGGAAGCCCTGCTGCGGCCGCGCCACGCCATCGTGGTCGTGCTCGACAACATCCGGAGCCTGTATAACGTGGGCGCCATCTTCCGGGTGTCCGACGGGGCGTGGATTCAGAAGCTGTACCTAGGTGGGATCACGGGCCGCCCGCCCAATCCAGCCATCGAGAAGACCGCCCTGGGCGCGACGCGCAGCGTGCCGTGGGAGCACGTGGCCGATCCCGTCCCCCTCGTCGGACGTCTCAAGGCGGACGGCTACACGGTTGTGGCGCTGGAGCGCACCGACCGGAGTCTTCTATACGATGAGTTCCCGCCCTCCGCGTTCCCGGCCTGTCTTCTGATGGGCAATGAGGTGGCCGGTCTCAGTCACGCACTCCTGGATCTCGTAGACCTGGCTGTTGAGGTGCCCCAGTTCGGCTACAAGAAGTCGCTGAACGTGGCCACGGCGTACGCGGTGGCTATCTACGGGTTGGTCCAGATCTCTCGCCGAAGCCGGGGCCTCTCGGGCTGAGAAGGACGGGTTTGGCCTCTCCCTTACGGCTTGAAGAAGAGGGTTTTTCCGTTCCCGTCATAGAGGGCGAGGGCCGGTCCTTTCTCCCCCACACCGAAAGCCGCCCGCCGCTTCTCGGCCGTGTCGAAGATAAAGAGGGCCGGCCCCTTCTGCGCGATGCCGAGAGCCGCCCGCCGCGTCCCGTCCCCGTCGTAAAGGACGAGGGCCGGCCCATACCCCGCCATGCCCAGCTCCGCTCGCACCTTCCCGTTCGCGTCCTTGACGACGAACCTCTCCGCCTCAATCTTCCATTTCGGCTGTGCTTGGCCAATCAGAAGTAGAGCGCCGGCGAGGACCATGACGACAACCCCCACCCGCTTCAACCACCGGTTTTGTCTCTCGAGAATCTCAAGCCTTTCAAGCATGGACGGTCCCATACCCTCCCTCCTCTCGATCATACGAAGTATATGGCTGTCAGCTGTCAGCTCCGATGACCGACTTCCGACGCCCACAACTCGATGACCGTTGACCGATGACCGTAAGGAACCAGAAGCATTTTTCGACCATCGGTCGTTGACAGACGGCTATCGGATGCCGGTTGTCGGACGTCGGTGGTCGGTTATCGGATGTCGGTCGTCGGTGAACGGTCGTCGGTCAACGGTCATCGGTAAGCAGCTACCGCACCCACTTATTGGGGGTGCCGTCCATCGCTGAGCCCTCCTCGGGTCGCCACACGGCCGCTTTCTCGATCATCTTGGCCAGGGCGAAGTCGCGCTCGGTGATGCCGCCAGAGGCATGGGTCCGGAGCTTCACCCAGACCTTGCCCCAGGTCACCTCCAGGTCTGGATGGTGCCAGGCCGCCTCTGAGAGATATCCGATGGCATTTACCAGCATCAAGGTTGTCGGCCATCCATCGGTATTAAATTTGCGCCGGATCCAGCGCCCTTCCAGATACCACTCGGGAAGCTCCTTTTCCAGGCGCGTGACCACCTCATCATCCGGGACCACGGGCAGCTTCTTCTCCGTCATCGTCCAATCCTCCGTGTGAATCGCCCTCCGTTTGGTAAGAAACTACTAACGCCCCCCCCGTGCAGGGGCCAGGAGAACAAAGCCTCGATCAGGGCCTTGGCTTTCACCAACGTCTCTTCGTACTCCGCCTCAGGATCAGAGTCCGCCACGATGCCCCCCCCCACCTGGAAATAGACGTGGTCCCCCCGACAGATCATGGTACGGATGGCGATGTTCATATCCAGATCTCCGCCAAAGTCGAGATACCCGATGGAGCCGGTGTAAATCCCCCGGCGGGTGGGCTCCAGCTCTTCGATAATCTCCATCGCCCGGATTTTTGGCGCCCCCGTCACGGATCCCCCCGGGAAACAGGCCCGGATGAGGTCGATGCGGTCCCGGTCCGGCCGCATTCGACCCACAATTCTGGCGGTGGTCTGAAAAACCGTCGCGTACGTCTCGAGGGCCCGCACGGTCGGTACTCGGACAGAACCGTACGTGCAGACCCGCCCCAAATCACTGCGCTCAAGGTCCACGATCATGACGAGCTCCGCCTGGTCTTTCACGCTGCTCAGCAGTTCCGTCCGCAGGTACCGATCCTCATCGGGGTTCTTCCCGCGTGGACGCGTCCCCTTCATCGGGCGGGTCTCCACCCGCTGACCTCGGAGGCGCAGAAACCGCTCGGGCGAGGCCCCGACGACGGTGACATCGCCATAATCGAGGAAGCAACCGAATGGCACGGGATTGATCCGATGGAGGCGCCGGTAAAGCACAAATGGATCCCCATCAATCCCAGTGGAAAAGCGCTGGGAGAGGTTGACCTGGTAAATGTCCCCGGCGGCGATGTACTCCTTGGCTTTCCGCACCGCATCGAGATACCCATCTTTGGTGAAGTTGGTTTGGAGGCCGCCGATCGGAGGTCCCAGCTGCCCTGGTGATATTCTCGGAGTTCGCCACTTCGTAAGCCACTCCAGCCTGCGAGTCAGTTCCTCCCCCCGGGCTCGCGCCCGGCGGTCGGCCGCGTCTGGGGTGAGTTCTGGCAGGCCGGTCGAGACGACGTAGAGACGACCGTAGACATGGTCAAAGATGAGCCCTCGATCGTAGAATCCCATGAGGCAGTCCGGAACCTGCAGATCATCAGTGGCGAGAGAGGGGAGTTGTTCAATGTGGCGGCCCAGATCGTAACCCAAGTGTCCGACGGCTCCCGCGAGAAAGGGGACGGGTTGCATTGACCAGCGGACCCGGAAGCGTTCGAGGAGCGCACGGAGGGCGTCGAAGGGGTCCGCTTGAAAGGTCACCGCATGGCCATCCTCTCGGATCTCGATCTCTTGTCCCCGCGCCTGGAACGTGAGAAAAGGATCAGCACCAAGAAAGGAGAAGCGACCAAGCTGAAAGCGGTTCATTCCGCTTTCCAGCAAGAAGCTCCAGGGGTCATCCCGAAATACGGTGAAGACCTCGCCGGGCGAGATGCCGAGTGGATACTCTTTCAC
>JBHIDB010000120.1:0-3217 GCA_046759865.1 Thermoplasmata archaeon
TACTCCATCGCCGATCGGACCCTGGCCCTGCTGCGCCAGGTTGGGCTGGAGGAAGAGGTCACCCTGACGGGCGGGTTGTCTCTGAACCCGGGGGTAGTCCTAGCCCTGGAGGATCGACTGGGCATGAAAATCAACGCCACGCCCGATTCTCCCTTCGCCGGGGCCATCGGGGCAGCCTACCTGGGCCATTGGCGGCTGAAGCGACGTAGGACCGACGCCTGATGGGCTTCCGATTCGACGGAGGACGAGGATGGGAACGCCGCTAGTAAGCCTGGACCGCGAAGCGGGCCGTGCCACCCTGATCCTCCAGCGTCCCCCTCTAAACATCCTCAATGTCGCGATGCTCGAGGAGATTGATGGCGCCCTCCAAGAGGTCTCCAAGGCGGTCGACATCCGCGTGCTCGTCCTTCGCGGCGAGGGCAGGAGCTTTTCGGCCGGGGTGGACGTGGCCGATCACAGCGAAGATCGGGTCGAAGCCATGCTGCGCACGTTCCACCGGGTCCTCATGGGCCTCTTAGATCTCGAGATCCCCACGATGGCCCGCGTACACGGCCACTGTCTCGGCGGGGGGCTTGAACTGGCTATGGTCTGCGACCTCGTCTACGCCGCGTCAGGATCAACCCTGGGACAGCCCGAGATTCGCCTCGCTAGCTTCCCACCGTTCGGGACCACACTCTACCCCTTCCTCCTGGGCCTCCGGGGTGCCGCCGAGCTGATTCTCTTGGGCCGAGAGGTCCCGGCGGAGAGAGCCTTGGAGATGGGACTCGTGAACGGGGTCTATCCCCCAGACGAGCTGGACGCCCGGATCGACGAGATTTGTAGTGAACTGGAGGGCAACAGCCGCATTGCCGTGGGTCTGGCCAAGCGAGCCATGCGACAGGGGTTGACCCTCCGACTTGAGGAGACCCTGAGGGAGGCCGAGCGGATCTATCTGGACGAACTCATGGCAACGGAAGACGCCCGTGAGGGCCTCGCAGCGTTCCTGGAGAAGAGGAAGCCCGTCTGGAGGGATCGCTGACGAAGGCCGCGGTCTTCCACGGGGACAAGGGACTCCGCGTCGAAGAGGTAGAGAGACCGAAGCCGGACGTGGGGGAGGTCCTCGTGCGGGTGGCCGCCTGTGGCATCTGCAGGACTGACCTCCACTATCTGCACGGCGTCCCGACGTTCAAGAAACCACCGCTGATCCTGGGCCACGAAATCAGCGGGGTGGTGGAGGCTCCGGAGGATGCACCCCTCCAGGGCCAACGGGTCCTCCTTCCGCCCGTCATCCCGTGCGGTCACTGCGAGTACTGCCGGGCCGGACGCGGCACCCTGTGCCGGCGGATGGTCATGTTGGGGAACCACCGGGACGGAGGGTTTGCGGAGTTCGTGACCGTTCCCACCTCGGCCGTCTTCCCCCTTCCCGAGGAAGTGCCATTGGAGGAGGCCTCTATCCTCAGCGATGCCTTCTCGACCCCGTACCACGCCGTGGTCAACCGGGCCCGGATTCGGCCTGGGCAATCGGTGGCCATCTTTGGGTGTGGCGGGGTGGGCCTAGCGGCCGTCCAGTTTGCGGCATTGGCCGGGGCCCGGACCGTCGCCGTAGATCTGGTGGAAGAGAAGCTCCGCATGGCCAAGACGTTCGGGGCCTGGGAAACGGTGAACCCGGGGGAGGTGGAGGATCCCGCCAAGGAGGTTCGACGTCTGAGTGGCGGGGGCGTGGATGCCGCCCTCGAGGCTATCGGAAACCCCTCGACGATTCGACAGGCTTTCGACACTCTGAAACGGGGCGGGCGTCTGGTGGTGGTGGGCTACACCGACAAGGAGGTGGCCTTCAGCGGCGCGAAGCTGATGTTCCGAGAGATGGAGGTCATGGGGTCGTTGGGATGCGGCCTACAAGACTTCCCAAAGGTTCTCGACTTGGCGGCACGGGGGCGTCTGAAAGTGCGAGAGATGGTGAGTCATCGTCTGTCCTTGGAAGAGATCGGGGAGGGCTTTCGACTCCTGGAGGAGGGTGACCCCTCGCTCCTGCGGGGCATTGTCGTCCTCTAAGACCTTCGATTTAGGAACGGACCAGGTGTGAGGAGTTTTGGCAACGTACCGTGCTGTCTCTGACGAGGGTGCTTCATGGGCAATCCTGATCTGCTGACTCCACGGCAGCTGAGCGCCTTCCTCGACCTTGACGTCACGTCGACGATTGTGGACGTCGGCTGCGGCACGGGAAGCCTTACCTCCTATTTGGTGAGGAATTGCCGGACGAGGTCCTGGGCCGTTGGGCTTGACATCGATCGTGACGCCCTGCAACGGGCTCAGTCCAAGCAGGAATTCCTGGCGGTCCAGGCGGAAGCCACACGTCTTCCCGTTCGGTCTGATTCCGCCGACTTGGTGCTCTGTCGTCGTCTTCTGATGAACCTGCCCGGACCGATCGAGGCGCTGAGAGAGATGGTTCGCGTGGCGAAGCCAGGTGGCCTCGTCGCCGTCATGGAACCGGATTTCTTGGCCGAACACGGATGCTCTTCGGTACCGGGCGAGTTGGACTTTCATCGCAGGCTTCTCCGATCGACGTCAGGGGGCAGCGATCTTGGTTTCGGACGAAAGACTCCCACCCTGCTCAAGCAGGCCGGGTTGCGTGAAATTCGTCCGATGGTGCATGCTCCTGTCGTCGCAGCTCCCGGCGGGAAACGCTCATCGTCCGTCCGAGAAAGCTCAGTAAGAAGTTTGGTGCAAGTTGTCCGAGAATTGCGAGACGAGCTGGCGAAGCGCGTCGGTCCGGGCGCTTACGAATCGTTCAGGAAGGAGGCGGAGCGCTTGGACGTGGTCCGAGAACGGCAACTCCGAAGGGGAGAGTACATTTCCGCTTCTTCGTTCCCTCTCTGGATCGTGAAGGGCCGAAAGCCCTCGCAGGGAGATTGAAGGTGGGAGGCCGCCGCGTCAGGTGGCGCCATATCTCAGGGGGCAAACGGACGAGTTCGGTGTGATGACTGCCTGCCTCAGGCGGCTCTTCGAGGCTACCGCTGCTTCATTGGCGTGATAGCACCTTCTTCCCGCCATGTTGCCGCGGGGGGCGTCTAAAGTGACCCACTGCAATCTATCGTGACGAACAGCCGGCGAGCGGCCCGGTGACACCCCCAGAGGGGAAGACCAAGGTCCAATCCGAAGCAAGGAAGTGAAGAAAAGAGGAAGGGGGAAGGCCCTACTTGACGGGGACCTTCCGCCCCTCGCCCTCCGTGGAAGCCTC
>JBHIDB010000121.1:0-3150 GCA_046759865.1 Thermoplasmata archaeon
AGACGCGGACCCCGCCCCCCTGGACGCCGATTTCGGACCACACCTGGTCGACCCCGATTCGCGCCAGCCCCCAGGTGAAGGTGCTGGTTGCTCCCGCGTCCGAGGAAGGCGAGCCGTCCACCAGCGAGACTTCGAAGTTGTCCACGACACGGGCCACCGCGTCGGGACGAGTCAGTTCCCCCACCTGACCGACGGGGCCCTCCACCAGCAGGGCGTTGACGATCCAGAAGCTCCGCTTCACGGTGAATCCCGTGTCCTCCAAGTAGGGGAGGAGAAGGGCCTGGGAGCGGGCCGTTGTCTGCAACCGATGGACCACCTCCCATCTCTGGAACCTCGTGTCCTGCAGATCGGCTTGTTGGGACAGGCGGAGAACGGCCTGCACGGAGACCCCCGTCTCCAGACCTTCCAGCCTCTCCAGGAGGGCCGGATCCACTTTCTCCCACCGGACGGGAAGGTCGACGGCCTTCGGGATATGAGGGGTGGCCGCTCCCCAGCCCGATACCAGCAGAAGGATGATCACCAAGCAGGGGACGAGAACGTTCCAGCATCGGCTAGTCTTCACAAGAGGCATGCCGGCTTAGCTCTACTTAAGCCACGCTTTCCGAATATCAGAGACGAAATCGGTCAGAAGCGAAATTTATCCGCTCGATCCTGCGGCTGCGGCGCACAGAGATTAAGTAGCATTCGAAGCCTGTTTTCTACGGTCGTGGTGCGCGAGGTTGCCGTGGTGGGCACGGGCCTGTGTAAGTGGGGGGTCCGGAAGGCCACCTTGAAAGAGCTCGCCCAGGAGGCGGGGAAGGCCCTCTTCGACGATGTGGACAACCTCCCCAAGGAAGAGGTGGACAGCCTCTTCGTCGGCAGCGCCCTGGCGGAACGTCTCGCCTTCCAGAGCTACGTCGCGCCCATGGTGGCGGAACAGCTCGGGATCCACCCCACCCGGATGCTCGCCCGGACCGAGCTCGCGTGTGTGTCGGGCCAGTCGGCGATCAAGATGGCGTACATGGCCATCGCCACCGGCCTGAGCGACATCGCGGCCGTGGTCGGAGTGGAGAAGATGAACCTCCCGGACATGGCGGAGACCCAGGCCAGCCTGGCGGCCGTCCTGGATCGGGAGTGGGAAGGCGTGGCCGGCATGACCGCTCCGCCGTATTTCGCCATGGTCGCCCAGCGCCACATGTACGAGTATGGGACCACCCGGGAGCAGCTAGGCCTCGTCTCCGTGAAGAATCACCGCTTCTCGGCGACGAACCCCTACGCCCACTTTCCGAAGGAGGTCTCCCTCGACCAGGTCCTACGCTCGCCCATGGTCTCAACGCCCTTGCGTCTCCTCGATTCCTCGGGGATCACCGACGGGGCCGCAGCCGTGATGTTGGCGGGGGAGGACCGGGCCCGCGAATTCACGGACACGCCGGTGTATATCGAGGGCGTGGGACAGGCGGCCACGGGCAATCTGACGGTGAACCTGCCAAGCCTCACCGAATGGCCTCACATGCGTCGGGCGGTGGGGGACGCCCTCGGCATGGCGGGGGTCACCATCCAAGACATGGACCTGGCTGAAGTCCATGACTGTTTCAGCATCTCAGAGATCATGGAGTATGAGGAGTTGGGCCTCGCGGAAAAGGGGAAGGGTGGCCAGTTCATCGAGGAGGGACAGTCGGAGATCGGCGGCCAGCTTCCGATGAACACCCGGGGGGGCCTCTTGGGCTGTGGACACCCCCTGGGGGCGACGGGGGTCGCACAGGTCGTCGAGGTGGTCCAGCAGTTCACGGGGCAGGTGCCTCAAGAGCGGTACGTGGGTGGCACGTGGGCTCTGACGCACAACCTCAGCGGGAACGCCAACAACCACAGCGTCCTGGTCCTTCACCGGGCTTCGTGAGGGAGGAGATGGTCAAGGCCAAGGCGGAGCGGCGGGTCCCCCACCTCCTGGACTTTTACCCTCTGCAAGGAGAGGAGCATACCCGCATCCACCCCTTCTTCCAGCATCTCCAAGAAGGTCGACTGACGACCACGCGATGTACGGCGTGCGAGGAGGTTCTCTGGCAGCCTCGCGTCATCTGTCCCCATTGCAATGCCGACGAAATGGAGTGGATTGACTTGCCCCAGGAGGGTGAGATTTTCGCTTTCACCTCCGTCAAGGTCGGGGCCCCGCTGGGGATGGAGGCGGACCTCCCCTTCGTCGTCGGGATGGTGAAGCTCAAGGGGACCGACCTCCAGATTCTCGCTCGTATCGATGGGGACGAGGAATCGCTCCGGATCGGACAGCCCGTGCGAGTCGCGATCGTTCACCTTCCCGACGGCCGGGTCTGGTTCCGCTTCCAGGCCGTGGACCCGGAGGCCTAGACGCACCCGCGCCTCGCACAAACATCTTACACGCCCCCCGCATCGCCTCTCTGATGTACGAGAACATCCTCGTCGAGCGGGAGGAGCCGCTGGCCTTCATCACGTTCAATCGTCCCGAGGTCCTCAACGCGATGAATCGGAAGACCAAGGAGGAGGTCCTCGCGGCGCTGGCGGAGCTGGAGGAGGACGAGGGGGTTCGTGTGGTCGTCGTCCGAGGGTCCGAGAAGGCCTTCGTCGCGGGCGCGGACATCAAGGAGTTCGCCGACGTGCGGCCCATGGACCAGTGGGAGGACCGACGGGAGCAGGGGTTCTACGAGGCCATCCCATCCTTCCCCAAGCCCGTCATCGCCATGATTCGTGGATACTGCCTCGGCGGGGGGTGCGAGCTCATCCTGGGTTGTGATTTGCGCATCGCCTCCAATACGGCGAAGATCGGCCAGCCCGAGATTAACTTGGGCCTCATCCCGGGGGGCGGCGGGAGCCAACGCCTGCCGCGTCTGGTGGGGGAGGGCAAGGCGATGCAACTCATCTTGGCCGGGGAGCCCATTTCCGGTGAGGAGGCGAAAGCCATTGGCCTCGTGGAGGAGGCGTACCCCGACGAAGAAGTGGAGGAGCGGACCCGGGACTTGGCTCTCAAGATTGCGGAGAAGAGCCCGGTCGCCCTCCGCCTCGCCAAAGAGGCCATCCGCGCGGCCTCCAACATGGGATTGAAGGCGGGCCTCGAGTACGAAGGCGCCCTCTTCGCCCTCCTGTTTTCCACGGAAGACAAGGCGGAGGGCGTAAGGGCCTTCCTAGAGAAGCGAAAAGCCT
>JBHIDB010000122.1:0-3119 GCA_046759865.1 Thermoplasmata archaeon
GCGACGCCGAAGGAGAAGTTGCCCTGGGGGTCGAAGTTGTAGCGGAAGAGGACGTTGTTGCGGGCGTAGAAGGCCTCTCGTAGGAACCGGTCCGCCCGTTCGCCCCGGAGGGTGACTTTCGCCCCGATGGGCATGCCTTGCCGGATGCCGAAGTCCCGATTCGTGCTCGTCGAGAGGGTCTGGACCGCCTTCTGGCCCGTGAGGCTCTCCAGCACCTTCTGGGCCCGCAAGAGCTTGTCCCCCGCCTCGCCCACGCCGATGTTGACAACGACCTTCTCGATGTGAACCTCGCGCATCGCGTTCATAAGCACCTCACGCCGCCGTGCTCTCGGGCAGGGCGATCACGGGCTTCTGCTTCCCCACGACGAAGGCGTAATCCAAGACGCTGGAGAAGCCCTCCTTCAAGCGGACCTGGTTGGGGCGGGACCCGCGCTCCACGACGACCTCTTCTACGTGCCCCGTCTGACCGACGTGCTTGCCTCCGATGAGGAGAACCACGCCGCCTGTCTTCAGGGGCAGGACCTCCTGAACCTCCTGGGAGGGCACGGCGATCTTCAGGCTGTCGCGTGTCTTGTGGCCGTTCTCCACCAGGAGGTTCCGCCCGTCGGAGAGGTTGAGCTGGGTTCGCCCGCCCCGGACGAGGCTCTTGTTCTCGATTCGGGCGAGCTTCCAGCCGGCTTCCGCCTTCTTGATGGGAACCAACGCGAACCGGCCGTGGGTGTCCAGGAGGACGCGGTAGTGCTCCCCCACTTCGGGGAGGGATAGGGTGTCCATGAGTCCCAGGGGGAACCCCGGATCTCGGACGGGGCGGTTATCCACGTGGGCCTGCCGGGCCCGGATGACCGCCTTCGCCTCCCGGGCGTTGTCGGTGTAGCCCAACATGTCCCGGAGGACGATGGTGAGGGGGATGCATCGGTGGCGGGGATGGGGTCCGGGCGAAGGGCGGACGACCCACGTTCCCGTCTTGCGCGGGATGCTCCAGGCCCGGGGGGCCGCCAAGCGTTTCAGCCGGGTCATCGGCGTCCTCCGGAGCGCTCCACGAGGCGCCGCCGCCACGGGTCGGTCATGTCGAGACGGGTAATCAGGAGGTTTGAGGGATGAACCGGACGGCCCACCTCCGTACCGTCTGCCTTTGCAACCGTAATCCCATCCACGAAGACGCGCCGCCGCCGCCGGTCCACCTGGGTCACCTTCCCCTCTTGGCCCTGGTTGGTTCCCCGCATGACCTGGACGGTGTCGCCTACCCTCAGGGGGAGGGATCGCGGATAGCTCACCTTGGTGTCCTCGAGGTACTTGGCGCTCAGGTGGGCCCGGACGAGGGCTCCCCGTCGATGGAGGGGACTCCTGTGCATGCGGCGTCGCTGTTTGCGGGCCTTCTGACTTGCCATCGTCCCTCTCCCTACACGATCATGGAGGCGGTGGCCGCGATCCGGGGCCAGCGCTCTGCCGCCTCACGGGCCACGGGTCCCTTGATGTCGGAACCCCGCGTCTCGCCGGTCTCTGTGGTAATGACGCACGCGTTGTCCTCGAATTGAACGACGAGGCCGTCCGGGCGGCGGAAGGGACGCCGTTGACGAACGACGACGGCGTTCACGACCTGCTTTCGCATCTCGGGGCTCCCCTTCTTCACGCTGCCGACGAAGATTTCTCCCAGGGCCGCGGCGGGATAGCGGCGGCTGACCCCCTTGTACCGCAGGACGGCAATGACTTCCACCTGCTTCGCGCCGGTGTTGTCGATGCAGGCAAGGCGGGCACCCTTGGGCAGGCCCCGGGTCTGTCGTCCAGGTAGTCCCTTCACGGTCAGGCCTCCTGCAGACTGAGCACGACGAAGGCCACGGTCTTACCGAGGGGACGGCACTCCCCGAGGAGCACCTGGTCCCCGACGTGGACGTCCAAGCAGGCGGGGACGTGGGCCTTGTAGCGCGAGCTCCGCTTTTCCAGCCGGTCGTACTTGGGTATCGTCCGGACGTACTCCCGCCGGACCGTGACCGTTCGGTCCATCTTGTCGGAAACCACTCGGCCCTTGAGGAGGGAGCCGCGGACCTTCAGGTGCCCGTGAAAGGGACACTTGGGGTCCTCGCAGGCCCTCTCGGGGGCCTGGACGTCCAGTCCGATGTCTCTCGCTTGCTGTGCCACGTCGTTACCTCGCCTTCTTCACCCGGTCCTCGGGCCGATACCGCAACCGACTGCCGGCCACGGTCAGACCCTCGCCCACGGCGAAACGAAAGGTTGCCCCCGCTTTGGGAATTCGTAACTCCCGTCCGCCGGCCTCCAAGAGAAGCGTGTTTCGCGTCTCGTCCACCACCCGACCGCGGATTCCACACTGGTTCGGGTCGGTGGCGTCCACCACCTCCACGTCCAAGCCGATGAGCTCGTGGTTGACCAGGTCCTTCCTTCTCTGATCGTTCACCTCACGTAATCTCCACGTGGTACCCCAAGTCCTGGAGCGTCTGTTCGACCTTCCTTCGGTGCTCACCCTGCAACTCGATGCGGCCCTTCTTGACGGTGCCGCCGGCCGCCACCTTCGTCTTGAGCTTCCGCGCTAGGTCGTCCAGGTCGACATCCCCGGCGTCGAGGCCCTCGACGATGGTCACGATCTTGCCGTACCGTCGTCGGTCGCTCGTGATGCGTATCCGTTGGGTCTCCTTGGCGATCTCCTCACAGATGCAGATCTCCTCGGGAAGCCCGCACGTTGCGCAGATCGCCATCTAGGCCCTTTCCTCCTCAGTGGTTTCCGTCACGGTTTCCTTCACTCCTATGGATCCTTCCCGTTCAGTCAGGACAGTGAGTAGGCGGGAGATGTTTCGCCGGAGGGCCCGGATCTTCCCGGGACTGGGTGGTGCCCCGCCCATGGCGGCCACCCCGCGTTCGTGCATGAGCTCGTCACGCAGGTCCTTCAAGCGGGACTGCCGCTCTTCTGGCGTCATCTCGCGAATTTCCTTCGTCCTGAGGAGGGCCAGTTACTTCGCCTCCCCCTTCTTGGCGGACGCGGTCTTCTTCTTTCCCGCCGCGGCCTTCTTCTTTGGAGTGGCCTTCTTGGCGGGCTTCTTGGCGGGGGCCTTGACGGGGGCCTTTGCCTTCGCCTCTTCCGGCGCTGGCTTCGGGGACGTCTCCTCAGG
>JBHIDB010000123.1:0-3051 GCA_046759865.1 Thermoplasmata archaeon
GAGGGGTGGGACCTGGCCGGGGTCCCGACCTCCCGGGCGACCGCGGACCTGGCGGAGCGTCTGCGTATCCCTCTGACCACACTCGACGAGCACCCCGAACTCGACCTGGCTTTCGACGGCGCCGACGAGGTAGATCCCAGGCTGAACCTGATCAAGGGGCTTGGGGGTGCCCTCCTCCGAGAGAAGATTGTCGCCGCGGCCTCGAAGGTCTTCCTAATCGTGGTGGACGAGAGCAAGATCGTGGACGTCCTGGGCGAGCAGGTGCCGCTTCCCGTCGAGGTCCTTCCGTTCGGTGCCGGACGCACCCAGGAAAGGCTTCGAGAGTTGGGCTGCAAGCCCTCCTTGCGATTGGCCGGTGACACGCCCTACCGGACCGACAACGGAAACTACGTGATCCACTGCCGGTTCGCCGGCATCTCCGAGCCCTGGGAGATAGCCCGTGCCATCAAGGAAATTCCTGGCGTGATCGAGCACGGCCTCTTCCTAGAAATGGTAGAGGCCGCCTTCGTGGGTCGCGCCGGGGAGGTCACGGAGATGCGAAGGCGTTGACCCGCCGTTGCAGGGCCTCGAGAGCCTCCTCGATCTCCTGAATCCGGACGCGTTCCGTCTCGACGATTTCCTGGACGATCCGAGGGAAAGATCGGGCCAGCCGGTAGGCGTGGAGAGGCCGCCCCTTTCCCTCCTTCTTGATGTCCCGTTTGGTGACCCACTCGCGTTCCCGCAGGTCCGTCATCGCCGTGGAAACCTCGGGCTGCCGGAGGCCGGTGTGCGCCTCAATGTCCCGCGAGGTTGCTTCCTCCTGGGTGGCCAGGAGGACCAGGACGAGGGCCAGTTTCCGGGGCATGCGCGTCCTCGCGAGCAGCTCGACGAGAACGCGCTCTTCGGCGTCGGACAGCAGCTACCCCCAATTCTTCCCGCCGTGAAAATTATTATGGGCTATATAAAAATTCCCTAGGCCAGCCGGGGCGTGCCAGTCGCCCCCTCCCAACGTTGAAATAGTCACCGTTCCTACTTCGAGACTGGGATCTTCCTGAAGATGCCTCGTGTCATCCGGGGATATTGCCCCCACTGTGGGCACCACTCGGACCTGGAAATCGAGCGGGTCCGGCATCGCCCCCGCAGCGAGCTCCGGGCGGGTCAGCGACGCTTCCGACGGGCCACCCGGGGGTACGGGGGGTTCCCACGGCCCAAACCGAGCGGCGAGAAGCCCACAAAGCGCATAAACATCCGGTACCGTTGCAAGGAGTGCGGAAAGGCCCACCATCGGGCCACCTTCCGGGCCAAGCGACTCGAGCTGGTCGAGGTCTGAGATGTGGGAGACGCGAAGCAAATTCCTCCGAGTCCGTTGCCGAGACTGCGGCAATGAGCAGATCCTATTCGATCGAGCGGCCAGCACGGTGACCTGTCTCGTCTGTGGCGCCACCATCGCCGAGCCCACGGGGGGCAAGGCGGACATCAAGGCGGAGGTGGTGGAGGTGCTCTCGTGATGGGATACGGCCCGGCGTGGCCGGAGGAGGGCGAGCTGGTCGTTTGCAGCGTCAGCAAGGTGAAGAACTTCGGCGCCTTCGTCTCCCTGGAGGAGTACGGGGGGAAGGAGGGGTTCATCCACATCGCCGAGGTGGCCCGCGGATGGATCAAGTACATCCGCGATTACATCCGGGAGAGCCAGAAGGTCGTTTGCAAGGTCCTGCGGGTGGACCCGGAGAAGGAGCACATCGACCTCAGCTTGAAGGCGGTGAACGAGCACCAGCGCCGGGAGAAGATCCAGGAGTGGAAGAACGCCCAGAAGGCGGAGAAGCTCCTGGAGCTCGTGACCACGCGGCTGAAGAAGGACATGGCGTGGGCGTACAAGACGTTCGTGAGCGACCTCGTGGAGACCTTCGGAAGCCTCTATGCGGCCTTTGAGGAGGCGGCCATCGACACCACGGTCCTCGGGGCGGAGGGGTTCAAGGGCAAGTGGACCGAGGCGTTCATCGCGGTCGCCCAGGAAAACATCGTGCCGCCCTTGGTCAAGATCAACGGCTACCTGGAAATCTCGAGTCCGGCGCCAAGGGGCGTCGTGGACATTCGGGAGGTCTTGACGTCCATTCAGAACGAGGACGGCGCCTCCGTCCACGTCCAGTACATCGGGGCCCCGCGTTACCGGATCGTCGTGGAAGCGCCCGACTACAAGACGGCCGAGGAGGCGCTCCAGATGGCGGCGACCGGGGCCATCGAGGGCATCGAGGCCCGCGGCGGAGAGGGGACGTTCCACCGGAGGGAGTGACCACGCGCACGACCATTCTCCGCTGCCGCGAGTGCGGCACCTACACCCTCCACGAGGTGTGTCCGGAGTGCCAAGGCGCCGCCGCCATGGCCCTGCCCCCCCGCTACTCCCCCGAAGATCGCTACGGAGAATACCGAAGGAGACTCAAGAGAGGAGCTTAGGATCATGGACAGCATTGTCATCCGTTACCTCGAGAAACCAAAGCTGAAGAACGCCGTCTTTGTCGAAGGGCTCCCGGGCATCGGGAACGTGGGAAAGCTCGCGGCCGAGCATCTCATCGACGAGCTGGGGGCGAAGAAGTTCGCGGAGATCGTGTCGAAGCACTTCCCGCCCCAGGTCATGGTCACCGACGGGGGCCTCGTGAAGCTCGTGAACAACGAGCTGTGGTACGCCAAGGGCGTCGGCAAGGGCGTGGACATCGTCTTCCTCGTGGGGGACTATCAGGGCATTAACCCGGAGGGGCAGTACGAGCTCACGGACTACATCCTCCAGGTCCTTCAGGACCTCGACGTGAAGCGGATCTTCACCCTCGGCGGCTACGGCGTCGGCAAGATCATCGACAAGCCCCGGGTCTTTGGGGCGGCTACGGACGAGGGCCTCGTCAAGGAGATGGAGGAGTTCGGGGTGGTCTTCACGCGGAGCGAGACGGGGACCGGCATCAACGGGGCGAGCGGCCTCCTCCTGGGCCTCGGGGCTCTCTACGGCATGCGTTCCGTCTGCTTCATGGGCGAGACCAGCGGCTACTTCGTGGATCCGAAGAGCGCCCGCTCCGTCTTGGAGGTGCT
>JBHIDB010000124.1:0-2815 GCA_046759865.1 Thermoplasmata archaeon
GCCACGGCCTGGCTCTTGTCCCGGAGGTAGGGGAAGGGGTAGCCCATCTCCTTGGCCCGGCGGACCATGCTGTCGAAGCTGTCCTCGGGGTACTTGCGGGAGTCGTTGGGGTTGATGCCCACGAGCTGGACGCCCCGGGCGGCGTAGTCCTTCTGCGTCTCGATGAGGCGCTCCTCGTACATGTGCACGGTGGGACAATGGACGCAAATGAACATCAGGCCCAGGATGTCCTTGTCGGCGAAGGACGCCAGGCTGTACGTCTTCCCGTCGACACCCGGCAGCTCGAAGTCGGGGGCCGGATCCCCGATGTTCAGGGGGAGTTGCATCATACGTATCGTGTCAACGATGAGGGGGGGAGGAATAAAGGTTGCCTCTTGGGGCCCCGCGGACGGTTCCCCCCGTCCTACGCCTTGGCCAGCTCCAGCTGCGATTCCAGAATCATGAGGGCCAGCCCGGCAAAGGCCTCCTTGACGTTCTCCCCCGTCTTGGCGCTGGTGAGGATGTAGGGGCTCCCCCATCCCTGGGAGAAGGACGCCACCTCGCTCTCCTCCAGTCTCGCCTCGTCGACGAGGTCGACCTTGTTGGCCAGGACGTACGCCGGGATCTTGCCGGCGACCTTCTCGACGGATTTCCTCCAGCCCTGCAGCTCGGGCAGGGTCTCGGGCCGGGTCACGTCGCAGACGGCCAGGATGCCCTGGGAGCCCCGGAAGTAGGCCTCCTTGAGGAGGTCCCGGACTCCCTTGTCGCCCATGATGTCCCAGATGGTCAGGTCGACGTGGCCCTGCTGCTTGGAGCCGGGCATCTTCAGCGAGAGTACCCTCTTCGTCACCTTGGCCCCCATGGTCGCCAGGTACCGGTCGTCAAACGTGTCATGGACGTAGCGTCGGATCAGGGAGGTCTTGCCCACAGCCACTTCCCCCGCCAGGCAGACCTTCAGTTTGATCCTGGGCTCCTCCTTCCTGGCTGCTGTCATTATGGTCGCCCTTCGGGAGGCGTGGTTACCCTGTTCCGTCTTGAGTGTTTCGAACCGATTATCGGTAAGGAAGGTCCCCTGGGAGGGCCCTGTCCGGCGATCCGGGACGGGCCCCGTGGCGTCAGGACTTCACCGGGAAGCGCGTGGACTCCAAGGGGGGTTGGGGAGGGGAACGCCGTCTTCCCGAGGCCCTAGGGAGTCGTCCTGACAACGGTAAGAACGGGATGTGTCGGATGAATCCTTATGGAATCTGATAACCGACGGGAAGGATTCTAAACACCCTGCCCCGTATTCCCCTCAAATGTCCGGCTCCGACCCGTCGGCGGAGGAGGGCGATTCCCCTTCGGCCGATGAGAAGACGGAAGAGGGTGCGAAACGGCTCTCCGCGGCCCTAGCCCAGCTCAAGAAAGACGACAGAAATCCCGACCGATGGGTCGAGGCGGCCGAAGCCTACGTCGCCGTGGGGGACCTCCGGAAGGCCCTCAAGTGCACGGAGGCCTGCCTGAAGATCGCCGCCGGGCACGAGGAGGCAATGGCCCTCACGGCCAGGATCGAGGAAGGGCTCCGAGGCGAAGAGGAGGCTGAGAAACCGGCGAAGAAGGAGGAGAAGGCCAAAGACGTTCGCGGGCGAGAGCGGAAGGCCGCCCCTCCTCCCACGCCGAAACCGGAGGTCCGCCCCCGACGCGAATCCGTTGCCTGGGTGCCCGAGGAGCAACGATCCAGGTTCAAGAGCGAGGCGGAGGCCCTGGAGCAGCTTCGGAGGGAGTTGAGCCCTGCGAGTACCGTCATCTGTCGGCACTGCAACACGCTCGTCGAGGTCAAGGAGAGGTGGTGTTACGGGTGCGGCCGCGAGATACAGAAGGGGGGGAGGACCCTGGAGCAAAGGGCCGGTCACTCGCGAGCCAGACTTCAGAGGAACGAGAGGGACCGAGACGCCCTGTTCACCCTCGGCGCGTACCACGCCCTCCGGGGACAACACCCCGAGGCGATGGAGGTTCTCAACGAGCTTAGCAAGCTGGACCCGGAGTATCCCGGTCTGTGGTGGCTGAAGGCCAGGGTGTTCCAGCACATGGGGAACGAAAAGGCCGCCAAGGTGGCCGTGGGGAGAGCCCTGAAATCGCGGGCTTGATGTCCCGACTCGGGTTGCAGGGGAAGCCTGACGTCATCGCCAGCGCTGGCGAACCAGCGGAGGGGTCATGCCGGAGCCTTCCGGGCTGCGACCTTTGAGCCGGTGCGTTGCGCCTCGAGGATCAGACCCGTCAGCCCCTGGAAAGCCTCTTCGACGCCCAGACCCGTCTTCGCGCTCGTCAGGACGTAGGGACATCCCCAGCCCTCGCAGAAGGCCTCGAGATCGGCCTCGTGGAGGCGTTTCTCGTTGACGAGGTCGACCTTGTTGGCCAAGAGGTAGGTCGGGATTTTGCCCGCGGTGTCCCAGACGGAGTGCTTCCAGCCCTCCAGTTGCACCATGGTCAAGGGACGGGTCACGTCGCAGACCGCCAGGATGCCCTGGGCGCCCCGGAAGTACGAGTCCTGCATCACGTCTCGGAAGCCGCCCTGACCCAGGATGTCCCAGACGGTCAGGATCGCCTGGATCCTTTCCCCGGAATCGGGCATCCTCGCGGGGAGCTCCTTCCGGGTCACCTTGGCGCCGAGGGTGGCGATATACCGGTCCTCAAAGACATCGTCGACGAAGCGCCGGATCAGGGAGGTCTTGCCGACGGCCGCCTCCCCCACCAGGCAAATCTTGAGCTTCATTTTGGGCTCTCTTGGACGGGTCATAGTCGCATCGCCCCGTTGGAGCGGGTGAGCGGATACTAGGTGAGGGTTTCCCCCTGATTATCA
>JBHIDB010000125.1:0-2791 GCA_046759865.1 Thermoplasmata archaeon
GCACGGCACGAGGACGTCGGCGAATAGTTCCACGTGGCCAGAGGCTTCCAACGCCGCGTAGGGCTGGATGGTAGGCGTGTCGATGAGGTGGTAGTTGTTCCCCAGGCGAAGGAAGGAGGACAGCCAGAGGTCCTCCCACTTTCGTCGCAGGCGGGCGCCGTGGGGCCCGTAATCGTAGAAACCAGCTAGCCCGCCGTAGATCTCGGCCGATGGGAGAAGAAAGCCCCTCCGCAGGGAGAGGGACATCAGCGCGTCGTAGCGGCCCATTTCCCCGATCCCTTTAGAGAAGACTGCCGAGGACGTCCAACTCCGTGAGGAGACCCTCGAGCCGGTTATGGGGGTTCATGACGGGGAGCTGGCCGTAGTCGTTCTTGCGCATCGTGCGGGCGGCCTCGCTCACCCCCGTCTTGGTGGAGACCGTGAGGACGTCCCGCACCATGACCTCTTTCACGGGGATCTTCGGGAGCTCCACCTTCTGGACGTCGTAGTAGAGCCGCATCACATTTCGCAGGCCTTCCCAGGTCCACGAGTCCTCCTCCTGGGCCAGACCCATATCCTGGATGGCCGCGCTCCCGTCGATGCGGCTGAGTCCGAAGACGTCCCGGTCCGTGATGATCCCGGAGAGGCGTCCGCTGTCATTGAGGACGGGCAGGGCGAACACCTTGGCGATGGCCATGATGGTGTTTGCCGCTTGGATGGGGGTCCCCTCGTAAACCGCCACGGGGGTAGAGGTGAGGAACTCCTCCACCGGGGTCTCCAGTTTCTTCTTTTCCACGACTTCGAGGAAGTCGGCGGGGGTGACGATGCCTACCACGAGGGAGTCCTCCATCACCGTGGCGTGGTAGAAGCGTCCCTCCACGAGGGTCCGTGCCAGGTCTTGCTGGGGGGTATCAGGGGAAACCACGGGGTAGTCCTTCTGCACGAGTAGGGCCAGCTGTTCCTCCTCCGGCCGGGCGAAGATGTGCTTCCGAGCCACAAAACCCGCGTAGGTCCCGTCGTTACGGACCACGGGGACCCCCGTCACCTCATTCGTGACCAAGAGGCGCAGGACCTCCGTGCGGTTCCCGGGGAGCGTCGCAACGATGGGGTCCTTCGTCATGACCTCCTCGACGCGCTGTCTCTCCGCCATGCCTAGTCCTCCGGAAGCCATCCCCGCTTTCGGTCCCACACCTGTGACCCGACCACCAAGAGGTTGATGTCGGCCTCCGAGGCCTTGATCACGCGGTAAGCGGCGTTACCACCCCAGGGGAGATCGAGGACCAGGAAGTTGCAGGGTGCGCCTTCCTGGATGGCCATACGAGAAGGCCCCGTTAAAAGGTTAGCGCCCTCGTAGGCCATGGCCAGGATGGCCTCCGGGGGGACCCCTCGATGGAGCTTGGCAACCTGGTAGGCGAACTCCATTTCTCGGAGGAGGGAGGGGTGGGCGATCATCGCGTTGTCCGTCCCGAGCATGAGCCGGATGCCGGCCTCGTGCATGCCTGGGATGTCGGGCACTCGACCGAAGAACACCTGGCTGCGCGGGGAGATAGCGACGGGGATGTCCTCCTCTGCACACCGTTCCCAGTCGGACCTTCGTCCGGCCGTCATGTGGACGAGGAAGTCGGGCTTCAGGTCCAAGATCGCGTCGATGTCTTCCCGGAAGGCCTCGCTGGCGTGAAGGGAGAAGAGGAGCCCGTTCCTACTCACGTGCCGGGCCAGGTCAGCGAGAGGACCGGACTCCCAGTCGGAGAGGCCGCTTGCCCCCACGCCGTCCGCGAGTTTGAGGAGTCCTGCGACCTCGTCTTCGTCGTATTGGAGCCCCAGCGGGCGTCCGAGGGCCGCAACCTCAATCGGCAACCCCGATGAGGCCTCCCGGAGAGCGGCGAGCCCAGGCAGACCGCCTTCGCGAAAGTCCACGCAGGAAGTTGTCCCCGCCCGAACTGCCCGTTCCAACACGTTCCGCATGGCCGCCGTGAGCTCCTCCTGAGAGGCCGCCTTCAGCCAGCGAAATTTCAGGCCATCAGGAGGTGCGACGACCTCTTCCAGGGTGCCGCGCGGCTCCTCGAGGACTACCGCATCGCCGAGGTGCGTGTGGGCGTTTACGAAACCCGGGAGGATGATGCCTTTGGCCAGGACGTCGCCTTCCACGTCCTCGGTCACGTCCGTGATGGCCCCGTCCTGGAAGGTGACGGCGCCCTCCGTAAACCCGTCGTGGGTGTAGATCCAGCCCGCTACGGTAGGCACGCTCGCAGAAATCCTTGCGGCGTTAAACCCCTTTCCTCGGCTCCGTCGCCGCGAACCACGAAGAAACTCGGGCCCGATAACGGAGGGATTATCTTCTTATAGAGGCCAGGGCGACGCGTCGGCTGCGATGAGCTATCCCTACCCAGAGTTCTACGCCCGACCCAAGACGCCGGGTCGGGTTTACGGCGTCCTCGGGTTCTTTGCCGCGCTGGGCATCCTCTACCTCGCCTTCTACCTCATGCCGGGGGCCTATCCCCTCGAACAGGCGGCCCTCATTGGCGTCGGGGCAATTTTCGCGGGGGGCTTCATCAGCCGGGGCGGTAAGCGGGGCGCCACGGTGGGCTTCCTGCTCCTGTTCCTGCCCCTCTTCATCTTCGGCATCCTCCTCTTCGCGGCCGCCTTCCTTGGACCGGTCGCCGAGGTGGCCCCGGCTCTCCCTGGTGTGTTCGAGGGCCTCGTCTTGGGCCTCGGACGGGGCCTGGTGGCGAGCGTTGGACTCGCGCTCATCGTGGTGGGCTTCATCGTCGGCCTCGTAGGCGCCCTCGTTGGCGGGATGGGAGGCCTGATT
>JBHIDB010000126.1:0-2782 GCA_046759865.1 Thermoplasmata archaeon
GTGGTCAAGGAGACCGTCGAAGGGGAGCAACGGGTGGCCCTCGACCCGGACTCCGTGGCCCGGTTGGTGAAGAGGGGCATCGAGGTTCGGGTTCAAGCCGGGGCTGGGGAGGGGGCCTTTCACAGAGACGCGGCCTACGAAGCAGCGGGCGCCGTCGTGGTGTCGGATGCCGTCTCCGTCTGGGAGCAGTCCGAGGTGATCCTCAAGGTGAACCCGCCGACGCCGGGGGAGGTGCGCCTCCTCACGCCCAAGTCCGTCGTGATCGGTTTCCTCAACCCGCTGCGAGATCCGACGTTAATTCGGAAGCTGGCGGAGCGCGGGGCAACGGCCTTCAGCATGGAGATGATTCCCCGCATCAGTCGGGCCCAGAGCATGGACGCCCTCTCCTCCCAGTCCTCCGTCGCGGGGTACAAGGCCACGCTCCTCGCGGCCAGTGCCTTGACCAAGTTCGTTCCGATGATGACGACGGCGGCAGGGACGGTACGACCCGCCCGGGTCTTCGTCATCGGGGCCGGGGTGGCCGGCCTCCAGGCGATTGCCACTGCGAGGCGCCTCGGGGCGGAGGTCGAGGCCTTCGACATTCGTCCGGTGGTGAAAGAGGAAGTCCAGAGTCTCGGAGCGCGCTTCGTCGAGGTCGAACTGGAGGAGGAGACGGAGGCGGAAGGCGGGTACGCGAAGGAGGTCTCGGAAGCCGCTCGGAAACGCGAGCAGGAGTTGCTGGCCGAGCACGTCGCGCGCTCGGATGTCGTGATCACGACGGCACAGGTCCCCGGCAAGAAGGCCCCCATGCTCGTCACGGAAACGATGTTGGCAGCGATGAGCCCCGGCTCCGTGGTGGTGGACCTTGCGGCGGATCAAGGGGGCAACGTCGAACTGTCCAAGCCCGACGAACAGGTGCTGTACAACGGGGTGACCATTCTCGGGCCGGCGAACCTACCCTCTTCCTTGCCCGTCCACGCGAGCCAGATGTACGCGAAGAATCTCATGACGCTCCTCGACGTGATTATTCAGGACGGGGAGCTTCACCTCGATCTGGAGGACGAGATCGTCGACGGGAGCCTGGTGGTCCACACCGGGGAGGTCCGGAACGAACGCGTCCGGGAGGCCATCGCGGCGGAGAGCGGGGCCTGAGCGGAGGAAGAAAGATGGTGGACCTGATCATCGGCATCTTCATTTTCGTCTTGGCGATCTTTGTGGGCTTCGAGGTCATCACCAAGGTCCCGCCGACGTTGCACACGCCGCTGATGTCCGGGGCCAACGCCATCTCGGGCATCGTCCTCATTGGTGCCCTCTCCGTGGCCGCTGGCACGGGAGACGTGAATCTCTCGGTCGTCCTCGGGCTTGGGGCCGTGGTCCTTGCGACGATTAACGTGGTCGGCGGCTTCCTCGTCACAGATCGGATGCTCCAGATGTTCAAACGGGAGCGAGGGTGAGGAATGGCCCTCGACCCGGTTGTCCTTACGCTGGCCTATCTTGTCTCGGCCGCCCTCTTCATCCTGGGCCTTCGAGACTTGGGGTCTCCAGCCACCGCCCGGCGGGGGAATCTCCTGGCCTCCTTCGGGATGCTCATCGCGATCGTCGTCACCCTACTGAACACGGGGGTTCTGAACCTCGAGCTCGTCGCCGTCGGCATCCTCCTTGGGGCAGTCCTCGGAGCGGCGGCCGCTCGGCTCGTCAAGATGACCGCTATGCCCCAAATGGTAGGTCTCTTCAACGGCTTCGGCGGCGGTGCATCAGCCCTCGTGGCTATCGCTGCATACTATCAGGGGTTCGCGGTCGGGACCCTTGCCCTCGATACGACGGTCACCATCCTGGCCGGGGTCCTCATCGGCGGCATCACGCTGACGGGAAGCCTGGTGGCCTTCGGCAAGCTCCAGGGCCTCCTCTCCGGATCCCCCACGACCTTCCCGCTTCAGCAGCCAATTAACGTCGCGCTCCTCATTGCCTTCGTCGGCCTAGGGGGGTACCTGGTAGCGGTAGGGATTCAGCTCCCGCTGTTCCTCATCCTGGTCGCCACGGCCCTCGTCCTCGGCGTCCTCATCGTGATCCCCATCGGCGGAGCAGACATGCCCGTCGTCATCTCCCTGCTCAACTCCTTCTCCGGCCTCGCTGCAAGCGCGGCTGGGTTCATCCTCGGCAATGAAATTCTCATCGTGGCGGGGGCCCTCGTGGGCGCTGCCGGCCTCATCCTCACCCAGATCATGACGAAGGCGATGAATCGGACCCTCCCGAACGTCCTGTTCGGCGCGGTCGGGGTGGATACCAAGGTTCCGGGCGCCACCACCGCGGTGGACAAAACCGTGCGCTCCATCGACCCGGAGGAGGCAGCGCTCCTCCTGGGGTATGCCCAGTCGGTCATCATCGTACCTGGCTTCGGCATGGCCGCGGCCCAGGCGCAGCACGCCGTGGCCGACCTTGCCAACCGGCTGGAGGACCGGGGGGTGGACGTCCGCTACGCGATTCACCCTGTGGCCGGTCGTATGCCCGGGCACATGAACGTCCTCCTGGCGGAGGCAAACGTGCCGTACACGAAGCTCTACGACATGGATGACATCAACCCGGACTTCGAGCGGGCGGACGTCGCTCTCATCATCGGGGCCAACGACGTGGTGAACCCCGCCGCCCGGCACGACGAGGGGAGCCCCATTTACGGGATGCCCATCCTGGACGCCGACAAGGCGAAGCACGTCATCGTGATGAAGCGGAGCTTGAACCCGGGTTTCTCCGGCATCGACAACGAGCTGTTCTACCACGAGCGGACCATGATGTTCTTCGGGGACGC
>JBHIDB010000127.1:0-2649 GCA_046759865.1 Thermoplasmata archaeon
GCCGGACCTGCTCGTCCAGATCGACCGTGTGGATAAGGACGAGTATCGGCTCGTGGTGGAGGACAACGGCCCCGGCATCGTGAAGCGTCAGCTGCCTAGGGTCTTCGGCAGGCTCCTCTACGGTTCCCGCTTCCACACCTGGTCCCAGACGCGCGGGCAGCAGGGCTTAGGGATCTCCGGCGCGATTCTCTACGGACAGATTACGACTGGCAAGCCGGCGGTCGTGCGGTCGAAGACCGCCCAGGATGACGTGGCCTACCAGATTCAGCTCCTGATTGATACAAAGCGGAATCGCCCGCAGGTCACGAAGCGGGACTTCGTGGTCTGGGATCGGGAGCACGGTACCCGGGTCGAGATCCTCCTTCGCGGTCGCTTCGTGAATGGGAGGCAATCGGTGATGGAGTATCTTCGTGCCACCGCCATCGTCAACCCCTATGCCCGGATCGTCTTCCTCCCACCCGATGGCCCGCGTCGAACGTTTGAGCGGGCCTCCCCCGATGTCCCCCCGCCCCCGGTGGAGGTGAAGCCACACCCGTATGGCGTCGAGCTGGGAACCCTCCTGCAGATGGCTAAGGAGAGTTCTAATCGGCGACTCACCGCCTTCCTCCAGTCGGACTTCAGTCGCATCAGCTCCCGGGTGGCCAAGGAGATCTGCCGCGAAGCCGAGATTCCCCCGGAACTCCACCCAAAGGAGCTCAAGCTGCCCCAGGCGAAGCGGTTGCACGCGGCCTTTCGGCGCGTGAAGATCATGGCCCCACCGACGGATTGCCTCTCTCCTATCGGCGAGCGACTCATTCGGACGGGACTGCGGAACGTGGTCGGAACCCTCCGCCCCGAGTTCTTCTCTCCACCGATTACTCGTCCCCCGGCGGTCTACGGGGGCCATCCCTTTCAGGCGGAGGTGGGCATCGTGTACGGGGGCGATCTCCCTGGCGACCACCCCGTGGAGGTCCTCCGCTACGCAAACCGGGCCCCGCTGCTGTACCAGCAAGGCGCCTGTGCGACCGCGCAGGCCATCGAATCTGTGGATTGGCGTCGGTACGGGTTGGAGCAGCGAGGCGGGAGGGGGATGCCCTACGGCCCCGCGATCATCCTGGTCCACGTGTGCGCGACCCGTGTCCCTTTCACCTCGGAGGCCAAGGAGGCCATCGCCCCGATCCCGGAGATCGTGGCGGAAGTCGTCCGGGCCCTCCAGGAAAGCGGGCGACGACTGCGCACTCACATGAACCGGAAGGCACGACGGACGAAGACGGGGGAGAAGTTCGAAATCGTGCGCGCGGTGCTTCCCCTCATGGCGGAGAAGAGCGCCAAGATCGTGGGGCGGCCGCCGCCAGACATTGGCCGCACCATCGCCAAGATCATGAACGTGGTCTGGATCGACGAGCAGGTGGGGTACGACGACCATCGCCATCGTGTGCAGATCGAGGTGTACAACTACACCGGCGCGCGCAGGCGACTCACCCTCCACGCAGTCCTCCCCCCGGGGGCCGTGGTTGAGGCCACACTGGCACCCCCGCCCGCGGTGAGCCCGGACGGGAAGGTGAGCTGGAAACTCCCGTGGATTCCCTCGACCGAGAAGGCCGTGGTCGCGTTCGAACTCGAGGGGTTGGCGAAGGGCGAATATGTCGAGGGGGAACTCTTCGTGAGCGGCGTGCCTACGCGCCAGGTGGTGGGTGCGGATCCGCTACCCGGGGATTGGGACCTCGACGCGACCGCGGTTCCCGCGGAGGGGCCCCTCTCTGCCGTAGGCGGCCTGGCCGAGGAGGTGGCCGAGAGTGGCTAGCCAGACCCAGGAGGCCCGCCAGGCCTCGGTCGTCCGCTCCCTCCGAGGTCTGGCCGCGACGTTGTACGAGCATCTGGACGGGGGGCGTATCCCCGAAATGGCCATCCCGCTCCGTACCAAGTCCAACATCCGGTTCAACGCCCGGAAGGGGGTCTGGACGTACGGGAAGGCCAAGGGAACGCGCTCGGCCAAGACGCTCAAGGGGGCCAAGATGCTCCTCCGCACCCTCTACGTTCTCGACTTCATTCGAGACATGATTCGGGACCGCAAGTCCTCGACTCTTCGAGAGCTCTACTACATCTCCGAAGGGTGGGAACACGCCGGGTTCTCGACCCAGGATGAGAGCAACCTCCTGGCGGAGGACCTGGAGATCGTCACCGGCAGCCTCCGGGAGGACTTCCGACTGCGACCGGAGGAGGACGGCGCCCGCGTCATGGGAAACCTCACCGTCGAAGAGGTGAACCGACGCGGCGAGCCCAAGCGATTCAACTGCCGAGACGACGTCGGAGATTCCGGCTACGGCATCCCCCACAACGTGGAGGCCGAGAAGCTCCGGCTCCTCGAGTGCGACGCCGACTTCGTCCTGGCCGTCGAGACGGGCGGCATGTTTGACCGGCTGGTGGAGAACCGGTTCGACGAGGAGGCGCGGGCCTTGCTGGTCCACATCAAGGGGCAGCCGGCCCGGGCGACGCGCCGATTTCTTCGGCGGCTCAACGAAGAGGTCGGTCTAGACGTCGTCTTATTCAGTGACGGCGATCCGTGGTCCTTCCGAATCTACGCCTCCATCGCCTACGGAGCCATCAAGACCGCACACATCTCAGAGTACCTCGCCACACCCTCCGCCTCGTTCCTCGGAATTTCCGCTT
>JBHIDB010000128.1:0-2626 GCA_046759865.1 Thermoplasmata archaeon
GGCGCTCGCACCGTTCCACGACGAAATTGAGGTCGAAACGCAGGCGGTTCCCCACTGGGACGAAGTCCCACCCGGGCTCCAGGAGGCCCTTCTCCTTGACGGCCCGGAGGATTTCCTTCTCCCCCCACTCCCACTCCGCGAGGACGGTAAAGTTGCCAAGGGGCTCTCCATCCTCCAGCTGTTGGAATTGGATGGTGAGGATCTTGTCCTGGAGCGGGTCTTCCCCCTCCGTCTCCACGTCGAAGTAGTACTCCGTCAACCCCGAACCATCCTGCGGTTTCTATAAAGAAGTTGCCGGGGGAAGCCAGAGGTTGGTGGAGGCCCGGATGGAAGATTTTTAAGGGGCCGGTCTTCCTAGGGGGCCGGAGGCTCCGCGGGGAGAGAGATGAGCGACGTCGCCGTGGTGGGGTACGGGTACGAAGGCTTCCCTACGGAGACGCCCCAGTTCTCCTTCAAGGAGCTGATGTTCGAGGCAGCCCTGAAGGCCTACGAAGATGCCGGGGTCAATCCACGTGAGGATGTGGACAGCTTCATCACATGCGCGGAGGACTACCTCGAGGGCTGGGCGATCGCGGATGAGTCTTTTCCCGACCCTTTGGGCGCCACTTTGAGACCCCTCCACACCGTAACCGGTGATGGGATCCAGGGCCTCGCCAACGCCATTATGATGATTAAGACAGGCCACTATGACTTAGTGGTCGTCGAGTCCCACAGCAAGGCCTCTGACATCCTCACGTACGAGGGCATTCTAACCTTCGCCTTCGATCCCATCTTCCATCGGCCCCTGAACGCCCACCCGCACTTCTTGGCCGGATTGGAGATGGACGCCTTTCTCGCGGACCACGAGAACACGGAGAAGGACTGTGCGGAGGTCGTGCGCAAGAACAGGGCGAACGCGCGGCATCACGAGGCAGCAAGTTTCGGCGGGAAGACCTCTTCGCAGGAAGTCATGGAATCGGAAGTCCTCTTCCGCCCCCTAAGGACCGCAGAGATCGCTCCCCTCGCCGACGGCTCCATCGTCCTCGTCCTGGCCTCCGCAGAGAAGGCGAAGGAGTTGACGGACCAACCCATCTGGATCCGGGGCATCGGGTGGTCCTCCGACAGCCCCTGGCTCGAGACGCGTTCCCTCGCGGAGGCGCGGTACGCCCGCTGGGCGGCGCACCAGGCCTATCGCATGGCGGACATCGAGCGACCCCGTCGCCGCGTAGACGTGGCTGAAGTGGACGACCGCTTCGCCTACAAGGAACTGCAACACCTAGAGGCCCTCGGTCTGGCGGGGGGGAACCGCGCGGGAGCCTTGCTTCGCGACGGCTTCTACGAGATGAACGGCGACCTCCCCTCGAACCCGTCCGGGGGCTCGATTGGGGTGGGGAACCTGCTCGAGGCCAGTGGTCTCTTCCGTGTGATGGAGATCGTCCGCCAGCTACGGGGCCGAGCGGGGGAGCATCAGGTCGAAGGGGCGACCCTCGGCGTGGCCCAGTCGTGGCGGGGGATCCCGACCGCAACCGGCGGGGTCGCGGTGCTGGAGGCCTAAAGTGCGGAAAGTCGCGGTCATCGGAGCGGGCATGACGCTCTTCCGTCGTCGGCTGTTAGAAACCGGGAAGGAACTCTGTTTCCAAGCCGTTCAGATGGCGTTGGAGGAATCCGGTCTTGAATTGAAGGATGTGGACGCCGTGGTCTCCGGCTCCGCCCCCGACGCGTTCGACGGAGTCCACATGAAAGGGGAGTACCTGTTGGATGGAGCCGGGGGCGTTCGCAAGCCCTACATGCGGGTCTTCACGGGGGGAGGGACAGGCTGCTTTTCCCCGATCGCCGGCTGGTGGCACATCGCCTCGGGTATGGCCGACGTGGTCCTCGTGGTCAACGAGGAGAAGATGTCCTCGATTACCCCGCACCCCCAGTACGCTTTCGCGAACATCTGGGACCCGATCCTCGACCGACCTCTGAACCCCAACCTGGTGTGGATCTTCGCCATGGAGATGAACCGCTACATGACCGTCCACGGCATCGACAAGGCGGACATCGCCCGGGTCGCCGTGAAGAACAAGCGGAACGCCGTGGACCACCCGGCCGCGCAGCTGGCGGACCCGAAGATTACGGTGGACGACGTCCTCAACTCGGAGGTCATGGCCTGGCCCGTTCAACGCCTCGACATCAGTCCCCCCAGTGACGGCGCCTCTGCCCTCGTCCTGGCCAGCGAAGAGGTCGCCCAAAGGGTCAGCGAGACCCCCGTGTGGATCTCCGGGGTGGGATGGTGCATCGACTCCACCATGTGGACGAACCGGGACCTGGTCTTCCCGGAGTATCTGGCGCGGGCCGCCCAACAGGCCTACAGCATGGCCAAGATTGAAAACCCTCGGAAGGAGGTGGACGTGGTGGAACCGTACGACCCGTTCGATTACAAGGAGCTCCATCACCTGGAAGGCCTTCTGCTGGCGGACAAGGGAGAGGCCCCCGTCTTGACTCGGGAAGGGGTGACCCAGCGGGACGGGGAGCTGCCGACATGCCCCTCCGGCGGGTTGATGGGGGTGGGCAACCCCATCGCGGCCACCATGGGCATCAAGACCGGGGAGATCTACTGGCAGCTCGCAGGGAAGGCAGGCCGCCGCCAGGTCCCCGGGAGCCC
>JBHIDB010000129.1:0-2562 GCA_046759865.1 Thermoplasmata archaeon
CCTTGCGAAGGCGGCGATCTTCCACTGATCTATGGGCCCGGTGTCTCCTCCATCGGGCATCGAGCCTTAAATCCCTGTTTGTGACCCCGGGAACGTGATTGGCGGTTCCCTTCAGCTAGGGCAGGGGGCGTCTCATCGTGTCCAAATAGCGGTACCAGTTGGGATCCCTAAGCTTCCCGACGATCCGATCATCCCGGACCTCGAGGGGGATGAGCGGCATGCCTCTCTTCGCGGGACCCGCAACGTTGACCACGCCGATGTACGTCGCCCCGCTCCCTTCCGGAGGACCTGGGTGGGTGAAGATCCCGACCCGTGTTGGGTGGAACTGGGCGCAGTGACAGGGGCAGAAGATCGTATCGTAACCGAGGTCGAGGCTGTACGCGGCCCTTGGCGTAAGCCGCCAACCGGGTCGGCAGCAGGCATGCGTACAGCAGTTGAACACGGCGTACAGCCCCCTCACCACGAAATCCTCGTGACGGTAACCCGCTGGGAACTCCAGGACCTCCTCGTCCACCCGCATGAGGAGCGCAGAGAGGCCACCCGCCACCGCCCCCTCCTCGGTGAGGTGCCATCTCCACAACACATTCGCCCCGTCGCCCGGGGTGAAATGGTGGAGTCGCGCTTCCTCCCCCACGAGGCCCCGCTCCTTCCACCAGACGGGCAGCCGGGCACCTTGCGGGTCGACGTATAGGAAGGTCTCCTGGGGAACCGGCGAAGGGTCGCTCGCCAGGGTCCGGACAGTCGACGCCCCGCTTGCCCCCGCAACGCCCGCTACTCCGACGGCGAGCGCTCCCTTAATCCAACCTCGACGCGTGAGACCCTCCTCAAAACGGTCCTCGGTCATGGCCACTCGTCCCGTGCGAGCACTGGTCACGCCTGAACCTTTGGTATTTATTGCACTTACCCCCGCCCCGCAAGACCCGCTTTCACGGGGTTGAAATGCCAGCAGGCACTCACACCTAACGAAGATGGCGGACCAGGACATCTCCCCCCGGCTCCTCTGGGTGGCGCACCCCTTCCGCTGGTATCTCCTCACCGGGCTTCTCGTCGTGATAGCGGCCGTGGGACTCGGCATCTGGGAGGCGGCGGCCCTCTCAACCGCACCGAATCCCGTCGAGACGATAATCCGCATCATCAACCCCGCATGGAGCTTCCTGGGCATCGGATTCCTGACGTTCGGGATCGGGATGTCCATCGTGGTGATCATCTACAACCTCACGGGAGCCGCCCGGGACGCAGTGGGCGCCTACCGGAGGGCCTTCCCCGACTCGGCGCTCTCGATGCCGAAGCGGCCGTGGTTTGCCGGGACCTTCGCCATCTTCATCTTTGGAGGCCTGGCCTTCGCCCTCGCCAACTTCTTATTCGCCCTCTCCGGCGGGTTAGCCGCTGCGGGGCTGGCGGGCCCGGGGGCTCCTGGATTCACCGCGGCATCCTGGGGCGCATTCGTCGAGGTCCTACGCACTCCGCAGCGGCCGGGATCCCTGTCTTTCATTGCCCTGGGCATCGGCCTGGGCCTCGCCACCATCGTCTACAACCTTCGCCTGCAAGCCCGTCTCCTCCCGGGCATCATTGGTGGTCTGTCGGCAAGGAATCCTGGGGAAGTGAAGGGGACGGTGGCCCCCAACCTCCCCCGACTCCCCTTCGCCCTCATCTTCGGCGGGTGGGTAATCGTCCTCACAGCCAGCTACCCGATCGGCTTCCTCGGAGCCCTCGCGCGGGCCGACCTCGTCGCCGGAATCACAAACCCCACCGCCGCCCAGGCGGTCGCGTGGACGACGGGCCTCTTTCCCGTCATCGCCGTAACGGGGATTGTGACGATCCTCGGCGGCATCGTCTACTGGCTCCTCCTCATCATTCAAGCGCTTCGCGACCAGCGAGGGGTGATTGGGCGGATTGGTTCGGCTCTGGCCGGATACGGGGCGCAACCTTTGGAGCAGACCCTCTGGCCCCAGAAGGTCGCGGCCTACCTGGCGGGCGGGGGACTCCTCACCCTTCTCCTCCTGTTCGTTCCGGCCGCTCTCAACGTCTACCTCCGCTGGGAAATCCTCCGGCTCGCAGGCTCTGTGGGGCCGGCCTTCGTGAACCTGCAGTTCTTGACCAGCTTTCTTACGGCCTTCGTCCCCAACATGCGGTTCGTGGGCATCGCCCTCGTCATGCTCGCGATCGGCCTGACCCTGGGGGTCATCCTGATCAACCTACGAGGCATGGGGATGATCCTTCCCGGCACGATGACCCGCATCCTCCAGGCCAGGGGGCAGGACGTGGACCCCGCCCCGGTGGCTCCGGACGAGGGGGACGTGGAAAAGCGGGCCGAGAACGCTCTCCTACGGTTCCCCACGAAGCTCTTCCTCCCCCTTCTCGTGGGCGCGGTGATCATGGTCACCACCGCGTTCCCGTTGACCGTCCCCATCCAATCCGATCTACAGCTTCAGTGGAAGGACGCCATGGAGGCCGGGGACCAGGATCTGGCTGCCCAGCTGACCCTCGACATGAAAATCCTGGCATCCATTCGTGAGCCGTGGAACTTCGTCGGGATGGGCCTCATCTTCTTTGCCATCGGCC
>JBHIDB010000130.1:0-2528 GCA_046759865.1 Thermoplasmata archaeon
AAAGCATGTCAAGGCCGGGCGTGCCCCATCATGTACCGCGGCAAGGGGTCGAGAGTGCACTCCGCTTTGACGGGAGTCATAGCCGTGCTCCTCCTCCCTTCAATGCTGGCCCTGGTGGGCCTGCAGCCGCCCTTCGGTCTGGCAGCGGCCGTTCAGAGTCAGCGCGATCCGACCGCCTGTACGGCTGTGGGGATCAACTGGACCAACTGTCAGGACGCCTTCTCATCCAATGACGTCTACGCCTCTGCCGACATTCCCCCGCTCGCCCGTCCCGATCGCACCATCGCTGCCGGCAACTGGACCGCCGTGGGTGCCCCGACTCATCACGAAGCCGTCGATGAGGTCACACCTAACGACGAAACGGACCGTGTGGAAGGAACCACTCAAGACGACCTGTTGGTGGTCGGTCTCAGCAGCGTCCCTGACCCGGAGGCGAACACCGGTCATACAATCCGTGTTACCGCTTTCTCAACCGGCGCTGGCTCTAGGGAGAAGCTGGAGGTCCACCTATTCCAAGGGGCAACGCTTGTTGCTACCTTGCCCGCCTTTAACGTTGACCGTATCGCCTATACGACTGAGTCCTACACCCTCTCGGCCGCCGAAGCCGACTCCATTACCGACTATGCAGATCTTCGCATCCACCTCCACATCACTAAGCTTGAGGCGACCGAAGGAGTCCGGGTCACCCAGACAGAGTTCGAAGTTCCCGGCGAACCCTCCAGAGACACTGCTTGGAGGAACTTTGGATTCACCCTTGGTGGCTCTGACACCGTCGACACGGTGGAGGTCGGCGTGGAGTGGTTCCGGACGAATACCGCGCCGATACTCAACGTTACCGTCTCCTGGGATGGAGGAACGACGTGGGCAACCCAGCAGACTGCTACGAACAAGTCGTCGGACGACGACAGCCTCGAGTTCTTGGACTTCACCGCCGCCACGGCCTGGGATGCGGATGGCCTGAGCGACGCCAACTTCCGTGTCTGGGTGGGTACGAATGCTTCCGGGGCGCGCCTGGATTACGTCGCCGTCCGGGTCGCGTACATCGACGTGTCCCTCGACCTCACGCTCTCAGCCACCGCCACGGTGGCGGATTCGGGAGACCCGATCACGCTGAATGCGTCCGTCCGCAACGTCGGCTCCGGACCCGCTCAGGACGTCCTCATCGAAGGCTTCGTGGACCCGAACGCCACCTTCGTCTCCTCCGTTCCCTCGGGCACCTATGATGCGGCCGTGCGGACGATCCGCTGGACGGTTCCTTCCCTGCCCTCGGGCGCTTCGACGAGTGTGGAGTGGACGGTTCGCGTAAATGTGGGGACGCCGGACCAGGCCACCGTAACCTCACGGGCTCGGGTCGAAGGGAGGGACAGCGGAGGCGCGCCCCTCCCGCCGGAGGAGGCCTCGAGCACGGCGACCGTCCGTGCCCCCGTCTTCGCCCCCGTCTTGAGCCTCGACCGGACCGAGGCCGAGCGCGGAGACGAGGTCGAGGCTACGGTCCGCTACGACAACACCGGATCGGGGATCGCCCTGCTCGCATGGATGAACTGGACTCTGGGCGGCCACTACGAGGTCGTCGCCCTCTCCCCGGATACGCCATATTCCGTGTCGGCGGAGGGCTTCTCCGTCGTCCTAGCGAATACCGCCCCAGGCCCCCATTCCTTGACTGCTCGACTGCGGGTGCTGCGGGGCATGGTGGACGACCTCGCGATGGAGTTCGAGGTCGCCTGGTCCGCAACTGACGGCAACGGAAACCCCCTGGCGGCCACCGTCTTGCCGCAAGTCGTGTACCTCCACGCGCCTTCGATCGCTCTGAGCCTGGAGCCTGGCCCTGCCAGCGTCCGAGCCCGTTCCGTCTTCTCGCTCAACCTCACCGTCCGCAACCTGGGCCGGGCAACGGCAACGGGATGGCTGAATCTGACGCTGCCTTCGGACGTTGCGTACGTCGGCGACAATGGAACGTTTCCTCTCACCCTCGCAGGCGAACGGTTGGCCTGGAGGCTAGCCTCTCTTCCCGCCGGCTCCTCCTTCATCCTGCGCGTGGAGTTTCAGTCTACGGGGGACTCGGGATTCAGATCCTTCCGCTTCGCCCTCAACTTCACAGATGGGAAGGGGAGTCCTCCCCAGCTCGTGCTTAGCAACGGGGTCTCCGTCCAATTCCTGTCGGCGGAGTCTTCGTTCGATTGGCCGTGGTGGCTGTTCGTGATCGTTGCCGCTGCCGCCGTCGCGGCGGCCCTCTTCTTCGTGATGCGTCGGCGATCGATCGGAAGGCGCATCGAAGAGGTCTTCGTGGTCCACCGGAACGGCATGCTCCTCGCCCACCGTTCCAGGACGCCCGACCCGGAGAGGGACCAAGATATCCTCATGTCGGTTTTCGCGGCGATGAGAGACAGCGTACCGGATGCCCTCTCGGAGAAGGAGGAGGGCCCCATTCGACTCCAGCACGGCCAGTGGAACATCCTGTTGGAGCAGGGACGGCACCACTACGCGGCCGTGGTCTTCCAAGGAGAGGACAACGGCTTCCTGGCGGCCCG
>JBHIDB010000131.1:0-2518 GCA_046759865.1 Thermoplasmata archaeon
CCCGCCTGGTCCACGTGGAGGCCGTTGACGATCACGAAGCCGCCTCCCTTGTGGGGGTCGCCCGCCATGAAGGACTCGGCGAGGTAGTCCAGGGCCGTGCCGTTGATGACCACCCGGGGCCGGCCGACCGCGTTGATGAGGGGTCGCCCCGCCGCGTTGCCGAGGACGTACGCCTCGCCCCCCTTCGCCCCGTACATGAAGGTCTGGCCCACGTCCCCGTGAACCACGAGGCGTCCCGCCTTCATGATCTGGGCCACCTGGTCTTGGGCTGATCCGTGGACGTGGACCTCCGACCCGTCTAGACCGGAGGCGAGATAGTCCCCGGAGCTTCCGTAGGCGTGGATTTCGGCGGTGGAATCCGGTCCCAGGCCACAGCCCACGAACCGCTGGCCCCGGTTGCGGAACGTCAGGATGCGCCGCCAGCCCAGTTGATACGCCTCCACCAGGAAACGAGACCCGCTCTCCTCATCCTCCCCGGGGAATCCCGCGAGGTCCACGATGAGGGTCGCGTCCGGGCGAGCCGGCGGCTCCAAACGGTCTCGTCCCTCCCAGCCGACCTTCACGTAGGCTTTCCGGGCGTCCGGGGGGCCGGCGTCCAGGAGTGTCTCGAGGGCGTCTCCAATCTCAGCGCGGGCACGACTCCGTCGCCAACCTTCCAGGGGGTAAGGACGATCCAGGAGGCGGGTCAGGACCTCCAGCGCCCGGGTCCATTCCCCCGCGGAGCGGTCCGCGCGCTTCAGGAGTCCATGAACCAGCGCAAGCGCCTCGTCGGGGGCTCCCGACCGGAACCGGCCCATGGCCTGCGTCGCCACCTCGCCTGGGTCATCCCCGGCCAGGTCGATGTCGGTCCCCCCGTTGGTGGCCACCGTCGCGGCGAGGGGCGCATCGGAGACCTCCACCGACGCGCCGAACTTGTCGGTGCAGCCGAGTTCCAAGCCCTGGTCGGTTCGGCGCAGGGAGAAGATGAAGGAGCCCCCGTTGGTGTAGCTCCCTCCGCGGGCGTTCCAGTAACGGTCCGCCACCCTCCAGATCCGCGGATCCTCCTCGTTCACGCTGCGCAGAAACGCATCGATGGCCTGCTTCTCGGAGGCCACCATGCCCAAGGAGACCTCCCCCTGCTGGAGGGCGAAGACCTGGGGCCGGAGCATGGAGGTGTCCGTGATCCCGAGGAGCTGCATCTCCCCCTCCGGTTCCCGCCGGGCGACGATGAAGAACCAAGGGCCGTCGGGGGATCCGTGGATGTGGGCGGCTTGGATGCGTCGGTAGGCCTCCTGCTTCTCCTCCGGGAGCATGGCAAAGTCCCGTTCCGTGGTGGGCGCCATGGCCTCGATGACGTACTCCAGGGGGTAGCGGTAGGTCCGCCGCAGGAGGTCGAAGAGCAGCACGGAGACCTCCGTGTCCGTGAGGAAGAGGGGGACGATGTTCCGCTGGCGGAGGTACTTCGTGACCCGGGCGTAGTTGGCGAAGTCCCCGTTGTGGACCAAGGCCTCGTGGAGCCCGACGAAGGGGTGGGCCCCGCCGGGGTGCCAGACCTTCCCCTTGGTGGGGTAACGCTGGTGCCCGATCCAGACGTGGGCGGTCACCTCCTCCAACCGGTAGAACTGGACGACTTGTTCCGCGTATCCGACGATCTTCAGGACCATCAGGTCCTTCCCGTGGGAGAGGACGAAGGCCCGCTGCTCCCCGAGGGAGGCGTAGAAGGCCGTGTTCAGCCGGTACGAGTTCCGGTAGACGAACTCGTCTTCGAGGTCGCCACGCGGCAGATCTTCAAGGCCCGTTTCCTCGGCGAAGGTCCGGAGACGGTCCTCCCGAGGGCGTACGAAGTACCGGACCACCTCCGGTGGCCGCACCTCCAACCCCGGGACCTCCTTCGGCTTCCGGGTCGGGAGGGCTTCGGCGTGGTCCACCTCGAAGGGCCCCTGAATGTACGCTCCCTCCACCTCCTCCCGACAGGACGGGTCCAGGTAGGCCACCAGCAGGAGGTAATCCCGCGCGAGGACCTCGGGGGAGACCCCCATCTGCTTCGGGTCCAACCCCACCGCCGCGATCCCGCCGCCCTTCCCGTTCCCCCGGTTGTGCATCTGCCGCATGGCGGGGAAGAGGTGTCGACCCGCGATGGGCTTCGTGGAGGCGAGGCCGAGGACGCCACAGCCCCCTTCCGCCTCCCGCTTCTTCAGGCCCGGGGGCAGGCCGACGATGAGGTCCTTCCGGGCGGTGAGGATGCGTTGGACCGCATCCCTCAGAGGATCGCCCCCTCGTAGCGCAGCAGGTCGTAGCGCCCCCGCAACGCCCCGAAATTCTCCAGGCCGAGGCGCGTCAGCAGGTCCATCCACTGGAGGCGCCAAGCGTGATACATGTTGTAGATGCGTTGCGCCCCCAGGTCGGCGGGAATGAGGGGCACCAGCTCCGGGTCCGTCGTGGCGATGCCGTGCTGGCAGCCCCGACCCCGCTCGCAGTTCCCGCAGCGGGTGCAGTTCAGGGCCACGAGCTCCGCCGTCCCGATGATGCAGCCGTCCGC
>JBHIDB010000132.1:0-2509 GCA_046759865.1 Thermoplasmata archaeon
CCCACTCGTAGACCGTGTTCGTGATGAGCTCGTTCGTCTCCGGCTCGAACCCCACGAGCTCCACGATCTGCCGGATGCGCCGGACGATGTCCGTCCCGATGCGCACCTGGGTCTGGATGACCACGAAGTTGAGGGCCGTGAGGAGGATCCGCGGCGTGTTGATGGGCGGGTTCTCCAGCCGGTTCACCATCGACTTCACGCTGTCCGCGTGCATGGTGCTCATGGTGGGGTGGCCCGTAGCCATGGCCTGGAACATGGTGTAGGTCTCCTTCCCCCGGACCTCGCCCACGAGGATGTAGTTCGGCCGCTGCCGCAGCGCGGCCCGCACGAGATCGTACATGTCGATCTCCCCCGGGGCCTTGCCATCGGCCTGCCGTTCGCCGCTCCCGCTTCGCGTGGTCCCGGGAATCCAGTTCTCGTGGGGCAGGTTGATCTCCCGGGTGTCCTCGATGGAGACGATCTTGGCCCCCGGCCGGATGAAGAGGGCGGAGCTGTTCAGGGTGGCCGTCTTCCCCGCGGCGGTCCCACCGCAGACCATCATGGACTTCCCGTGCTCGATGGCCAGCCAGAGGTAGGCGATCATCTCGATGGATCCCGTGTTGAACTTGATGAGCTCCACCGGGGTGAAGGGCTTCTCCTTGTACCGCCGAATGGTGAAGCTGGAGCCTCGGGTGGTCACCTCGCGGGCGTAGGTGGCCTGGACGCGATGCCCCTCCACCGTCGTCCCGTCCAGAATGGGGTTGGACACGGAGATGGACTTCCCGCATCGCTGACCCAGGCTAATGACGAACGAGTTCAGGGTCTCGTCGTCCTTGAAGACCACGTTGGTCTTGATGGACTCGTACTTCTGGTGGAAGACGAAGAGGGGGATCTTGACCCCGTCGCAGCTGACGTCCTCGACGGCCGGGTCGTTGATCATCCCGTCGCAGATGTCGAAGCCGACGAAGTCCCGAACGATGTAGTAGATGATCTTCTCGCTGGAGCGGCTCTCCAGGTGGATGTTCCGCGAGCTGACGAAGCTGTTCACGGCCTCCTTCAGGTACTCTTCCTTCTCCCGGATGGACGTGGCGTGGAAGCTGTACGAGAGGGTCCGCATCAGGGAGTCCTTGATGCGTTCCAGGAGCTCCTCCTCCCGCTTGTTGAGCTTCGGCTCCCAGGTCTCGTAGATGTACTCCGAGTCGTTCTTGTAAAAGAGAATCCGCGCGAAGCTGAAGGGGGGCCTGATGGGGTAGATCTCGATCTCCTCGATGTTGTGTTCGGAGACGGGCGGAATGGGGGCGAGCTGCGAGCCCCTGCCCGGGGTCCAGAGGTGACCCTTTTCCAAAGCCCGCTTGGGCAACTTCACCTTCATCTGTCGTTCGAGGAGCCCCATCCTACACCTCCGGCGTCGTGCCGCCCCGACCGACGGCGATGCTCACGTAGGCCTGGTTCAGGGTGAAGCCGTTCAGGGGGCCGCCGCCCACCGCGTTGTGTCGGACCTCCAGGCTTACCTCGTGCGTCTGGTTCGTCTGGGAGCGGGTGAGGACATAGTAGGGGGTCGTCACCGTCTGGCCCAAGGGGCTCTCAAAGTAGCTGTAACCGGGACCCCCGAAGTCCGCGTCCAGGACCCCGAAGGCCAGTCCGAGGGTGGTGTTGAAGTGCGTGTACCAGGCCCCTCCGTACCGGGTCGTGTGGTTGATCCAGATGGAGCTCTGGAGGGAGCTGTAATCCTGCATGTCCAGGGTCAGAAGCTTGTTCCGGATCCCCTCCGTGCCGTGGCCGGCGGCGTTTCCCGACCCAATGAGCTGGACGAGGGTGAAGCCCACCTCCACGCCGTTGCTCCCGTTGAGCACGGTGAACTGGGGGCTGATGCGGACGGCGGAACCGACCGTCTGACTCAGGATTACCGCGCCGCTCTCGTACACCAGGTCGAAGGGCACGTTGTAGCGGCTCGCCACATGCAGGACGACGCTCCCCGAGGCGGACTGGTTCACCACGTAGTCCGTCCCCTCGATGGCGTAGGTGAACTGCATCGACCAGGGGGCCGCGTCGCCGTCCCCCGTCAGGGTCCCGCGGGTCGGGCTGGCGAAGATGGGCACCCCGTCGATGCCCATGGTGATCGGGCTGTAGGTCTCCACCGGAATGTAGGTGGTCCCCCCGAAGGTGGTCACCTGGGCCGAGACCACCTGGGCGTCGATGGCGCTCTTGAGACCGCCGAAGTCACCCAGGACGGAGTTCATGTGGGCCGCCTCGGCCTCCTTCTGCCATACGGGGACGTACTGGTTGACGATGAGGGCCAGGAAGGTGAGGGCCACCAGGAGGGCCATCACGGTCCCTACGGTGGAGGCGACGGCCTCGTCGTCTCGCCTCAGGTTCCTGCGGGTCCGAAAGAGCATGTCGCCTCCGAACGTTACCCCTCATTCATCCTGGCTCCCGATTTCTGGGAAGTTTCTATAAAAGGATGCCGACCCTAGATTCACGCCTGAGAACCGGTCCAGGTGGGTCCCCGGAAGGGTTTTATCCCTCCCTC
>JBHIDB010000133.1:0-2508 GCA_046759865.1 Thermoplasmata archaeon
TGGACCGCTTCGGGCGGATCCTCCACCACAACACGGACGAGGTGCAGATCGTTGGCGGCCAGTCGGCACCCGCCTTCGGGGGCGGGGACGTCCTGGAGCCTGCGAAGATCATCCTCGTGGGCCGGGCGACCACGGAGGTGAACGGGCAGCGCCTGCCCTTCCGGTCCGCCGCGGTGAAGGCGGCCAAGGAGTACCTTCGACGGCACTGCACCCATCTGGATGTCGACACCGACGTGACCATCGACTGCCTCATCGGCCGCGGGTCGGTGGACCTTCGGAAGCTCTACGACACGCAGAAGCACCTCTCCAACGACACCTCCTTCGGGGTGAGCTACGCCCCGCTGAGCGACACGGAGCGCCTGGTCATGGGGGCGGAGACCTTCATCAACGGACCCCTCAAGGACGACCTCCCAGAGGCAGGCCATGACATCAAGGTCATGGGGGTCCGTCGGGGCAACGAGGTTCGGCTCACCATCGCCGCCGCCATGGTGGACCGGCACATCCCGGACAAGGACCACTACATCAGTGCCATCGAAGAGCTGGCCGACCAGGTCCAGGGGAACGCGGGGAAGATCACCGACAAGAACGTCACCGTGAACGTGAACACGGGGGACAACTACGGCGCGGGGCTGTTCTACCTCACCGTCACGGGCCTCTCCATGGAGAACGGGGACGACGGATCCGTGGGGCGAGGGAACCGCGTCAACGGCCTCATCACGCCCTACCGGCCCATGAGCATGGAGGCGGTCGCGGGGAAGAACCCCGTTACCCACGTGGGCAAGCTCTACAACGTCTTGGCGCGGGAGCTGGCCCAGGAGATTTACGAGGAGGCGGGGGGGAACGTCGAGGAGGTCCACATCCGCATCGTCTCCCAGATCGGGAAGCCCATCGACTACCCCCAGGCCGCGACCGCCCAGCTTCTCATGGCCGACGGGGTGCACGTCTCGAAGGTGAAGGACGACGCGGAGCGGCTCATCGATGAGGGGCTGAGCCGCATCTCGGACCTCACCTTGCGCTTCGTCAAGGGAGACGTTTCGGTCTACTAGCCCCGACGTTCCGGCTTCAGGGGGACCACCCCGCTTAGGGTGAGTCCGCGAGGGATGCCCGCACTCTGCGGAGGACGCCACGGAAGGATTCCGCGCTTAGGAGGCCCGTGTTCGTGTTCCGAGGACTCGGGTGGTACGATGCGAAGAGGACCGGCATGTCCGACTTGAACCCGTAGACGCCACCGTGCTGGAACTTGAGCTGCCTTCCCCGAACGCCGAAGCGGTGCGTCAGGAAGCGGGTGGCGGCGTTGAACGCGAGGTGCCCGAGGGCGAGAATGGCCCGTGGACGCAGGAGATCCAGCTCCTCCTGCAGGTAGGATGAGCAGTTTGCAATCTCCCCCGCGACCGGACGATTGTCCGGGGGAACGCACCGGACCGCCGCCGTCATGTAGGCGTTGTGTAGACGGAGGCCATCCTCCCGACTCTCGGAGGTCGGCTGATTCGCGAACCCGGCCTCGTGGAGGCCCCGCATGAGGAAGGCCGCACTGGGATCCCCCGTGAAGATGCGCCCCGTGCGGTTTCCGCCGTGGGCGGCGGGGGCCAGACCCACGATGACCAGATCGGCCTCGGGATCCCCGAACCCGGGCACGGGACGTCCCCAGTAGGTCCAGTCCTCGTAGGCCCGCCTCTTCCTCTCGGAGACTTCGTGCCGAAACGCGACGAGGCGCGGACATCGGGTGCAGCCGATCACCCGCTCCCGCAGTTCCGCCAGGGCCGAGGGGTCCACGTGCTGCTTCGAGGGGGTACGAGGGACAAAAGGGTTCCCCACGCGCCGTCGGATGTTTTTTGACGGACCGCCCTCTACCGTCGAGGGAGTTCATGAACGAGGATGCCGCGTTTATCGTTGATCAGGTCGACCGCCACCACGCTTGGTTCCAAGAGTCCCTCTGTCTCATCGCCTCCGAGAACGTGATGAGCCCGCTGGCCCTGGAGATGTACCTCTCCGACTTCGGCCACCGCTATGCGGAGGGTCTGCCGGGCAAGCGCTACTATCAAGGCAACACCTACGTGGACGAGGTCGAGGTCCGCGTTACGGAGATGCTGAAGCGGATCTTCCGCTGCGAGCTCGCCGATCCTCGGCCTATCTCGGGCACGGTCGCCAACCTCGCCGTCCTCTTCGGCCTCACCAAGCCTGGGGACACCATCACCACGGTCGCCCTCTCGGACGGGGCACACATCAGCACGGCGAAGTTCGGGGCCGTGGGGGTCCGGGGGGTCAAGACCGTCACCTACCCCTGGGACGAGGAGAGGATGAACATCGACCCCGACGGGGCGGCGAAGCTGATCCGCGAAGTCCGCCCCCAGCTGGCCCTCTTTGGCCAGTCGGTCTTCCTCTTCCCCACGCCGCTCCGGGACCTCGAGGACGCGTTCCAGGAGGTGGGTTGCCCGGTGTGGTACGACGGCGCGCACGTCCTTGGGCTCATCGCGGGGGGCCAGTTCCAGGACCCCCTGCGGGAGGGCG
>JBHIDB010000134.1:0-2474 GCA_046759865.1 Thermoplasmata archaeon
GCAAGAAGCAGTGTCCTCATGTTCGGTTCTCCATTCCCTCGGTCCATGGTAAGTGCCCGGCCAACCTTCTTACCCGACATTTCCCGGAGCGACTGGCCGGTTGCGCCGAGGATAACACGAAACGGCGATCGTGGCGAACCGCCGCCGTCAGTTGCGAAAGGGTTCTATATCGACAATGGCGCGCTTGTCCGCATCGATGGTGAAGCGGATCTTGTCGCCGGGATTGAGGTCCCGGAGCAGGGTGGCCGGTGAGACCAGATAGCTCATCTCCATGGCCGCCATGAAGTCCTTGATCTCCTCGTGGTCCACCACCAGCCGGCTTTTCCGGGGGAGGGTGGCGATCACGATTCCGATCCCTTCGTAAAGGCGTTTCGTTTCTTCTTTTGCCACCTGCGTAGCCGCAGGCTTCCCTCCCACACCGACGATCAGCTTGCCCAGCATCCCCAACTTGTCATGGGTCGGGACGTGACAGTGGAACTCCAGGGTAACGTCTTCATCGGGTGTCACGAAACGAAGGCTTCGGGTCTTAGGCCCCGTGAACTCCAGCATGAACATGGGGTTGAGGTTGGGCAGCATCAGGGCGTGCCGCACCGCGTCGGTATTTTCCAGCACGATCTCCACCTTCTCGCACCGCCCCGCCCGAATGACCCGGGGCTCGAAGGCGAATGCCTCTCCCGCACGCGCAAACTTGGTCCCGCCTTTGATAGAAATCCGGCGGAAGCCGCGCGGCTCTTTGCACGAGGTCGCCACGATCCGATGCCCCTCCAGGATGTCCTCCCGGCCAACGGCGGCCCCGACCTCGGCGCCCGCCCGGGAGGAGCCCGACACGGCCAGAACCAGAGCAATGGTCGAGATGCCGGCTAGCGCCGTTTTCCTCAAGAACCGCCCCCCCTTCTCTACTTCTTACCTGGCCTCGCGAACCGGATAGGCGAATTTGCCGCCCTTGGGTTCCTCCTCCGGCCAGCCGTATTCGTAGTCCTCGCGCGTCGTGTGGAAGATTCCCGGATCGAAGACGGGGACGTTGCCTCTGTAATACTCGGGGTCGAAGAAGCGGTCGAGGCTGGTGGCCACCTTGGGGAGCCCGTCCTTACCCATGAATCCCTCATAGACGATGGCGGTGATGTCGCCGCCGGGACTGATCCCCTTGTTGGTAACGGTCTGCTCGGTGTGGTCGTGCATGATCCACACCCCCGGCCCGGACGCGTAGAAGTTGTCGTTTCCCGGCCGGAGTTCCAGGTCCATGCGTTGCGCGGCGCCGATCGTGAAAACGTCGCGGGTGTAGCGCATCCCTGCCGGCACGGCGTACCCGTCCAAGTGAGTGAGCGTGGGGTGATGACCGTGGGTGTGGAGCATGAGCGCGCGCGCCCCGGCATTGAGGATTCGCAGCTTGACCCGCTCTCCCGATTTGACCTCGATGGGCGTGTCGCGCAGCGTGAACGGAAACGACCGGCCGTTCAAGAGGAAGATGTTCGCCCGGCGTTGGGTCGAGTCGTACTCCCGGTGCATGCGTTTTTCGATCTCGCGCGGGTCCTTGTAGGCGGCCGGAATGCGGTTCAGCCGAGCGTCGATATCCATGTACACCAGGGAATACTCCCGGTCATACCCCTCCTCCATCGCCGCCTTGGAGAGGTCCGGGATCCGCCCCGCACCGGGGACGAGGTGGCTGAAATTATTGTTCGGCCGGTTCGGCTCGATGATGAGCATGCCCACAAGGCCCATCAACACGTGAACATCCGGCTGCACGTGGCAGTGATAGAAGTGCGTGCCAGGGTTCTTGGCGGTGAACTCATAGATGAACCGGTCCCCGGGTTTCACCGCCTTTTGAGTGATGTCGGGCACCCCGTCCATGGCATTCGGGTGGATGGTGCCGTGCAAGTGAATCGTGTGCGGGAAGTAATGGGTGTTGAGGAGGGTGATCCGCACCCTGTCCCCCTCCTCCACGCGAATGGTGGGGCTCGGCACACGGGCGACCGGAGTCATGCCTTTCCCCTCGGGGGCGAAGACCCAGAAGGTCACGAACTCGCCGGGGTAGACCTCTTCGGCGACCTCGATGACCTCGAGGCGGATGTCCACCTCGTCCGGATCGCCGTCGCCGTCGAGGTCGCGGCCGAGCGTTAGGGCCCTTTCCGAGGTCCCCGGGATGCGCGCTTCCTGCCAGTGCTGGGCCGCATATCCGGGAACGGGACATGCCGCGACGAGCCAGGCCATGGCAAGGGCCGCGGCGAGGCATTTTCTCATCTCAGCTCCCCTACGGTTCCACGCGCCGCCGGGCAAGGGAGGGCACCGGGAAGGACGCCGCCCCCAAGGCCCGATAAAGACCGGGCGGACGCCCACCCCGGCATCGCATAGCGCTATTTCTTTGGCATCTTCGCCATCAATTTGAAGTGAAAGATATCCGCGGCCGTGGCGTAGCCAAGGGCCGCATCGGCCTTGGCGATGGCGCGGGCGTGGTCGTAAGCGCCCTGGGGCTTCTC
>JBHIDB010000135.1:0-2456 GCA_046759865.1 Thermoplasmata archaeon
CTGGACATCCCCCACGTTCAGGAGGGAAGCGGCGAGGGCGTGGAGGAAGAGCTCCATGCGATGCGGCGGGGCTTGGAGAGGACGGAGGCCGAGGGAATCGTCGTGGGGGCTGTGGCCTCCGACTACCAGTTCGTACGCGTCCACGAGATCTGCGACGCCCTGGGTCTCTGGGTCTACGCCCCGCTGTGGCGCAAGCATCCCGAACGGCTCCTCCGGGAGTACGTGGAGGCAGGGTTCACAATCCTCGTGGTGTCCGTCTCTGCCGAGGGGCTGGACGCCTCCTGGCTCGGACGCACCTTGGACGGCGAGGCGTTGGATGACCTTGCGAGGCTGCATCGCACCCACGGAGTTCATCCCGCGGGGGAGGGCGGCGAATTCGAAACGTGGGTTGTCGACGGGCCGAACTTCCACGCGCGAATCACGGTCCTTGAGGCCGAGAAACGCTGGGAGGGGACCTCCGGGGCCTGGGTGGTTCGTGAGGCCGCTCTAGAGTCGTAGAACCCATCGAGCAACCGCGCGCCAGCGCCCTCTGCGAGCGGTTTAAGTTCTCCTCCGGCTTGCGAAGTGCGTGGCCCAGACGTTTCAAAGGGAATTCCGGCTGAATCACGGGGGACCGATCCCCTCCCTCGGTCTGGGGGTCTGGCAGATGTCCGCCGGCCGGCAGACCGAACAGTCCGTCGGCCACGCCCTCGACGTAGGCTATCGTCTCGTCGACACGGCCAAGCTCTATCGGAACGAGCGGTCGGTGGGGAAGGCCATCCGCGAGGGGCAGGTGGATCGGTCCAAGGTATTCGTGACGACTAAACTCTGGAACTCGGACCACGGGTACAAGGCGACGCTTCGGGCCTTCGGGAAGAGTCAGGAGCGTTTGGGGCTCGGTCCGGTGGACCTGTACCTGATTCACTGGCCCGTGGAAGGTCTGCGGACGGAATCGTGGCGCGCCATGGAGACCCTCCTGGAGGAGGGGGCGTGCCGGAGCATCGGCGTGAGCAACTACATGGTGCACCACCTAGAGGAGCTGCTCGACGACGCGAGTGTCACGCCGGCCGTGAACCAGATCGAGTTGAGTCCCTACAACTTCCGTTCGCGCGAAGGGGTCGTCGAGTACTGCGGGGGGAAGGGGATTCAGGTGGAGGCCTACAGCCCTCTCACGAGGGGACGTCGGCTCCGTGATCCCCGCCTCGTGGAGATAGGCACGCGGTACGATAAGACCCCCGCGCAGGTCCTCCTCCGGTGGAGTCATCAGCACGACTTCGTCGTCATCCCGAAGTCTTCCAACCCGACGCATATCGCGGAGAACTTCGGCATCGACGACTTCGTCCTCTCGACCGAAGACATGGGGCGGTTAGACGCCTTGGATCAGAACCTCGCGACCGGCTGGGATCCCACGGGGGCACCGTGACCGCCTCCACCCGTGGCTTTACCTTCCCTCACTGATTACTCAATACGAGCCATCAGCCCTCAATGCGCCAGGCATTCGAGGAGGAGAGCCCGAAGATGACGGAAACGGATGGAGAGGCGTTAACTCTGGAACTAGGGAGGCGGTTGAAGCGGGTGTATGGGCTGCCCCGAGAGCCCACGAGCATAGAGGACTATTACGCCCTCGTCGAGGAGGGTAGCCAGGCGAACCCCCAGATGGAAGCCTACCTCCAGAAGATGCGAAAGGGGCAGGTGGTCATGGGCGAGACCGCGGCTGACCGAGGGTACGCGGTGACCATTCCGGAAAGGGGGAAGGTGAACGTCATGTGCGGATACGACGCGGTCCTTACGGCCGTTGTTCGCGGGGAGGGGCGGGCAGAAGGGGCGTGCCCCCACTGCGGCGAGGCCATGGACGTTCGGGTTGAGGGAGGTAACCTCGCCCACGCCTCCCCGGATTCCATCGTGTTCTGGCTTGGAACGGGGCCCCCTGGGGGGCCGGGGCATCCCGTCTGCGATCATCTCCACTTGTTCCCGAGTCGCGAACACCTATTAGCCTGGGTCGAGGGACAGCCCGACGAGCTTGGATTTGAGGTCCCGCTTGCTACCCTCGTCGAGCGGCTGAACACGAACTAGGGCACGTGAGCCAGCGGGAGACCGTCTCACTCCGGGAGCATCGGTTGGAATAGGCCGATGGGGTTGCCCTCCGGATCGGTCACGAAGAGAACCCACCCAACCTCGGGGACCTCGGTCTTGTCTCCGACCACCTTCCCTCCAAGGTCTGTGACCTTCCTCCCGTATTCCTCCACCGACTCGACTTGGATGTAGTAGGTAAACTTCGTCTCCTCGTCCTGGCGCCCGTAAATTGCACCGTTGACGCCGTTCCGGATCGGTAGGCCCTGCTCGTCGGTGGGCACGGTCTCGACGAGCCGGTAGTCCATGCCCTTCGGGACCCCGACTTCGGTCTTCGCAATCTTCCAGTCGAAGAGGGAGGCGTAGAACTTCGACATCCCCTCCACATCGTCCGCAGGAATCTCGAA
>JBHIDB010000136.1:0-2446 GCA_046759865.1 Thermoplasmata archaeon
TCGGAGGTGTCTCGGAGTCACAGGTCCGCTGGCGTAATAAAGCCTGAGAAAATTCTCAAACTTGATAACACTGCGAGCCGCGCGCCCGAGGACTGACTTGCGGTATTTGCGGCCCCTGGGAATCTGCCCTGAGAATCCCGCCCTGGTTCTCTAAGCTCCCGTCCAGTTAGCCGAGACGATGGGTTCAGGCTCTCACTCTTGCGGTTTAAGACTCTCCTCACGACCCTCCCTGAAAGGAGCTTACCGTCTCTTCGAGAACACTCAACGCGCTCTCAATGTCTTCCTTCTCGATTCCATAATGGGTGACGCACCGCACCAGCGTCCGCGCCTTGGTCAATGCGCCTAATCCTCGTGTTTCGAGGTCCGCGGTGAACTCTGCCGCGGTCACGCCGAGGGGAGCGACGTCGAAAATCACAATGTTGCTCTGGACGCTCTCGAGGTCGACCAAGACGTCAGGCAGTTCAGAGACTCCCTTGGCCAGTTGCTGTGCCGTCGCGTGATCCTCGACCAGTCGATCGATCATCGTTTCGAGAGCCACTAGGCCGGCCGCGGCGATGATGCCCGCCTGGCGCATTCCGCCGCCAAGAAGTTTCCGAGCGCGACGCGCCCGCTCGATGAACGCCCGGGAGCCCACGACCACGGACCCCACCGGACAAGCGAGACCCTTAGAGAGGCAGAAGGTGAGGGAGTCCGCCCCGTCCGTCAACCGGGAGGCTGGCACGTCCAACGCTACCGCCGCGTTGAAGATTCGCGCACCGTCGATGTGAACCCGAAGGCCGTGCTCCTCCGCCACGCCAGCAATCTCCCGCTGCTGACGGAGGGAGAGGACGGTTCCTCCTGCGGAGTTGTGCGTATTCTCCAGGCAGACGACGCGAGTTTGGGCGAAATGGACATTCAGGGGGCGGAGGGCCTCCTCCACTTGCCCGCCCGTGAAAGCACCATGGTGGCCGGGGAGGGGCCGGGGGATCAGTCCGGCTACCCGGGACAGACCTGCCACCTCGTTGTTGTAGATGTGGGAGTCGGCCTCTAGGATGACCTCGTCGCCCGGATGACTCTCGGCCAGGAGCGACACCAGGTTCCCCTGAGTCCCGCTGGTGACGAGGAGCCCCGCTTCCTGCCCCAGCACCTCAGCTGCATTTTCCTGGAGCCGGTTGACCGTGGGATCCTCGCCAAAGACGTCGTCCCCCAGCTCCGCCTCCGCCATGGCCTCCCGCATCCGAGGTGTAGGAAGCGTGACCGTATCGCTTCGGAGGTCGATGTATCCCATCGCTCCTATCACGCCAGGCGGCTACTTAATCGTGCGCGGGACGCCTCGCGGGCCTACCGGGCGATGGCCTTGATGCTCGCCGCCGCCAGGAACAGCAGGGCGACCATGCCGCCGTAGGTGCTCGTGAGGACGAGAGAGGTGTTCAGGGCCGTTTGCGTAACGAGGAAGCCATCGATGGCGGGGATGGCCCAGGCGGCAAGGGCCACCAGGGTTCCGAGCATGACCAGAGGGCCTATCATTGTCCCCAGCAGGCCCGCCTTCCGGTCCATGAGGTGACGCCGCTCCCGCACGGCGGAAATGACCTCCCGGACATCGCTGCTCAGGGCGGCCCGGGTCTCCTGAACCGCGACCGTCTGCTGGACCTGGGGTGCACCGGTGTCGTCTTCCACGAGGATAGCGTCCAAGAGGTCGTCCAGTTCTCTCTCCAGGTGATCCCCCGCGGCCCGTTCCTCCTCGAAGTTCGCCGAATAGGCCTGGCCGACAAACTCCTCGTCGATCCGAAATTCCAGCTCGTCGCTCCACTTGATGACGGACCAGCCCAGGCGGTTGTTGAGGACGCCAAGGGTCCGGTCCTCCAGGCTCGTCGCGGCCGAGGAGGTGTTGAGCATGAGAAGGAGGACCCCCGTAACGACGATGGCCAACAGGATGCCGATACCCTGGACGACGGTAGTGTACGTCGCGAGGGAGAGCTCCTGGCCGTAGTTCAGGCCCATGTCTCCGGCGAAGAGGAAGGACCCCGCCGCGATGGCGGCGAAGAGCCCCCAGAACAGGATGTTCAGGATTCGGATGAACGATTGGGACCTGCGACCGCGACCACGCTTCATGCCAACGGATTCAGGGCCTTCGGAGTGGTAATAAACCTTAGGCCGTCGTTCTCGGCCTCGATAATGGGCGGTCGCTAGCCCAGCTCCTGCCCCAGGAGAGCGAAGCGGGAGAGCAATGCCTCCAGCTGGATCCGGTCGTTGCTCCCCTGGATCAGCCGGTAATCGGCTTCACCCACTCGGTCCACCATCTCCACCTTGACCCGGTCCGGCACGTTCAGGTCATACACAGCCCGATAGATCTCCCGGAGGAGGTCTTCGGCCGCGAGCCCGTATTCCAGGAGGAGTTCGTCGAGCATGCCGCGGGCCCCGAGGAAGTCCCCCGTGAGGGCGGTCTCCACGAGCTTCTTCACCTCCT
>JBHIDB010000137.1:0-2423 GCA_046759865.1 Thermoplasmata archaeon
TCCCAAGGTCCCGAACCTCGACCTCCCGGCGAAGCTCGTGGTGCGGACGGACGAGTTGCGGCAAGGGATCAAGGCGTCGGAAAGCGTTTCGGATCACATCGCGTTGCTCGCGACCCCCGACGGGTTCGAGATGGTCTCGGAGGGGGACGCGGACTCCGTGCGGTTGGACCTTCCGAAGGACCTGCTGGACGAGCTGCAGTCGAAGGAGAAGGTTCGATCGTTGTTCCCACTCGATTACTTCTCCAACATGGTGAAGGCGCTAAGCAGCGCGAAGACGGTGACTATTCTCCTCGGCAACGATTATCCAGTTCGGATGGAATTTGCGCTCGCCGGGGACGCAGGGAATGCCACTTTCCTCTTGGCTCCCCGCATCGAGAGCGAATAGACAAATCTAACAGAAAAGAACATTCTAGTGTTCTCACACTTGTAGAGTGCTTGCACTGGATCCTCTGAAGGCTCCTCAGGCGACTGCACTCTATATGGGAGCCAGCGAAGGTCTGGCCTACGCAGCGGGTGTAATCGACAGTGACGGGTTCTTCACGATCGTTCGAGACGGATCCTACAATCCAGAATCTCCATATTTCCGCGTAAAACTCGGAGTCAAACAGCTATGGCCGGGGCAAGGTCTTCGTTTCATTGCCTCGATTCTCGGTGGTCGTGTAGCGTTCGAGAGGCGCCGGCCGGGCCAACGACACATTGCCAGGTGGGAACTGTACAGCGAGGCAGCCCGTTCGGCGATTGCTCGGGTCGAGGAGTACCTGTTGCTCAAGAGGCGCCAGGCGAACGTACTGCTCGAAACGTTCCAGCTCCTCCATGGTGGCTCGTCGCCAGCGGGGTCAGTTAGGAAGCAAGTGGATGAGAACCGACGAAAGGTCCAGCGCCTGAATCGCCGTAGTGCAATCCGCTCAGATGTCCCTCTGTCCGAGAGAGAACGTCAGGCGGTTCGACCTCGCGAGAAGAGTGTTGGGTGGCCCAGTAGTCGGATTGCATATCTGGCTGGCGTAATGGACAGTGACGGGACGTTCAAGATTGAAAGAAGAAGAGTAAAGGGGATGATTAACCCGTTCTACAGGATCAAGATCGGGGCCGCCCAGGTCGCCCCATCTCCTGCCATCGAACTCCTCTCGGAAGTCTTCGGGGGGAGGGTACGGGTCCGAAACTACGACGGCCCAAGATATCGTCCCATGGCTCGATGGAGCCTCTATGATAGATCAGCCGTTCCGGCTCTCGAAGCCCTCCTCCCCTACCTCGTCATCAAAGTGCCCCAGGCTCGCCTCCTCCTCCAGCTTCGCGAGCGGAAGGCACGAGGCAAACTCGGAGTCACCGAATGGACGCACAAAACCCGCTGGCAGCGCCCCATCAAGATGCGCAAGCGCTGCTACTCTCTCGAACAGGTGCGTGAGTTCGAGCGGCTCTACAAGATCGTCAAGGCGCTCCATGCCGACAGTCCGCCTTACGAGCTGCCTAGATTAGACGGAACAGAATCCCCGCCGAAATGAAGGCGAAGAAGCCGGCGGCTGGGATGGTGAGGGCCCAGGTGACGAGGATCTCCCGCACGACCCGCCAGCGCACCGCGGAGAAACGGCGCACCGCTCCCACGCCGATAATGGAACCCGACACGACCTGGGTCGTGCTCAGCGGGAAGCCCAACTGCGAGCTCGCCAGGACGACGCCGGCAGCGCCCGTCTCGGCCGCGAAGCCCTGGTAGGGCTGCAGTTCGGTGACCTTGAACCCCATGGTCCGCACGATCCGCCATCCCCCGAAAAACGTCCCGGCCGCCAGGGTGCCGACGGCAAGGAACCGGAGCTCCAGGGGGACCTCAAAGCTGCCCGTGGCTCCGGCCTGGGTGAAGACGAGGGCCGCCATGAGCCCCGCACTCTTCATCGCGTCGTTGGCCCCATGGGAGACGGAGAAGAAGAAGGAGGATCCGATCTGCGCGCGACCGTAGACGCGGTTCACCCGCTCGCGCGACCGTTTGGTGGAAGTCCGCAGGATCGCGAGGACGATGAGCGCCCCCACGATGAACGCCACCGCCGGGGCCACCGCCATGGGCACGAGGACGCGCTGCAGGGTGGATCCGATCTGGACCGCCTCGATGCCCGCCACGGCGATGCCGCCTCCGATGAGGGCCCCCACGAGGACCTGGGTCTCGGAGATGGGGATGCCGCGGATGTACGTGATGATGTCGAAGGCGAGGCCTCCAACGATGATGCTCACGATGAACTGGGGGGTGATGAGCGTCGGGTCCACGATGCGGGATCCCAACGTGACGGCCACCGCCTCGCCGAAGAAGATGCCTACGAAGTTCCCCGTCGTCGCGAGGGACACGGCCGCCAGGGGCTTAAGCACCCGCGACCCAACGACAGTGGAGATGGCGTTGGCGGCGTCCGTGAACCCGCTCCAGAAGGTCCACACGATGAGGA
>JBHIDB010000138.1:0-2333 GCA_046759865.1 Thermoplasmata archaeon
GTAGTTGTGAACAAGCTTCTCTGCCACGGGGCTCCCTCCAGCCCTTGAGCAAATCATCGGCTCGCGACTCTTAAGCGTGCCGCTCCACGCCTAGGGAGAGGGACGTCCAAGGACTTCTCGGACCTCTCCAACGCCCCGGGCGATGTGGTCGTGCCGCGTAGGGAGGTAGTCCTGCAACTCCCTCCATGCATGCGCGTCCTCATGGGGTCCCATCTGTCGGAAGAGGATGCGCGTGGTGTAATCCGCAATTTCCTGGAGCGCCCAGCGGTAATGGTAAAACTCGAGGAGTCGGCTGCTCAGTCGGACGTTCCCCCAGTGTCGAAGGTAGTGCGTGAGGGATTGCTCGAAGTCGGGACCGCTAAAGGCGAAGAGATCTCTCTCGGGAGGGCCCACGGCGAGATCCCCGCAATCCGCTAGGTGGATCCGCCTCTGGGGGTCCTTCAGGACATTGGCGAGGTGGGGCTCACCGCGTGTGAGGCCCCATTCCCCAACCGGGGCGTCCTCCTCCCGCCCAAAATCTCCATTCGCCTCAGCGAAGACTCGATGTCTTCACGGTGGGCACGCAGAAGGGTCGCGACGTTCTCCTGGTGGCGACTCGTCCCAGGCATGGGGGACTCCGCCCTCGACAAGGCGCGCCGGATCGGGTCCGCGAAAGGGTTCTCTAGCTCCTCTTCGGGGAGGTGGAGGTCGTCGGCCGGGGCCTCATGGAGGGCCGCTACAACGTCGGCGACGCGTGCTCGATCCTCGGGGGCTGCGGTCCGGACGAGGGTTCGGCCCTCGATGAACGGGAAGAGGGCCGCAAGAACGGCCCGTGAGCCGCCAGAAACCCCCCGTAGCGAGTACGACAAGGGGCGACCAGTGCAAGGAGCTCCCCCCGCGCCAAGGATTCCACGGCGACATAGGCATTCTCCAGCCGACTTCGCTGGCCTGTGTCTTCCTCGAGCCGGAGAAAATGGCGGGCTCCGTCGGAGTCCTTCGCGACGAAAGCGAACGAGTCCTCGCCCACGGGCAGGAACGAGAGTGTCAAGATGACCAGACCATATTCGTTTTCCACGAGACGAACCAATGCATCCGTGTCAAGGTCCGGGGGCTTCGTCTTCATGCTGCCGGTCCGTCAGGGCAACTGCCGCTCATTTCTAACCTGCCTCAACCGCCCCGGTCTCGAATCGCTCGCGAAGGTTTATGCGCGGGGTGCGGACTAGTCGCGGCAATGGCCCGCCCCCTCGAGCCCGTCCGCATTCGCGTACCCACGCAGCTGCCCGTGGCCGCGGTGAACGTGTACCTCCTTCAGGGGGACCAAAACGTCCTGGTCGATGCGGGGCCCCACCATCCCGACGCGTGGGATTACCTGAAGCGACGGCTCCACGCGCATGGTCTGGAGATGGAGGACATCGATGTGATTCTCATCACCCACGGTCACGTGGACCACTATGGCCAGGCGGGGGATATCGCGGACGCCTCGGGGGCCGAGGTGTGGACCCACGAGCTGGATGAAGAGCTCATTCGGGACTTCTCCGCGGTCGTGAGCACGCGAAACGAATACTACCGGGACATCCTCCGGAGCACCGGGTTCCCGGAGGAGACCCTGAACCTGGTCGCGGGTTTCTTCGATTACCTCAAGGAGCTGGGTCGGGAGACGCCGGTGACCCGCACCTTTCGGGACGGAGACCGCATCCCTGCGGGAGGATGGGATCTCGAGGTCCTTCACACCCCGGGACACTCGCCGGGCTCGAGCTGTCTTCAGCATGGGACAACACTCTTCACGGGAGACACCGTACTGAAACACATTACCCCCAACGCCGCCTTTGGGGGGGCGGACGGCAGATCGCTGGGAATGGGGGACTATCTGAACTCCCTTGAGCGGCTCAGCCCCCTCGAGGTCGATGCGGTCCATCCGGGCCACGGGCCGCCCATGGACGGCCTCGCCGCGTTCATTGCCAACTACCGTGCCCTCTACGGTGCGCGCCGGGCTGGCATCTTGAAGCTCCTCCAAGAGAAGGAGAGGACCGTCTTCGACCTCGTCCTCGCCCTCTTCGGGAGCCTCCCCATTCACGAAGTCTTCCTCGGCATCACAGAGGTCCTGGGCCACCTGGAAATCGTAGAACGGGAGGGGCTGGTGGAGGCCGAAGAACGAGAGGGTTTGCGCCTCTATCGCCCGGTCGTGCAACCCGCCTGAGAGGGTTTAAGGCAGCACGGAGTATGGAGAACTCGGATGGATCGGCTCCCCCGGGACGAGTACTATCTCCGCCTGGCCGTGGACGTGGCGGGCCGGGCCACCTGCCTCCGTCGGATGATCGGCGCGGTGGTGGTCAAGAACGACGTCATCGTCAGCA
>JBHIDB010000139.1:0-2263 GCA_046759865.1 Thermoplasmata archaeon
AAAGGGCGCGGTTGGCGCACCGGCAGGTGGTCCTCGGTAGGTTCATAGCGGTACGGGGGTCTAGCGGGTACCCGGTGGCGGCCCTCCTCGAAGCCACGGACCTCTGGAAGAGCTACGATGGGGCCGGGTATGTCCTGCGTGAGGTTGACCTGAAACTCGACTCCGGCGAAGGAATGGTCGTGTGGGGTCGGAATGGGAGCGGGAAGACCACGCTCCTGAACCTCCTGGGGGGCCTCGACTGGCCCGATCGGGGCGAGATTCTCTTCCGAGCGCGGGATCTGGCCGGATTGACGCCGCGGGAGCAGGCCGCCCTGCGGCTCAACGAGGTCGGTTTCGTCTTTCAGGACCACAACCTCCTGGACGAGTTGACCGTGCGGCAGAACGTGCAGCTTCCCCTGCGGCTCCGCCGGGTCCCCAACATGGCCGAGCGTGGAGAGGAGCTGCTGCGCAGGTTCGGCCTGATGGAAATGGCGGAACGACGGCCTCCTGCGCTCAGCATGGGGGAGCGGCAAAAGACCGCCGTGGCTCGGGCCTTGGCCAACGAGCCCGCGATCATCCTCGCAGACGAACCCACCGCCGCGCTGGACGAGGTGAGCGCCCCCGACCTGCTCAACCTCTTGGAGGGGTTGCGGGAGGAGGGGAGGACCGTCATCCTGGCATCGCATGACCCCCTCGCGCGCGCCCTCTCCTGGAAGGTTCGGCGGCTCCGGGACGGCCGCCTCCGCCCCGAGGGCGAGGGGGAAGGATAAGACCCCTCCTCCCTTCGCAGCCGCAATGGCGACCGTTACGTGGGAGGAGTTTGAGAGGGTGGAGATGCGGGTGGGGGAAATCGTCGAGGCGGAAGAGTTCCCGGAGGCCCGGAAGCCGTCCTATCGGATGCGAATCGACTTCGGGCCACACGGGCTGAAGGAGAGCTCCGCAGCGATCAAGGAGTGGTACGCCCGAGGGGACCTCGTAGGACGCCACGTCGTAGCCGTCGTCAATTTCCCCGCAAAACAGATCGCCAACTTCCTCTCCCAGGTGCTGATCTTGGGCGCCATCCGGGAGGACGGACGCGTCGTTCTCCTCCGACCCGATGATGGGGCCGGGCTCGGCGACCGGATTGCCTAGGCGGCCCTCTGATCCAAAGGCGTGTAGCGGAGGCCCTTCGGTCCCGTATACTCCGCCTTAGGCCGGATGATTCGATTGTCCCCGTACTGCTCCATTGCGTGGGCCACCCACCCCGCGACCCGACTGACGGCGAAGATCGGGGTGAAGATGTCCACGGGGAGGCCCATCGCGTAGTAGGTGGTGGCGCTGTAGAAGTCGACGTTGGGGTTCAGCCCCTTCTCCCGCATCATGGCGTCCTCCATGATGTAGGACATCTCGTGCCACTTCTCCTGCCCCGCCGCCTTCCCGAGACTCTCGGCGTATCCCTTCAGGATGGCGGCCCGGGGGTCCATCGTCTTGTACACGCGATGTCCGAACCCGGGGATCTTCTCCTTCCGCGCGAGGGCCTCCAAGACGTACGCCTCGGCCTTGGCCGCGTCCCCGATCTTCAGCCGCAGGTTCATGGCGTCCCGATTGGCGGCCCCGTGGAGCGGGCCGGAGAGCGTACTGAGCGCCGTCACCACGGCGCTGCTGAGGTCGGCCAGGGTGGAGGCCGTCACCCGGGCGGAGAATGTGGAGGCGTTGAACCCGTGGTCCGCGTGGAGGATGAGGGCCACGTCCATGACCCGGGCCTGTTCTTCGGAGGGGGCCTCGCCGTGCAATGCATGGAGAAAGCTCGCGGCGTGGCTCGATCCGTCGGGGGGCGCCCGGTACTCTTTCCCCTGCCGCAGCCGATGGAACGCCCCGACGAAGAGGGGGAAGGTTCCCAGGAGGCGGATCCCCAAGCGGCGCGTGGCCTCGGGGGAGACGTCCTCCCGGTCGGGGTCCGTGAGGGCCTGGTGGGCCACCATGGCCCGGAGCACCTCCATAGGGAGCGCCTCCTTGGAGAAGCTGGCCAAGACGTCGAGTTGTTCCGCCGTGAGACGACGCGCAGCGGCCAGCCCCTTCGAAAAGTCCTCCAATTCCGCTTTCGTGGGGAGCCGCCCGTTCCACAGGAGGTAGACGGTCTCCTCGTAGGTGGACTCTCGGGCCAGATCCCGAATGTCGTAGCCGCGGTATACCAAGAGGCCCTCTTGGCCGTCGATGAAGCTCAGCTCCGTGGTCCCGGCGATGACGCCGGCTAGGCCTGCAGCGCTCACGAAGTCATCCCCCTTCGTCTATTGTCGATGATGGG
>JBHIDB010000140.1:0-2186 GCA_046759865.1 Thermoplasmata archaeon
GAAGGCCGTGAGGAAGATGAAGAAGACCACGACAGCCATCGGCCCGTACTCGGACGCCTGCAGATCTCGAACCTTCCCCAAGTTGGGGCTGAAGCGCCCGAGGAGAACGCGGTGCATGGTCCACAGATAATACGCTGCGGTGAGAGCGACCGCGAGGAGGGGGATGAACACGAGTTTCTTCGTCTCCCCCGGCAGGCCTTGGTAGGCACCGGTAAAGACCATGAACTCGCTGACGAAGCTGTTTAACCCGGGCAGGCCAAGGGAGGCCAGGAAGCTGATTATGATGAGAAAGGCGAAGATCGGCATCTTCCCGCCCAACCCCCGCAGGTAGGGAATCTCCCGGCTCCCCGTCGCGTGCTTCACCGAGCCGGCGAGCATGAAGAGGACGGCCGTGATGAGGCCGTGGTTGAAGAGCTGGAAGATCGCTCCCGAGATCCCGATGGAGGTGATGGTCGAGGCCCCGAGGAGGACGAACCCCATGTGGCCGATGCTCGAGTAGGCGATGAGTCGCTTCAGATCGACCTGGACCAGGCAGACCAATGAGGCGTAGATCATGCTGACGGTCCCAAGGACGGCAATCAGCCACCAGAGGTCCACCGCGGCCTGCGGGAGCATGGAGTAGGAGACACGGAAGATGCCGTAGCCGCCCATCTTCAGCAAGACGCCGGCCAGGATGACCGAGCCCGCAGTCGGTGCTTCGACGTGGGCGTCGGGAAGCCAGGTGTGGAAGGGCACCATGGGCAGCTTCACACCGAATCCGAACAGGAAGGCAAGGAAGATGGGAACCTGGGTCGCAAGGGGAATGACGGGGGCCAGCCGGGCGATCTCAATCATGTTTAGGGTCCCGGTCTGGAAGGCGAGGGCGAAGATGCCCAGGAACATGACGAAGCCGCCGACGTGGGTGTAAATCAGGAATTTGATGGCGGCATGGTGCTTGTTCGGGCCCCCCCAAATCCCGATGAGGAAGTACATCGGGATGAGGACCAGCTCCCAGAAGATCGCGAACATCAGGAAGTCGAGCGAAATGAACACCCCGATGAGGGCGAGGCTGATGATCTGGAGGAGGGCGTAGTACTCTTTGGGTTTGAAATCGGTCTCCATGGGGTAGAGGACAGCGACCAACAGGAGCAGGGCGGAGAGGAAGACCAGAGGGATCGAGAGCCCGTCAACCCCTACACGATACTGGACCGAGAAGCCAAAGACATCAAACCACGTGTACTCCTCGAAGGCGCCATACGCCCCCGAAGGGTCCGTGGGGAGGCCCAGGTCGAAGCTTGGTGCCACGAAGTGAAGGAGGAGCAGAAAGGCAAAGCCCAGGGTGAGACCCGAGAAGACCGTCGCCACGGTTCGCGCCCTGGCCTGGTTCCAACGCCCGAGGAGGGTCACCGCCGCGCCGATGCCCGGGAGGGCCAGGATGATGGTCAGGATGGGGAGTGCGACCAATCAGGGCACCCCCAGAAGCGGGAAGACGATCTGGACCAGGAAGAGGACGATGGCGGCTCCGATGACGATGATCCCGACGTAGTTCTGCACCTGGCCCGTCTGTCCGCGCCGCAGGCTCCAACCGGCCCGGAATGTGCGGAGGCTGATGCTATTGACCACGCCATCGATCGCGCGGCGATCCACCAGGTCGGTTCCACGGGCCGCCCAGAGCGTCAGCCGTGCGACCAGGTTTACCGCCCCGTCGACAATCTTCCTGTCAAACCAATCGCTGAGCCGGGCAATGCCGTAGACGACCTGTTGGCCGACGGAGTCGTAGGCGTCGTCGATGTAGTAGCGCCGCTGCAGGAGGGTGTGTACGGCCTTCCGCCCGGGACCGGCCGTCAGGGAGTCCGCCGAGATTACGCCCATTCGATAGATGAGCCTGGCCCATCCCAGGCCCGCGGCGACGCCGACGAGGGAGATGTACGTGAGGAAACTACTGGGCCCCGCAAAGGTCTTGATCAGGATGTCCAACGGCGCGGTAAATTCGGCGTGGGCCCCGGCAACCAGCGGGAAGATGAGATTCCCAAAACCCCCCAGGGGAAAGATTACGAGGCCAGAGCCGACGGCGAAGACGGCCAGGATCACGAGAGGACCGGTCATGACACTGGGCGACTCGTGCGGCTCCTTCTCCCATCGCGGCTCCCCCCGGAAGGTCATGAACCACAGCCGGAACATGTAGAAGGCCGTCATGAAGACGGTCA
>JBHIDB010000141.1:0-2087 GCA_046759865.1 Thermoplasmata archaeon
ACAGCGACCTCCGCAGTGGGATTCTGATCGTTTCCAGTTCATGGTCTTCGGGCTCATCCTGGGCGCTGTCCTCCTGATCGCCTCGATCCTCCTGACCTTCGGTCCCTTCCCGTAACCCACAGAAGCTTCCACCTAATCACCGGGAGGCCTTTGGCGCCCCGGAAGGGAGGGGTGGGCCTGGCGACGGCCGTCAACGGCCGTCGTGGTCTTCCTCAGGACCCGACGGACTCTTCATAAGGGAGCCGGTGGTCCCTCCCGCGATAATGTCCGCGCTGCGCTTTTCGAAACTCAAGCCGCCAACGGAAGGACGCGCCATCCAGCCCGATGACGGACGGCTCGCCATCCCGGCGGACCCGATCATCCCCTACATCCGGGGGGACGGCATCGGGCCCGAGGTCGTCGCGGCCGCCCAGGCGGTGTTGGACACGGCCGTGGAACGGGCCTACAGAGGAGACCGCCGCCTCGTTTGGTGGCAAGTCCTGGCCGGTGCCGAGGCGGAGGACAAGTACGGAAAGCTCCTGCCCGACGACGTCTTCACGGCCATCCGCCACTACGTCGTGGCACTCAAGGGCCCTCTCACGACCCCGGTTGGAGGTGGGTTTCGGAGCCTAAACGTCACCCTTCGGCAGCAGCTGGACCTCTACGCGAACGTGCGCCCCATTATCTGGATCCCTGAGGTCCCCAGTCCCCTGCGGCACCCGGAACGCGTCAATTTGGTGGTGTTCCGGGAGGCAACGGAGGACGTCTACGCCGGGATCGAGTGGGCCGCCGGGAGCGCCGACGCACGCAAGTTGTTGGGATTGCTCGAAAAGACCTACGGCCTCCGCCTGGAGGATGATCCGGCCTTAGGCCTGAAGCCCATCAGCGAGTTCGCCAGCAAACGCCTCATCCGCAAGGCCCTCGCGTACGCGTTGGAGAGGGGGCGACGCAGTGTGACCTTGATGCACAAGGGAAACATCATGAAGTACACGGAGGGGGCCTTCATGCAATGGGGGTACGAGGTGGCCACCCAGGAGTTTCGTGACGACATTGTCACCGAACAGGAGGTGGAGGACCAGCATGGTGGCACAGTTCCGCAAGGGAAGGTGCTGCTCAAGGACCGCCTTGCCGACAACATGCTGCAGCAGCTGCTGACACGACCATCGGAATACGATGTCATCGCCACGACAAACTTGAACGGGGACTACGTGTCCGACGCGGCGGCGGGCCTCGTGGGTGGACTCGGCGTCGCGCCGGGGGCCAACATCGGCGACTATGTAGCCCTCTTCGAGCCGATCCATGGCAGCGCCCCGAAATATACGGGGAAGGACGTGGCAAATCCCACGGCCGAAATCCTGGCGGGAGCCATGCTCCTGGAGTACCTCGACTGGACAGAGGCCGCGGAGATGGTTCGGGAAGGGATACGGCGGTCCATCGCGTCCAAAGAAGTAACCCAGGACCTGGCGCGCCATATCGAGGGGGCTAGCGTCCTCGGAACCCGGGCATTTGCCGAGAAAGTCGTCCAATCCTTATCGGAACAACGCGGTGCGTAATCCCTAGTCCGCCTGCGCTCCACTCCGCTGCCACTTGAAGCTGGCCAAGGCCGCAGCGAGCCCGAGGGCGATCCACATGTAGAGGGGGTTCGGCAGGGCTCGTATGCCGAGGGCCTGGAAGTTTGGCGAGAGGACGAAGGATTCGATCAGGAAGATCAGGATGAACCCCGTGGCGAAGACCGCGTAGAACGCCCGGGGCCGGAACGTCACCTCGGCGTCCGAACGCAGGTCTTGCAGAAAAAGCGTCCGTAGGGGCTGTTCCATGGCCCATTCCGTGACCGGGGGGCACCATAAGGCCATCCCCGAGGTTATCAGCGGTGAGTACGCCCGATCAGCGCTTCTGGAGATCCTTCAAGAGATCTGGCACGATCTCGAAGAGGTCTCCGACCGCGCCGTAATGGGCCACCGAGAAAATCGGAGCCGTGGGGTCGATGTTGATGGCGACAATCATCTGTGACCCCTTCATCCCCGTGAGGTGTTGCATGGCGCCCGACACACCAAGGGCGACGTAGAGCTTCGGGGCCACGGTCTTGCCCGAGGATCCCACCTGACGGC
>JBHIDB010000142.1:0-2004 GCA_046759865.1 Thermoplasmata archaeon
CGATGTTCAGCTCCTTGGCCGCTTCGACGAGACGCGGGTTGATTTCCACGACCTGTTGGGTTCCCTCGTACGTGGTCGTGGTGTCCATCTCCTGTCGAATCTGCCGCTCGATCTCCATCCGTCCACGTCGGAACTCGCCCAGGGCCTTGCCGATGCCGCGAGCAAGCTGTGGGAGTTTCGTGGGTCCAAGGAAAAGGAGAACAGCTACGATGATCAGAATGATGATGATCTCGAGTCCCCCAGGGACTCCAAACTGGAGCCGAGAAGCTTCGAACGCGGGTGAGAGGAAGTTCATCCCTGCACCTGTCCCGTGAAATACCGAAGCCGGAGATATAGCCTTTTCGTAACAAGTCGTGTGATTGCGCTAGGGGGCATCCAGGACCGGATAGAGGGTCCCGAAGCGCAGGTCCACGTACCAGGCGTAAGCGAAGTCGGCCGAGCTGGTTCCGCGAACCCAGATGTCATGGCTTTCGTTGGGCGTCCATGCGAAGGACCGTGTGAGAGAGAGCGAGAGGCTTCGACCACCGAGATCCACCTCCGCCACGATGGCGTCGTAGCTGAATGTGGCGCTGCCTGCGCGAACCTCATCGACGCTCTTCGCGAGCTCCCAGGCCCCGCCCAAGGAACTGAGCTGGCCCCCCTCGAGGAGAGTTCGTTCGGCCATAATCGGCGGAGCGACGGAGGTCGCTCCCACTTCCAGCAAGGCGGCCGATGTGGGAGTTGGCTCGTAGGCGAGGAGCAGACGATTGCCAAGGTCGTACAGCGTGTAGGCGAAGGAGACGTTTAGGACATAGACGCCTGCGTTCCCCGCAGCGACACTCAGCTGCAGCCTGTCCGCCGAGGTCCATCGGACCGGGAAAACCACGAGGCGGGATCCCCCTGAGCCCGGGTCGAAGGGGCCGCTCCCCGTCGCATTCAGGGCGACTTCGACCTCAATCCCATCGCTTGTGGCGCCCGACCACATGTAGGTGATCACGGTCTCGCCGTTCGCGGTGAGTGTGGCGCCCGTCTCCATCGAAGGAGCCAGCGGGACAGACGAGTAGAGGACGAAGGCAGGCAGAGAGAGGTCGACAACGCCCGAGCTGATCGGTGTGCCCGGAGGGCCCGGCGGAACGAAGAGCGGGGTTCCGAAGTAAACGAATCCCCCCACGACCGCGCCGACCAGGATGATGACGGCGGACCAGACGGCCGGACTCGATCTTGTCTCACCCTTCTCCCCCGGCCCTTGTCGCTGCCTCCAGGTTCGGAGGGCTAGGATGTACCCAATGCCGTAAAGCACCGACATCGGGAATGCCACGAGGGCCATCGTGAGGCCGCTCCCGTCGGGAGTGATGACGGCGCCGAACAGGAAGAACCCAATGATGGCATATCGCCAATACCTCTTCCAGACGGAGGGTTCCACGACGCCAAGCGCTGTCAGTCCCCACATGATGACGGGCGTCTGAAAGGCGAGTCCCATCCCGAGGAAAAAGAGGAGGACGATATCGAAGACCGGGTCGGCCCTCGCGAAGGTCGCGAACCCGATGTTGACGCCGACGGTGTAGAGGAAGTCGAAGACAAAGGGAAGAATGAGGAAGTGGGACACGAGGACTCCGGCGAGGAAGAGAAGGGTGGCGGGTACCGTGATTCGTGAGATAATCTTCTTCTCACGGGCGTAGAGGCCGGGCGCCACGAACTGGGACACCTGGTGGACGATCACAGGCATGGAGAATAGGATGGCGAGGAAGCCCGCGACCTTGAACTGGACCACGATCGCCTCCGCCGGCTCAATCTGAATGGGGGGCACGAAGTCCGGTAGGTAGAAGTCCAACGTGGCGCGGAGGACCTCGATGGAGACGGAGTTGAAGAAGTCGGGCCAGAGGTAAGGGATGGGCACCCCGCCCACCTCCACAAAGCGGAGGGAGAAGGTCAAGAAGATGGCGAAGAAAATGATGAACGAGAGGAAGATTCGGAACCCCCGCTTGCGAAGCTCCTCGAGGTGCTCGAAGAAGCTCATCCGAGGCG
>JBHIDB010000143.1:0-1964 GCA_046759865.1 Thermoplasmata archaeon
GTCTTGAAAGAGGAAATGGGCGTCAAGAAGAACACCCCCAAGTACTACCCCAAGCTGGCGAAGGCGTGTCATGACTACGGGATCATGGCCTGGGGGTCCACGATCCTGTCGCCGCAGAGCGTGACTTGGGAGGACGTCGAGTTCATGGTGGATTGGTACAACTCGGCGGAGATCGACGTGATGGGGTGGAGCATCCTGACGCCTCTGCCCGGCACGCCCTTGTTCGACAAGATGTACCGGGAGGGGATGGTGTACGGCGGGGACAACAAGAGCAACGGCACGAAGGTTGCGTGGTTGGACCTGGACTGGAGCAAGTACGACGTCCTTCACACGGTCTGGCTGCCGGAGGGTGCCCGATACGCTCCGGAGGAGATCGAGGAGATGCGTGAATGGGCGATGCACAACTACGAGACGAACCTCACGAAGAGCGCCGTCCTGGCGGCGTACAACCTCATCCGTAGAAACACCCGGGGCGCCGTACGGCACGGAATCCGTGCCTTCATGGGGCTCAAGCATCGAGGGGTCCTCCCGGAGAAGCTGGTGGAGAGGGCCTTCTTCGGAAAAAGAGTCAGCCACGAGCTAAACTGAGTCGGGCCGAGGCCCGGGTCCGGATCTCCGGAGGACGAACGGGTCCCCCGGGCCCAATCCCAGCGCCTCCCCCGCCTGGCCCCAGTTCACTGCGATCTCCAGATATCCGTCACTCGAGACGGTCAGGAGGGCCTTCCCAGGGTCGTGGGCCGCGTAGCTCCGGACGAAGGGAAGCTCATGGGTCTGACCTGCCTGCAACGTATAGGATCCTCCGAAGGTGGTCCACCGAGGCAACGCCTCCCGGGGGACGTTGGTGATCAGGTTGCCGAAACGGTCCTCGAAGAGGACTTCCCCACGAATGGCATCCGCCGTCACCTCATAACGCCCGAAGTCTAGCTCCACGGGCGACGGAACGCTCTTCCCCATCTCGGAGGGCCGGACACCGAGGCTGAGGTGGGCCGCGGCTGGGGCGAAGATGTCCCGACCGTGGAAGGTGTCGGAGACCTGGGGAAGCCGGAAGGACTCGTTGGAGAGCTCGTACGCCTCATACTCACCTAGGGCGCCAGCGGCAGGGAGGAGCAAACCGTTGTCCGGGCCCACCAGGACGCCGCGTTCGCTCTCCACCACGAGGGGGCGGCGAGGTCCTCCCACGCCTGGGTCGACGACGGCCAGATGGATCGCCCCAGGGGAAAAGTAGGGCACCACCGAGTCGAGGACAAAGGCCCCCTCCCGTACGTTTTGCGGGGAGACGTTGTGGTCCACGTCCACGAGGGTCGCCCTGGGGTTGATTGAAAGAATCGCCCCTTTCATGGCCGCCACGTACTTTCCGGGGCCGAAGTCGGAGAGTAGCGTGATGAGCGGCATGGCGCCTAGCTCAGACGGGCCACGGTCACGCGCTTGTTGGCGAAGAAGGCGTCCTGCAGGTTCTTCCCCTCCTCGCTCGCCTTGGCGACTCGAATCAGGCCGTCCCGTCCGACGGTCCCCTGGAAGAGGGGTTCCCCCGCGACCCGCACCTCCACGTGCTGGCCTGAGAACTCCCCTCCGGCCTGAACGATGACGTTTCGGCGCTCCATGTCGACGCGGGCCGCAGTCCCCTGGGACCGAGCTTGAGCCTTCCGCCTTCGCGCCTTGAGGGGCTGGATGTTCAGCTTGATGCCGACCACGCGTTCGATTTCAGAAATGTGGCGTCCCTCGCGGCCGATGACGCCCGCGATTTCCTTTTCCGGGATGTACACCGTAGCCGCACTCTCTCCCTCCAGTGAGACGTGGACGGGACCGTTGACGAAACGGCCGAGTTCGTACGCGACCTGTCGTTCGGCAAGGCTCTTCAGCGGACTGCTCTCCTCGCCCTCCTCGATGGGCATGACGACGACCTCCTCGCCGTAGGTGTAGATCTCGAACTCGGTGCGCCCGGACTCAAAGTCCACGATTTCGAT
>JBHIDB010000144.1:0-1893 GCA_046759865.1 Thermoplasmata archaeon
GATCCCGTGCCTACCCCAACGCCCCTGGCGTCCCTGCCTTCGGTCCTCAGGGAGAGGCCCCCTGATCATAATGGCCCCGGAACGGGGCCGATGCCCCCTGCGTCCGATGGGGGGAGCCCATTGAGGAGGGCTTCACGGACCCGGGGCCCCTCGGCAAATCGTATGTCCGACGGGTTAGGCTCCGAAAGGGGCCTCGGACTGGCCGGTAACGCGCGCAGGAACTAACAGAATTAGTCCCTGCGCGGCTGGCCTAACGCCGTGAGAGCGCCGAGGGCGAATCCAAGTACTGCGCCGAAAAAAAGCCAAACCGCCAGGTCACCTGTAGCGATCCCGACTGCGACCACTAGTATTACGACGATGAGAGCCACTCCGACCCCCACGTTGATAGCTAGCCGTCGCGCAACGCCTGCATGTTCAGCCTTCTCCGCCATATGAGCCTCCCTTCCGTCGAGCGCATAGGGTAAACACGCCACAAGATAAGGCCTACCGCCCTTCGTCATGAGCTGAGACGAGCATCAGCCACTCGCGTGTCCTGCGGGAAGCCCATCAAGGCGGGCGAGTCCTTTACCGGGGGGCGAGGGGGGGTGGAGCCCCAAAACCCACTTGGTCCATTGAGGTCCTGGCCGCCGTCCGCCGACGGACCTACCTTCCCCGAGGGGCGTTTAATCCTTCGGGCCTTCTCTGCCTCGGCAACGTGGTCCTGGACGTGGAGATGTTGGAGCTGGGGCCCCACGCGCCGGAGCCTCGCTTCACGGCCCAGCTCCCCGTGGCCTACGACGAGGCCGCAACCTGTCCCCGGTTCCTCCGCTTCCTGGAGGAGATTCTTTCCGATGCGAGGGCCCGTGAACGGTCCAGCTCCTCTTCGGCTGCTGCCTGGCGCCGGGGAACCGGTACCAGCGGGCCCTCATGTTTCACGAGTCCGGGGCCAACGGGAAGAGCACCCTGCTGGAGGTTCTCCGGGCCCGTCTGGGGCCGCAGATCGAGAGCGCGGAGACCCTCCAGACCCTCTCAGGGAGCCTCTACGCCACGGCGAGCCTGTGGGGGAGGCTGGCAAGCGTCTGTCCGGACATCCCTGCAGAGCCCTCTTCGATACTCTGAAGTCCTTAAGGGACTCACTGGCGGGGACGCCGTGCGAGGGGAGCGGAAGTTCGCGACATTTTCGAGTTGGTGAACCCCGCCAAGCTGGTCTTCTCCGCCAACGAGCTGGGGACGGTAGAGAAGCTGCACCAAGAGGCAGGTTTCACCTTCTGCCTCCTCTAGGACTCCACCTCAGACGGAAGCAGGCCGTTGCCGCCACACCTGGGTGCGTGGTTCAAGGATCTGGCTGGACGGTGCGACGGCGCAATCCATGCAGAGGTAGTCCCCCTCGGGGTACGATTTCCCCAGAGCCCGGCGTTCCTCAACAGAATGGAGGCCTGGGATTCCGAAGAGGAAACGCCCCCGACCCAAACGCCGCCGACCTACTGCACTCATTGCAGATTGTGCTCATTCTCTTTCACCTCCAGTCATCTGAGGAGCTGTCTCCTGAGCGTCTCATACTCTTCGGGCGGGATCTCTCCCCTGGCGAGCCGAAGCCGCAGGGTTTGCAGAGCCGGGTTCTTCGTCTCGTAGGTCCTATCGAAGACTCCCAGCACCACCAAGAGGATGAGAACGAGGACGATGGCCGGGATGGCCATGACCAGACCCATCCCGCCAAAGCCCATGCCCATCATTCCAAAGCCCATCCATCCCATGGCGAAGGACACGACGACCCCCAGGACGGCCAAAGCCAGAACGAGAGCCAACAACACCCAGACCAGGAGGCGGGCCGCATCGCCAGTCTCTCTGCCGCGGCTCATTCTATAACTCCACGAGGACCTTCCCCGTCATGTAGGGGTGGGGGTCGCAGTGGTA
>JBHIDB010000145.1:0-1890 GCA_046759865.1 Thermoplasmata archaeon
GAGGGGCCGGTGGCTTAGGTTGGTCTAGAGCGCCCGGCTGATAGGTTCTCGGAACTCAGACACCGGGAGGTCGCCTGTTCAAATCAGGCCCGGCCCACTCCTTGCTGGACGGGAGACAGCGGGTCTCGCTCGCCCGCTCCCTAGTTTATTATAACGCGGCCCGTACTCGCGCGCGATGGTCGTCGTCTCCCTCGACTACGAGGATCTCACCTCCTTGCTGGGGAAGAAGGTCCCCATGGACGAGCTCGAGGAGGCCATCCCGCTCATGGGGGCGAGCCACGAGGGCGTGGAGGGCAATACGCTCCGGATGGAGATCGACCCCGACCGGCCCGACCTCTACTCCATCGAGGGCCTGGCCCGTGCCCTGCGGGGATACCTCGGCATCGAGACGGGCCTCCCGCGCTACAACGTACGGGTCAGCGGCATCGACTTCATCGCCGACGCGAATGTGAAAGACGTGCGCCCCTACGTGGTCGGCGGGCTCGTGGAGGACCTGTCCCTGACGGAGGAGCTCGTCGCCTCCATCGTCGAACTCCAGGAGCGTCTCCACATCACCCTCGGTAGGAAGCGGGCGAAGGTGGCCATCGGGCTCCACGACTTCGATGCGGTGGAAGGCCCCTTCCGGTACCGCGCCTTCAAACCGGAGGAGGCCCGCTTCGTCCCGTTGGGAAGCACCGAGGAGATGAGCCTGGGGGAGGTCCTTCGGCGACACGAGAAGGGGCGGGAGTATGCGTGGGTCCTGGAGGGGAAGAAGCGGTTGCCCCTCATCCTGGATGTCGAGGATCAGGTCCTCTCCTTCCCCCCGATCATCAACGGGGAGGTGACGGCCCTGAGCCCGGAGACGAAGAAGGTGTTCATCGACGTGACCGGGACGGACCTGCCGGCGGTTCAGGGGGCCCTGGCCATCCTCATCACGGCCATGGCGGAGCGGGGTGGGGCGATACGTTCCGTAACGGTCATGTACCCCGAGGAGGCCCTCGAGACCCCGGATCTAAGTCCGGGGGTTCGGGAGATATCCCTCGACCAGGCCAACGACCTCCTGGGCCTACGGCTCTCGGCCCGGGCGGCGGTCACGGCGCTGAAGCGCATGCGCCTCGGGGCGCGCTCCCAGAAAGGCCAGATTCGCGTCGAGATTCCCGCCTATCGCACGGACATCATGCATGAGGTCGACCTCATCGAAGATCTGGCAATCGGACACGGTCTCCTCAGGTTCGAGCCGGTCACCTCGCAGGCCATGACGATGGGCGAGGCGGCCGAGGTCAACGAGTTCACGGAAGTCCTGCGGCAGGTCCTGGTTGGTCAGGGGCTCCAGGAGGTCCGCACCTTGACCTTTCAGGATGGTGACGGGGCCTACCAGCCTCGGCGGCCTCGTCTCACGCTGGCGAACCCGATCACCTCCGACCTGACCGTGGTGCGGTCCAGCCTCCTGCCGTCCCTCCTGGAGATCCTCCGTCTGAACCGGCATCGGGAGCTGCCTCAGCGCATCTTCGAGATTGACGACGTGGTCCTGGAGGGGACGAATCGGCGGCGCGTCTCGGGGGCCCTCATCCACCCCAAGGCGGGGTTCACCGAAGTGAAGGGCCTCGTCCTCGGCATTCTGCGGGACATGGGGCTGGAAGGGGACGTAGAGGAGGAGGAAGACGAGAACCTCCTCGAGGGCCGCGCCGCCAGACCCGTAGTGGGCGGCCAGGACCTAGGCCTGCTCGGGGAGCTCAAGCCCGAGGTGATTACGGCCTACGAGTTGACCAATCCCGTGGCCGTCTTCGAGATCGACGCTGGCGCTCTGTTCACTCTTCTGGAAAGGTAACACCCCGGATGGCCGTGAGTGCATCGTCAAGGGTTAAGACCATCTGGATTATTGCAGACACCCGCTGCGGTAGCTTAGCCTGG
>JBHIDB010000146.1:0-1821 GCA_046759865.1 Thermoplasmata archaeon
GGGCCTGGACGATGGAGAAGATCGCGGAGGACGGGTTGGTCTACGTGAACCCCGTCGGCGACCCCCGGGCCCTGGTGGCCCGTTGGGACGGAGAACTCCTCCCCATCCCCTACGAGATCGCCCAGGACGTCGGTCGTTTGCGCGGTGACGTGGACGCTGGGCTGGCGGGAGAAGACCTCGAGGAACTGTCGGTCCGCTTGCGTCAGGAATGGCCGGTGGAACGTCCGGCCATCCGGAAGGTCTCGAAGGGCGTCAAGGCGCAGAGAGATGCCGAGGCCCCCGTCCCGACAGACGCAGTCATCCTCGTCGAGGGCTTCGAGCGGTACGTCATTCTCCACACGCACCTGGGAGAACGCATCAACAACACCCTGGGCGAACTCTTGGAGGAGGTGCTCTCCCAGGAGAACCTCCTTCGATTCTGGTGGTATGACGGATATCGGATCTTGCTCGAGCTTACCACGGAGGTTCAAGAGATCGACCTGGACGCTCTCGCAGATCGGCTTCTCCGCCTCCCGCGACGCGAGGTGGCCCAGACCCTGGATGTGGTCCTTTACGAACGGACGGCTTTGGGCTACTACCTGAAGTTCATCGCCGAGCGCTTCGGTGCCCTCCAGCGGGGCCTGTTCCTCCGTGGGCCGGAATTGCGCGATCTGCCCCTCCGGTTCCGGGACAGTCCCATCCACGAGGAGGCCCTCCGGGAGGTCACGGCCGAGCATCTGGACTTGGAGGGTGTGCAGGAGTTCTACGCGCGCCTCGCCGAGGGGGTGGTCAACATCCAGACCCGAAAGGACGAGCGGCCCACCCCCTTGGGGTACCCCATGGTCCGCCGGTACATCGAGCATCCGGACCTGCTGGCCCCCGAGGGGGAGGACAACCTTACGCGGATGCGGTCCTACCTTGACCACGAGCTCGTGAACCTCTTGTGCATGGAATGCGGGGCACTCCATGAGGGGCGGATGATCAAGGAGCTGGGGGAAAGACCCCTCTGTCAGGAGTGTAGCTCGGGCCTCCTCGGTCTCGTTCAGTGGTGGACCGATGCCATCCGTGGGGCCCTCATGAAGAAGATGGCCCGGGAGCCGTTGGCCGAGGAGGAGGTCAAGCTTCTCGTCCGGACCCGTCAATCGGCGGACATGGTACTTTCCTACGGGCGGCGGGCGGTAGTGGCGCTCAGTGTGTACGGCATCGGCCCCCAGACGGCGAGTCGCATCCTCGCGAAGATGCACGACGAGGATGAGGCGTTCTACCAGGACCTCCTCGACGCCAAGCTCCACTTCATCACGACCCGCCAATACTGGGACAGCGCCTAACCGGGGCTCCGAACTCCCACGACGAAACCCTTTTTTGGAGGGGCGCGGGTAGCGGAGCGGGAAGGCGCGTGGCGACCGAGAAGACCTACATCTGTCTCAAATGCCAACAGACCATGATCGCCCTCCCTGAGTTTGACACCTACATCGAGGTGTGGAAGCACAACCAAGAGGAACACGGCGGGAGCCTGTTCATCGACACCCGAATCCGGGTCAAGAAGTAGGCAGACCTACCGGGCCCGGAACTTCTTCCCGCAGCTCTGGCACTGGGCCTTGCGCCGCGGACCCACCTCAACGCTGATGGAACCGCATCGGGGACAGGCCACCTGCGACTGCGCGGCGGGGCCTTCCATAGCGGCCTCCTCGGGCATGGCCTCTCCGGCCTCGACGGGCTCCCGGGACTCCGGCATCTCCGCCTCAGGCGACTCAGACACAGACTCGTCCTCGACGAGGGCCGAGCCCGCGAGCTTGGTCGCCTCGACCTCACTCTGGAAAGACTTGACGGCGCGGTAGGCCC
>JBHIDB010000147.1:0-1774 GCA_046759865.1 Thermoplasmata archaeon
CGCAGGGGGGCTTGTTCGTGTAGACCCGGGTCCCCTCGAACTTGTAGGCGGGGATTTTGTAGGTCGTGGTTTGCAGGGCACCGGTATAGTAGGTGCTCACGACGCCGTAGCTGCCGTAGGCCCCGCCATCCAGGAAGGAGCGGAAGTGCATGGCCGTGATCGTCCCGTCCTTCTTGACCCCCGTCTTCACCCACATGAGGGTGGGGTGGCGTCCGCGGTGGGCGTAGAAGACCTCCTCCCGGGTGAGGGTGAGCTTCACGGACTTCCCCGTCACCATCGCCAGCTTTGCGACCACGATCTCGTGGTTGAACGGGTCGCTCTTCCCGCCGAACCCGCCGCCCACAGGGGTGGCGATGACGCGGATGCGGTTCATGGGAAGGCCCAGGACCTTGGCGAGAGCCCGATGGACGTAGTGGGGGGTCTGGGTGGACGACCAGAGGGTTACCTTCCCTTCCGGTTCCCAACGGGCCACCGCGGCATGTTGCTCCATGGGCAGGTGGTTGGATCCCTCGAAGAAGAAGAGGTCCTCCCGGGTGTGGTCCGCGTCGGCGAATCCTGCCTCGACGTCCCCGAACTCCAGGGAGACGGCCTTGTGGACGTTGGGCCCGAAGCGGAGGGTCTCGATGGGTTCCCCCTCCTTTTCCAGCGCCTCTTCGATGCTCATGTAGGATGGCAGGGGCTCCAGCTCGAGCTCGATGAGTTCCGCGGCCTCCTCGGCCGTGTCCTCGTCCACCGCAGCGACGGCCGCGATGGGATCCCCCACATACCGGACCTTCTCCGTGCACAGCGCCTCCTCGTCCTGGCTGACGGGGAGGATCCCGTACTTCTCTGGCAGGTCCTGACCCCTCAGGATCGCAACGACTCCAGGGAGTGCCTCGGCTCGGGACGTATCGAGGGACTTGATCCGGCCGTGGGGGACGGGACTCCGTAAGAGCTTGGCGTAGAGCATCCCCGGCAGGTGAATATCGTCGGCGAACTGGGCCTGCCCAGTCACCTTCCCTGGGCCGTCCACGCGGCCCCGGGGCTTGCCGATGATGGCGAAGTCGGTCAGGGTGCCACCTCGGGGACCGCTTTGGCGACTCTCTCCTCCTCCACCCCCATCCGGTCGGCCGCCAGTTCCACAGCCTCGAAGATTTTGAGATACCCGGTGCACCGACAGAGGTTACCGCTGAGCCCGTCTTCAATCGCCTCGCGGCTGGGCGAGGGGTCGGCGTCCAAGAGGGCTTTGGACGCCATGAGGAACCCGGGCGTGCAGTAGCCGCACTGCGCCGCGCCGAGTTCCGAGAAAGCCTCCTGGAGGGGGTGAAGTTCCCCACCGAGGGCGAGCCCTTCGACCGTGGTGATGTCCTTCCCTTGCGATTCCACGGGTAGGGTGAGACACGAGAGGACGAACAGGCCGTCCACGAGGACCCCGCAGGTGCCGCACTCCCCCAGTTCGCAGCCGTGCTTGGTCCCCGTCAGCCCGAGATCCTCGCGCAAGACCTCCAAGAGGGTCTTCTGGACGGGGGCCACGATATCGTAGCGACGTCCGTTCACGGTGAGACGAAGCCAGACATCCTGGGGATCCGCGCGCGGCACCTGGCTCGTCTCAAGACCCCCTCGGGCCATAAGGGTAATGGTCTCTCGGATGACTGACTGGCCACAAAGAAGGCTTATTTAGGGAGGCAGATTGCCGCGCCGTCGGGGTGGCTCAGCCTGGTGGAGCGCCGGACTCATAGGGTCTCGAGACCGATGGCGCACTCCTGGGAAATCCGGAGGTCGCGGGTTCAAACCC
>JBHIDB010000148.1:0-1769 GCA_046759865.1 Thermoplasmata archaeon
TGGCGCTCCAGTACACGGACAGCTACTCCCAGTCCATCCACAGCTACGCGAACAACATCGCCACCATGGAGGGCGGCACCCATCTTGTGGGCCTCAAGGCCGCCCTGACCCGGGTCATGAACGACTTCCTCCGAAACAACGGCTCCTCCAAGGAGAAGGACCTCAGCCTCCACGGCGAGGACGTCCGGGAGGGGCTGACGGCCATCCTAAGCGTGAAACTCCCCGAGCCCCAGTTCGAGGGCCAGACGAAGACGAAACTGGGGAACAGCGAGGTCAAGGGTGCTGTGGAGTCTCTAATCTTCGAGAAGCTCTCCGAGTACCTCTTGGAGCACCCCCGCGAGGCGGAAACAATCCTCAAGAAGGCTCTCCTCGCCGCCGAAGCTCGGGAAGCGGCCCGGAAGGCCCGGGAGCTCACCCGTCGCAAGGGTTTCCTCGAGGGCTCCTCCCTCCCCGGGAAGCTCGCGGATTGCCAGGAGAAGGATCCCGCGAAGAGCGAGCTGTTCATCGTGGAGGGCCCGAGCGCCGGCGGGTCGGCAAAAATGGCCCGGAATCGCGCCTTCCAGGCGATCCTCCCGCTCCGCGGCAAGATTCTGAACGTGGAAAAGGCCCGCCTGGACAAGGTGCTGAAGAGCGAGGAGATCGTCACCCTCATTGCCGCTATCGGCACGGGCATCGGGGAGGAGTTCGATTTGAAGCGAACCCGCTACCACAAGATCATCCTGATGACCGACTCAGACGTGGACGGGTCCCACATTCGGACCCTACTCCTGACCCTCCTCTTCCGGTACATGCACCCCCTAATCGAGGCGGGCTACGTCTATATTGCCCTCGCGCCCCTCTACCGTCTCAAGAAGGGTCGGAGGCTAGAGTACGTCTTCACGGACCGCCAGAAGGCGGGCGCCCTCAAGCGGATGGGCCGCGGTGTGACCGTGCAGCGGTTCAAGGGTCTCGGAGAAATGAACCCGCAAGAGCTCTGGGAGACGACGATGAACCCGGAGACGCGATTGCTTAAACAGGTGACCATCGAAGATGCCGTCCGGGCGGATGAACTCTTCACGATTCTCATGGGGGACGCAGTGGCACCCCGCCGCGAATTCATCGAGGCCCACGCGCGCAAGGTTCTCAACCTGGATGTCTGAGGCCGTTCTCATGCCTGCCGCCGCCCAATCCTCCCTGAGCCTCCGCCCCATTGAGCAGGAAATGGAGCAGTCGTACATCGACTACGCCATGTCTGTCATCGTCGGTCGAGCGCTGCCCGACGTCCGAGACGGCCTGAAGCCCGTCCAGCGAAGGATTCTCTTCGCCATGGGACAGATGGGCCTCCGCTCCAACCGGCCTCACCGCAAGTCAGCGCGGGTCGTTGGAGAGGTCCTCGGCCGCCTACACCCCCACGGCGAAGGGGCCGTCTACGACGCTCTGGTCCGGATGGCCCAGGACTTCAGCCTCCGGTACCCACTCATCGATGGCCAAGGCAACTTCGGTTCCACCGATGGGGATCCCCCGGCCGCGATGCGCTACTCGGAATGCCGCCTCGCCCCCGCTGCGGAGGAACTGCTCCAGGATCTCGAGAAGGACACGGTGGACCTCCAAGATAACTTTGACGCGACCATGGAGGAGCCCGAGGTCCTCCCGGGAAAACTCCCTAACCTGCTGGTCAACGGCGCCAGCGGCATCGCGGTGGGGATGTCCACGAACATCCCGCCCCACAACCTCGGGGAGGTGGTCGACGCCCTGGTCTTCCTCATCGAGAACCCGAAGGCCACCCCCAC
>JBHIDB010000149.1:0-1747 GCA_046759865.1 Thermoplasmata archaeon
ATCGTGGCCGTGATGTAGACGGCATCGAGTTTCTTCCGCGGCGCAAACACGTCCAGGATGCCGCGCACGGCATCGAAGTAGTGCTCCGCCGCCATCTCCAGGGCGATGGCCGAGGCCGGAGGGATCTCAAGGAGCTTTTGCACGCCCGCGGCCTCGGATTCCGTCTAACCGCCTCCCTTGAGCAGGGGCGCCAGGAGGAGGCCCACGGAGGTCAGGTCCAGGATGTATTTGGCCCGGGAGTGGGTCGTCCCACGCATCTTCACCACCTGGAGCGTCCGGAGGAGGTCCCCCCGCCGCTCGAGGTTCCCCAGGAGAATGACGCCGTCCACGACGGCCTCTTCCACCCCGTAGGGGGAGTACCGGTCGTCTCCGGCCGGCACCTCCGCGATGAGGAGGGCCGTGCACTCCTCTTGGGCGACGAGCTGACTCAGGCTCCGGATGAACTCCCGAATGAGGTCTGCCGTGAGAAGGCGGGCGCAGATGGAAGTGATGGAGTCGATGACAAGACGCTTGGCGCCGTGGGTCTTCACGGCGGCCACGATGGCCTTCACCAGGGCCTCCGCCCCCTTCTGGTCGATTTCCGGGCTTTCGGTCTTCGCCTTCTTGTACAACTCGTGGAGGTCGAGGAAGACGATTTTCTTCTGCTCGACCAGCTTTGCATCGTAGAAGTCGTAGGGAATCATGTTCTCCATGAGCTTGTCAGGCGGCTCGGTGGCGGCGACGAGCAGGCCTTTCTCCCCCTTTTCGGCTCCGTGAAGCAGAAATTCCAGGCCCATGGAGGTTTTCCCGGTGCCGCAGCTCCCCGTCACGAGGATCGTGTTGTTCTGGGGGATGCCCCCGCTGAGGACGTTGTCCAGGCCGTCGATGCCCGTCAGGCATCGGTCGCGCGCGGCCGCGCTCTCCGAGCTTCCCACGGCCCTTCGATGCGGGACGGTCGCTTATCAGGCTTTTCGCGTCGTTATCAACTCGGATTCTAAGGCGGTCCGGGGAGGGCCTCCGAGCAAGCTTTAACCCAGCCGCGGGTATGGAAAGGCATGCTCACCGAGCCCGTCCTTCAGGTTGCCCTGGACTTCATGCATCTGAAGCGGGCACTCCAGGCCGCGGAGGAAGCGGTGCAGGGCGGGGCCGACTGGATCGAGGCCGGGACTCCCCTCATCAAGAGCGAAGGCGTGGAGGCCGTACGTGCCCTGAAGCGGGCCTTCCCCGACCGGGTCATCGTGGCGGACCTGAAGATCATGGACACGGGCGCCTACGAGGTCGAGATCGCCGCCAAGGCCGGGGCCGAGGTCATCTCGGTCATGGTGGTCACCGACGATGCCACCGTCCTGGAGGCGGTGAAGGCCGCCCGCCGCTACGGCGCCAAGGTCATGGGAGATCTCATGGCCGTGGGGGGTAAGACGAAGCGGGCGAAGGAGGTCGAGGCCCTGGGCGTCGACTACCTGTGCCACCACGTGAGCATCGACGAGCAGATGATCGCCCGGACCCCCTTGCGTGAATTAAGGGCGCTCGCCGAGGCGGTGAACATCCCCATCGCCGTGGCGGGAGGGTTGAACACGGAGACGATCCCCCAGGCCCTGGAGGCCGGGGCCTCCATCATCATCGTCGGGGGCGCCATCATCAAGGAGCCCAGGGTCGCCCAGGCGGCGGCGGACATCAAGCAGGCCATGCGGGAGCGGAAGGCCCTCCGGACGCAGCTCTACAAGAAGTACGGGCAGGAGGAGCTCTATCAGGCCTTCGCCCAGGTGTC
>JBHIDB010000150.1:0-1743 GCA_046759865.1 Thermoplasmata archaeon
GAGTGGGGCGAGGAGGCCTTTCAGGAGGCCAAGGCGGCGGGGAAGCCGATCCTCCTGGATCTCTCCGCCGTATGGTGCCACTGGTGCCACGTGATGGACGAGACGTCGTATGCCGACGACGAGATTATCCGACTCATCAACGACGACTTCATCCCCATCCGTGTCGACATCGATCGACGACCGGACATCCGAGAGCGGTACAACTTCGGAGGGTACCCCACCACAGCCTTCCTCAACGGGGAGGGGGAGATCATCTCCGGGGGGACCTACATCCCGCCGGACCAGATGAAGCGGGCCCTGGTGCAGATCAAGACCCACTTCGAGAAAACGGGCGGCACGGTGGACCACACCCATCCTCGGCCCCCGGAGGTGGACGTGGAGGCGCCGCAGGGGGGCCTGAGCGAGGAAATCTACGAGGAGACCTTGGGCCACCTCCTCCAGCAGTACGACGAGGTCTACGGCGGATTCGGAGGGGCACCCAAGTTCCCCCAGCCGGATGTCCTCGACCTGGCCCTCTACCACTACCAGGCCTCTGGGAATGATTACTTCCGAAAGCTGGTGGAGAAGAGCCTGGACGGGATGGCCGGCGGAGGGATGTACGATTCCGTCGAGGGCGGGTTCTTTCGGTACTCCGTCACCCGCGATTGGAGCGAGCCCCACTTCGAGAAGATGTTGGACGTCAACGTCGGGCTGCTCCGGAACTACCTTCACGCCTACGCCGTCTTGGGGAAGGAGGCCTACCGAGACGTCGCGGAGGACGTCCTCCGATACCTGGAGGCCAGCCTCCGGGACCCCAAGGATGGGTTCTGGGGAAGCCAGGACGCCGATGAGGAGTATTACGCGCTTCCCTTGGAGAAGCGCCAGAAGCTGGAAGCCCCCTACATCGACCGGACCGTGTACGCCGATCTGAGCGGGCAGGCCATTGAGGCCTATCTCCTGGCGAGTTCCGTGCTGCGGGAGGACCGCTACCGGGACGTTGCCCTTAACGCGTTGGCCAGGCTCGAGGAGCAGGTGCTGGTCAAGGACGGCCCTCTGTTCCACTACTGGGACGGCTCCCCCCATGTCGACGCGATGCTGGGCGATTACGTCAGCCTGGCTCGCGCTTTCTTGACCGCCTTTGAGCACACGGGGGAGGAGCGATACCTGGAACGCTCGGAGGCCCTTGTCCAGGAGATGTTGGCGGTCTTGACGGATGAGAGCGGTCTTCTGATGGATCGAAGAACTCAGGAGGGCGATATCGGGCTGCTGCGGGAGGGACAGAAGCCGTTGATGGACAACGCCCACGCCGCACTGCTCCTACTGAAGTTGAGGGAACTCACCTGGAAGGAGGAGTACGGAGAGGCTGCGGCCCAGATTCTCGAGGGTTTCGGGAGTCAGTATCGTCGCTACACGCTCTTTGCATCGGGGTACGCCCTAGCCGTCGAGGCTTACCGAAGCGGCGTACTCAAGGTCGATGTTGTCTTGGAGGACGGGGCGAACGCAGGGCGCGAAACCCTGGTTCCTCTCCTTCGTGCCTTCCAGCCCTCATGGGTCGTTCGTCCCCTTCAGGTGGGAACCCAGACCTTCAAGGCGACCAAATACCCGGACGAGCCGGTGCCCGCGATCTACGCCTGCAAGGGGACGCAGTGCTCCCCCCCTATTACCTCGCCGGCCCCCCTGGACGAAGTCCGAGCCTTCGCCGCTGACCTGGAGGCCCCGGTCCCGCCTTAGAGCCTTTCGCCAGGCCTGCGCGGTCCCCCCCTC
>JBHIDB010000151.1:0-1642 GCA_046759865.1 Thermoplasmata archaeon
CTGGGTGGTCCGCTTTGCCCCGGGGAACAAGAGGGTCTATGGCGTCGGCGGCAACCAGGGGTGGAGCTTCACCTGGTCGACGGGACGCGGCTGATGATCGGCTCCCGCGACCCGGAACCGCTTGTCCGTGCCCTTGACGCCGCGCTCGTTTATGCAACGCCTTAAGCCAACGGCCCCCTTGCGAGGGTTCATGGCGCCTCCGTCGGGGGACCTGTTCGAGTTCGCCCACGCACACAGGGACGAGGTCGTATGGATGAGCCAGAACACCAACACGATTCCCCTCGACCCCTCCATCGAAGCCGCCGTCCGGGAGTCGCTGCGCACTGGCGAATACCACCTGTACCCCTATCGACCCGGCGTGTTCGGTCTCCCAGAAGCCATCTTCGCGGACCTGGGCTTGGAGGGGGTTGAGGTCTTCCTGACGAACGGTGGAATCGAGGCCCTCTATGCAGTCCAGCGGGCCTTCCTCGCAGAGGGCGAGGAGATCCTGGCCACGGACCCGAGTTTTCTCCCCATCCATCATCAGGCGGAGATGTCTCGGGCGCGCGTCGTGGAGATCCCGATCTACGGGGAGCCCTGGAAGCTGACGGCCGAGGCCGTGGAGGAGGCGGTGACGAACAGGACCCGTGCCCTCCTCGTCATTGACCCGCACAACCCGCTAGGCATGGGCTACACGGCGGAGGAACTTCGGGGCCTGGCCGAGGTGGCCCAAGACCGTGACCTTTTCTTTCTGCACGACGTGACGTATCGGGACTTCAACCCCGACCAGCACCTTGCCACGACGTGGTATCCGGAAAAGACCCTCCTCTTCTACTCCTTCTCCAAGGGGCCCGGGTTGGCCGGGATGCGAATCGGGGGAGTCGTCGGACCCCCAGCTCTCATCCGGGAGGTCAAAGCCTTCGACACGAACGTCCTGGGGGTGAACATCTTGGCGCAACGAGCCGGCCTGGCCGCCCTCCAGAAAAAGGAGAGCTGGCTCCCCCTTCTCCGCGACATCTGTCGCGCCAACCAGGAGACCATTCGGGCGGCCGTGCAGAAGGTCGAGGGCGCATATCTGCCAGTGTATCCGTCCCGAAGCAACTCCTTCGTCGTCGACCTCCAGGACACCGGCATCGATCCCCATTGGCTGGAGGAGCGCATGCTCCGGGACCACTTCGTCCACGTTCGGGCGGGCGACTACCTGTCCAACCGGTTCGGGGCCCGTTTCGTCCGCATCTCCTTCTCGGTGCCGCGGGAGGAGTGCGAGCGCTTCCCCGACGCATTCCTAAAAACCGTCGACCGGTTCCGGGCCTAAGGACGGCGTCATCGGGCGTCTGAGCCCTCCCATGGGGAAAGAAGGAATTGGTGTTCGCAACCACGCTGCCGTGACTCAGCAGTTAACGTCTACGATGATGGCCTGCTGAGGCCCCATGAACTGGTTGAGGAATCTCGTGGTCGGGGGCGGCATCCGGGTGAGGTAGATTATCAGGGATGATAACCGGGGGCCGGGAAGACAAGTAACGGCCATAGGGGCACGTTTGCGTACCCCCAGAATCGGCCCCAAAAGGGCGGGGCGGTTCCACCCAAGGTTTCACCCCATTTGTAGAGTGCTCCCGAGGGGATTCGAACCCCTGTCAGAGGCTTTCTTCGGCTCACGCGGAGC
>JBHIDB010000152.1:0-1634 GCA_046759865.1 Thermoplasmata archaeon
CCCCGGGCCATGAAGAGGCCGGCGGCGTTGTCGGCGATGACGGCGTGCTCGATCCCCTCGCGATCCAGCTCCCATGCCGTGAGCTTTGCCCCCTGGAGGCGGGGCCGGGTCTCGTCGACGAATACGAACACGTCGCGACCCGCTTCCTTCGCGGCGCGAATCGGTGCCAAGGCCGTCCCGTAGCCTACGGTGGCCAAGGCGCCGGCGTTGCAGTGGGTCAGAACTCTCGCGCCGTCCTCGACGAGGGAGAGGCCGTGCTGACCCATGGTTCGGCATCGCTCCAGACTGTCCTCCGCATAGGCCTCCGCGGCCTCCACGAGATCGCGGCCCTCTCTCGCAGCCTCCAACATGTGATCCACGGCGAAGAAGAGGTCGTGACCCGTGGGGCGGGTGGAACGAAGGTACGTCGCGACCGCCTCGAGGTCCCGCTTCTGGAGGTACGCCTGCGCCATCCCATACGCTGCTGTCGCCCCGATGGCCGGGGCGCCCCGGACCACCATTTCCGCGATGGCGAAACCCACCTCCTGGGGGTCAGCCGCCTCGAAGACCTCGTACTCCCCCGGCAGGAGACGCTGGTCGATGAGTTTGACCACGTCCCCCTCCATCCAAACGGTCCGAAGCTCCATGCCGTACCGCCGTGCGTCTTCGCCCCGGGATCTGCGTTCAGCCCTTATTCAGCGAGCGGAGCAGCTGCCCGAGGCGGGGGGGATCCAGGGCCTTCTTCATTTCTCTGGTGAGTGAGGCGTAGTAGGCGATCTGTCCCTCGACCTGGACCATCTCCTCGAGCAGCAGAGCCTCTTCGTCGTCCAGATCCTCGATGGCTCGATGGAGGTCCTTTCGGCGCCGAAGGGTCCGTCTGTAATCGTCCCACATCCGCGTCGCGGTCATGGGCCCCTCCCCAGCTGGAAGGGCGGAAGGAGGGCCTCCACGTCCCGCTCCTCGGGACGAAAGAGCGCGGCGGCCACTCGGGCGAGCCGTTCGCCAACCTTCTCGAGCTCCCTCTCCATCGCCCGCCGTTCGCGCCGGATGGCGGCCAAGCGCTTCTGAATCTTGACCCGGCGGGCGCGCCACTTCCCGAGCTCTTCGAGGGCCGTAAGCACACGAGAAGAGTCCATGGCCCCCTCGCCTAACCGCGGGTCGCTATAAAAGGCATGCGGGCTACTCGGAGGTATCCAGCTCCAGGCCCATCGAGCCCTTCATTCCCTCCCAGAGGCCCATCAGCCGCATCACGAAATTCCAGAGGTCCTCCTCCTCCATATCGAAGCCCACGAGGAGGTCGATGTCCTCGATCCGGCCGGAGGCAACCAGCTTCATGAGGGACTTCTCCTCCTCCAAGCTCTGGAGCTCCAGTTTGGCGGTGATCATCTCGCCCTTCCGTTCTGAGGTGAGGTGGAGGGCATAGCCCCGGTTCTCCAGCGCGTCCTGCACTTCTTTCATCGGGGAGTCCCGGGCACCCGTCTTGGGCATGAATTCTCGGGGCCATTCGAAGGCGGCCCCTTAAGGCTGCCGCTCGCGGATGCACGGCCAAAGAGATTTATCGCCAGATCCGATTTCGAAGCGCGGGCTCATGGTCTAGCGGTTATGACGTCGCTCTCACACAGCGAAGATCGCCGGTTCGAATCCGGCTGAGCCCA
>JBHIDB010000153.1:0-1630 GCA_046759865.1 Thermoplasmata archaeon
TGAGGGCCATGTCGCTCTCATGAATCTCCGGGCCGACCTTCATCCCCGCCTTCATACGACCGACCATGACGGCCTTCCGGTCGTCCTCGGAGAAGCTGGCGATGATCATGGTTCGCCCCGCAATGAGCTCCTCTCGCTTCTGAGGCGGAAGCTTGCTGAACGCTGTAACGAGCTGGGAGATGGATTCCACCCGCTGGTCTTCGGGCATTTCCGCGAACATTTTCAGCCGGTCCGTCATCATCTGCTTCCGCTCCTCTGGAGGAGCGTCGGCCATCATCCTAATCATTTCTTCCATGCGGTCACTCTCCTACCAATATCCAGGAGGTTTATCTTCTTTAAACTCTGCGCGCGGAAGTCGGCCGATTCTCATGGGACAACCCGTGGAATCCTCGGGTTTGCGATGCCGTGTGGGACAACCAGGAGCTTCGGTCGGTCATCAACCGGACCTTCATTCCCCTCGGCATCACGGACGTCGAGTCCCGTAACGTCGTGAACGTCACGGCAAATTTCCGCCAGACGTGGTCGTGGACGAGCAAGGCGAATGAACCCGGCCCACGCCTGAAAATGGTTTACGCGCCCAGCGAGCCTCGCCGCCCGGGCTCTACCCGAACATCCTGGGGGCCTGGTCCCGGATCATCCCGGCCTGTCGCGCCTGGGCCTCCATGTTCTTCCGGAACATCTCCTCAATGGCTTGGGCCTGGGCGAAGAGGGGGCCGGGATCGATTTTCAGCCGGGGCACGAGAGGGGCCATGGACTCCACGAGGCTGGCGGCGGCCCGGGCGTCGGTTGGCTCGCTCGGTGACTGGACGAGGAGAGACATGACATCCATCCCGTAGTCACTGGCCTTGTACAGGAAGACACCCGTCATCCCGCTGAGCACCCCCTCGGTGAACCGGGAGACTTCCACCTCCTTCAGACAGGCTTCTCCCTTAGAGGAGTTACAGACCCCCCAGACCGTGTCCGAGGGCTGCACGTTCTCCCCGCGCAGGGCATCTAGGACGAGGACCTCCTTCACCTTCCTCTTCTTCGCCCATCCCAGGATGGCGTTGGCCGTCGGCAGGATCTCGGACCCCCGCAGGGGCGCCTCTGAGACGACGACGGCCAGCTGGTCGCAGTCCCCCTCCATCCCGCAGACCGCGTCTCCGAGGCCGATGCGCACGAGCGCCATGGGCTGTCCCTTGCTCACGACGGCACCCAGCGTGAACTCCCGGCCCTCCACGGAGGCCACGTAACGCAGGGCCAGGGTGTGCCACAGATAGCTCCCTGCCACCGGTCCTGCCAGTGTGGCCCCTGAGAACCCCGCTACCAGGAGGGCGTTGCTGAGGTCGACCTCCTCTCGCTCGACAATCTCGACCATGTGTCTTCCCCCTAAACAGCGGGCTGCTCGTCCTTATGTTCTGCGGAAGGACCCCGGCCGCGCCCTATGGTCCGAGGAGTTCCAGCACCAAACTGAGCAAGCTCAAGGCCGAAGCCACGGGGACGAGGAACGCGGCGAGGCGAAGCCAATCATGAAGATGACGGCTACGTGGGCCAGTAGGATGACCGTGGGCAACCGGGGCCCCAGCAGCATCGGCGTAATGAGGAACTGAATGATACCGATGAAGGTGAAGGCCTAGACCAAGCCGAAAAG
>JBHIDB010000154.1:0-1616 GCA_046759865.1 Thermoplasmata archaeon
TGAGGGCCCCCGTGTAGTTCCCGCTGTCATACTCCCAGCCCAAGGCCGACTTGTACGGGAAGGCCTCGGGTTGAATGAAGTTGTTCAGGCGGAACTCGGCGGGGTCGACTCCCAGCTTATGGGCCATGACATCCACCAATCGCTCGATGGTGTGGACGGCCTCGGTGACCCGGAAGGAGCAGCGATATGCGATGCCTCCCGGTGGCTTGTTTGTGTAGACGCCGTCCACGTCCACGAATGCGCTCTCGAAGGGGTACGAACCTGTGATGATGTGAAACAGCCCGGCGGGGAACTTGGAAGGGTTAGCGGCCGTGTCCGAGTAGCCGTGGTCCGCCAGGGTGTGAACCCGGAGCGCGGTGAGCCTGCCGTTCTTGGCCCCCATCTCTGCGCTGATGTGGTAGTCGCGCCCGAAGGCGTTCGATTGGAGGTTGTCCGATCGGTCCTCAACCCATTTGATGGGGGCGCCGGTGGTCAGGGCCGCCACGACGGCGAGGACATAGCCCGGATAGACGTAGACCTTCCCGCCAAAGCCGCCTCCGATGTCGGGGGAGATGACGCGAATCTTGTGCTCCGGCAACTTAGTCACCAAGGCGAACACGGTCCGGATGGCGTGCGGTGCCTGGGTCGTCATCCAGACGGTGAGCTGCCCGGACGTCTTGTCCACCTGCGCGACGCAGCCGCAGGTCTCCATGGAGGCGACGTTGAGCCGCGGGAGGTAGAGGTCCTCCTGGACGACGGTGTCCGCCTCCTTCAACGACTTCTCCGTCGCTTGCTTGTCGCCCACCTCCCAGTGCCAAATCTTGTTCGACTGCTCCTCCCGATCCGGTCGAAGAATGGGCGCATCGGCCTCGAGGGCCTTCCGGGGGTCCACGAGGACCGGCAAGGGCTCGTAGTCCACGTCCACGGCCGCCACGCCGTCACGCGCTGCGTATCGGCTCTCGGCGACGATCGCCACCACTTCCTGGGACTGGTGTACGACCCGGTCCACAGGCAGAACCATCTGCTGATCCGACATGAGTGTCGGAATCCAGGCGAGACCGGCGGCCTCCAGATCCTTCCCCGTAATCGCTGCGAGAACGCCCGGAACCTTCAGCGCCTCGGTCGTATCGATGGAAGTAATCCTGGCGTGCGCGTAGGGGCTCCGGACGATGTCCAGGTAGAGCATACCCGGCAGCTCCACATCGTCGATGTAGTTGCCCTGCCCGCGGATGAAGCGGGCGTCCTCCTTCCGCTTGATGGACTGCCCGATCCCGCCCTCGACGGTCATGCGCCCTCACCTCCGTCCTCCCCCCGCATCTTATTCGCCGCATACTGGACGGACTTCACGATGTTGACGTAGCCCGTGCAACGGCAGAGGTTTCCGGCGATGGCATGCCGGATCTCGTCCTCCGAGGGGTTCGGGTTCTTCTCCAGGAGGGCCACGGACGTCATCATCATCCCCGGCGTACAGAAACCGCACTGGAGCCCGTGTTCCTCGACGAAACCCTCCTGGACGGGATGGAGGGTGTCGGTCTCGAGGCCTTCGACGGTCTGGATCTCACGGGCGTCGGCCTGGACAGCGAGAATCGTGCACGACTTCACGGCCCTCCCGTCGAGGAGGACGGTACAGGCCCCGC
>JBHIDB010000155.1:0-1571 GCA_046759865.1 Thermoplasmata archaeon
ACGGCCGTAAGCCCCCTTCTGTTCTAGGCGGCATTGGACTGAGCGGCCTACCCGGCCTTGCGGCCTGCTTGGGCTTGCTCACGCCGGATGTCGCCGTCTCCTCGAGAATCTCATATACGACAGGACCGATAGCCTGGCTAGGGGGTTCCTCGAAGAGGAGGGAGGTGAGCAATTGGTTTACACACAACCGCCTCATCTGACTGAGGAGGAGATGGAGTCCTTTCTCACGGAGGCCAAGATTGCAAGGTTCTGCAGTCTAAACCCAGACGGGACCATACATGCGGCTGCTGTAAACTACAGATACGAGAAGGGGCGCATCCTCCTGGTAACGCCGGCAGCCAGCCGCAAGGCGAGAAACGTGAAACGCAATGGGATCGTTACCCTCTTGGTCGATGTCACGGGAAAGAGGTTATCGGATACCAAGGGCGCCTTGATTTACGGCAAGGGGGAGGTGAAGGAGGGGACGTTATCGGAAATGATGTCCGTCAACGAAACGTGGATGCGGGCCGACAGAGTGGAAGCCTGGACCAAACGGTTGTTCGGGCTAACCGATTGGGTGACGATAAGCGTCGAACCAGAAGGCACAGCCTCATGGGACTATGCCAAAGACGAAGAATTCGCAGCCGTGTTCCAGGAATAGGAAATCCCACTGCAAATGACCTGGCGTCGAGATCGTCTACCCCAGGTTTGGCGAGGAACTCCGCTGCGTTCGGATTCGGGTAGAGGGCTGCCACCCCCTTTTTGCTCTCGTTGAGTTATGAGGCCAGACCGGTCAAGAGGTGTCCGGAGAATCGGGTCGATCTGGCTTGAGAGTGGCTTTGTGTCTCTTGGAGGGCCGGCCGACCGAGATTGCAGATAGAGGCGACCTAAAAAGAGAGCGAGCCCGCCCCGAGGAGGATCAGGGCCAGGTGACGGTCGTCAGCCCCCTTCCGTTCCTGCATGGCTACGGAGCATAGCGCGTGGGGGTCCGGGGGAAGGGGATGGCATCCCGGATGTGTTCCAAATCGCAGATCCACTGCACCAGGCGGTCCACGCCCATGCCGAAGCCGGAGTGGGGCACGGAGCCGTAGCGGCGGGTGTCCAGGTACCAATCGTAGGCCTCCGGGTCCTCGCCCGTTCGAACCAGGTTGGCCCTTAGGGTTTTCAGGTCGGGCTCCCGTTCCGAACCCCCAATGAGTTCCCCGCCCCTCCCGGGCGCGATGAAGTCGAAGGCCAGCACGAGATCCGGGTTCTCGGGGTCCGTCCGTTTGTAGAAGGCCTGGGTCTCCTTGGGGTAGTGGGTCACGATCACGGGCAGGTCAAACATCTCCCCCAGGGCCCGCTCCTCGAGGGTCCGGAGGTCCTTGCCCCACGCGATCTCCACTCCCTGCGCCTGGAGCCGCTCCAGGGCCTCGTCGTAGGTGAGGCGGGGGAAGGGGGGCTCCACGGTCCGGAGGTACTCCACGTCGCGCTCCAAGTAGGCCAGTTCCGCCTCGTTGCGGGCGGCCACCTCCCGTGCCACCCGCGTGATCACGGCCTCCCCGTGGTGGAGGGCCGTCTCCATCCCCTCCCAGGCCACCTCCATCTCCGCG
>JBHIDB010000156.1:0-1555 GCA_046759865.1 Thermoplasmata archaeon
TCGCCGACACCTTACCCCTCCTTCCGAACGATGAGGAGATATCGGAATCCGCGTAGGAGGAAGTTCGCCCTCCGGGACCAATGCTCCCAATGCGGATTGAGCGTCCGATCGTTCCGCCTCGGGACCGCCACGATGTCCACGGGTCGGAACCGCCGCTCGAGCTCCGAGAACAGGGCGAAACCGACGGGGGTGAAGTGTGACCGACGGTATTGGTCGCTCACGAGGAAGGCGGCGATCCCCTTCGGGCGAAGGACCCGATCCACCTCACGGGCCACGCGGCCCAGGGCGAAGTCGAAGGCCTCGGACTCGGCGGAAAGGGTTCCCAGACAGCGGGGGTCGTCCGAATACCGAAGGTTGTCTCCGTAGGGAGGATCCACGAACATCAACTGGGCGAACCCTGCCGGAACCGGAAGATGCTGGGCGTCGGCGGGGTGGATGTCCTGGCGTCTCGGCGCTAGATCGAAGCCGAGGACGCGACGACCCATCCGTCGGGCCACGTCCAACGTTGTCCCACTCCCGGCCATCGGATCGACGACCCAATCGCCGGGTTGCGTGTGGCGGGCCAGAAGGTTGGCCACCACGCCAGTGGGCGTAACGCCGTGGAAGGAGGCGTCTCCGTGCCTCCGCCCCGGTGGGCTCTGGGAGGGGAAATCCCAGAGGGTCGTGGTCTCCAGGCCGATGCCCCGAGCCAGATCAGAATGCCAGGCTTCCCGGACCTCGCTCAAGCAGTGGGACTTCCCCTCGAACCATATAACCCTCTGACGGGGAGGGGGGTGAAAGTACCGCGGCGCACCCCGCCTTCAGAGGATGCCAAGCTCCTTGCCAGCGGCCTCGAACGCGTCGAGAGCCCGATTCAAGTCTTCGCGCGCGAGGGCCGCGTTCATGATCGTCCGGATCCGAGCCTGGTCCCGCGCGACCAGCGGGAAGACGATGGGGAGGGCGAAGATGCCGTGCCCCAAGAGACGATCGCTCAGCTCCTTGGCCGTCGAACTCGTCCCCACAATGATGGGGGTGATGGGGGACTTGCTGATCCCCGTGTCGAACCCCATCCCCTTCAGGCCCTTCTTGAAGTAAAGCGTATTTTCCCAGAGCTGTCGCACCCACTGGGGCTCCGTCTCTAAGACGTCAATGGAGGCGATGCACGCCGCCGCCACCGCCGGCGGGTGGGAGGCGGAGAGGAGCCATGTGCGCGACTTGTTCAGCGCAAAGTTCCGGAGGTCCTGGCTGCCTGCTACGTATCCCCCCATGACCCCGAAGGCCTTGGAAAAGGTGCCCATTTCGACGTCCACGCGTCCCTCTACTCCAAGATGGGAGGCGATCCCCCGGCCTTCCTCGCCAAGAACGCCTTCACCATGGGCGTCGTCGACGTAGGTCATCGCCCCGAAGTCCTCCGCCAGCTCTACGATCTCGTCCACGGGGGCGAGGTCGCCGTCCATGCTGAACACCCCGTCCGTTGCGATGAGGACGCGGCGATGACCCGCGCTCCGGGCCTCCTTCAGGGTGCGCTCGAGGTCTCCGGCATCCGCATGGGCGTAAATCATCCGGTCCGCCTTCG
>JBHIDB010000157.1:0-1544 GCA_046759865.1 Thermoplasmata archaeon
GCAGCACCACCGCCAGGATGACGGGCGGCAGGATGAGGGAGAACATGATGTACTTATTTCCTCGGAACTCCCGCATCTCCTTCCCAGCGACGATCCACGCCTTCCCGAGCCTCATGCTTCCTCTCCGACGAGACGCAGGTACACGTCCTCCAGCCCCCGCTGCTTCTCCATAATGTACTCGATCTCCCCGCCGGCGTTCACGACGGTGCGCACGATCTCGGGGTTGTGCCGCTCCGGATTGTCCAGGTGGAGGAGAAACTCGCCGTCCTGCGTCTCGACGCGGTCCACGAAGTCGAGGGCTTCAATCGCCTCGACCACCGCTTCGTTCGGCTGTCGGAGGCGAACCACCGTGGCGGGCTTCCAGTAGCGAGCGGCGAGCTCCCGAGACGAGCCCTGGGCGAGGAGATGGGTGTTCACCACCCCGATGCGATCGGCCATCCGCTCGGCCTCGAACAGATTGTGGGTGTTCAGGAAGACCGTCCGGCCCTCTCCGCGCAGGTCCCGCAGGAAGTCGCGCACCGTCTTCGCCGCGGAGGGGTCCAAGGCCGCCGTGGGCTCGTCCAGGAAGAGGATGGCGGGATCGTGTACCATGGCGCGCACGATGGCGATCTTTTGCCGCATTCCCTTGGAGAACGTGGCCACCGCGCCGTCCCGTCGGTCCCAGAGGCCCAGCAACTCCAGGAGCTCCCTGATGCGCTCCCGTCGGGTACCGTCGGGGACCCCGTACAGCCGGCCGTAGTAGTCCAGGTTCTGATAGGCACTGAGACGCTCGTAGAGCCCAGGGGTTTCGGGGAGCAACCCCACCATGGCTCGGATGTTGAGGGAGTCGGGCTCGCGGCCCACCTCGTTGCCCCCGATGTAGGCCTTCCCGGACGTGGGGTGAATGAGGGTGCTGAGCATGCGGACCGTCGTCGTCTTCCCCGCGCCGTTCGGCCCCAGGAAGGCGAAGACCTCCCCCTCGCGTATGCGAAGGTTCAGGTCCTCCACTGCCACGACGTCCCCGAAGGTCCGCTTCAGGTCGACCGTCTCAATGAATTCCATGGGCTCCCCTATCCCGGGGTCAGTCTTTGGACTTGACCTCGCGCGTCACGAGGAGGACGTACGTGAGGAAGACGGCGGCGGAGGCGACGAGGAGGGGGACCAAGACGGAAGTGAACAGGTCCAGGGTCGTGACCCACTCGGACAGGATGCCGAAGGACACGAGGTTGACCCCAATGGACCGGAGGTAGTGGGTGATGCTCAGGAGCGGGACGTTCCCCGGAAGGATCGGGAGGATGGTTTCCCAGAGGAACCCGTACAGGAGACCAGCCATGAGGGCCCGTTTCAGGGCGAACCCGATGAGCAGGAACAGGCCTCCAAAGGCCGCTATCCCGACGGCCGCCATGGCCAGGAAGGCCCCGAGGACCTCGATGTTCTCCCCAGCGGGCAAGCTCGCCGAGGCTGCGGCCAGGAAGTAGGTCGCGATGATGGGGAGCGCAACGATGAGGAAGGCGCTGCCGTAGTACCCGAGGAACTTGTAGGCGACGAGGCTCGCCTTCGAGATC
>JBHIDB010000158.1:0-1523 GCA_046759865.1 Thermoplasmata archaeon
ATGGAGAACACCTCCCTTTTCGGCGAGGTCTACGCCTTCGTCCACCGATCCGAGCTGTCTGAGATCTCGAGCCTGCCGAATCCCCCCACCCTGGGGACCAACGGCTCAACCTCAACCCGGGTGGAGTTCGGCGCCTTGCCCGCAGGGGCGCGGAACGCCACGGCGTTGGCCGTAGGGACGTCGCGACAGACCCCGGGCGGCACGGTGTTTACGCAGGGCGTCTACCTGGTCCGCTTTCGGCTGGACTTCGATTACGAGGTCGGTCTCCATGCGGTTATGGTCTCCCCAGGCTTCTACACCGCGGAGGAGTGGGCCTTCGCCACCCGGGATGCCACGCCCGAGGAGCAGGCCGCCTATCGGTACGTCGGTTTCGCCAACTACTCCTTCCTCGGCCTGGTGCTGGGCCTCCCGAGCATCGACGGCGTCCTTCCAGATGCGGGCTTCGGGGTGAAGGAGCCGCTCCCCTTGTGGCCCTTCCAGCTCGTTGCCGTCGGCGCGATGATTTCCATCTCCGCGGCCGGCTACTACCTCTGGCGCGAACGGCGAACCGGCGGGAAATCTTAAATTCGGCGCGGAACCTTGGCTCGCCGTGGTCCGGCTTCCGTCGGCCAAGACGGTGATCTTTTACGGGTACGCCTTCCTCCTCTCCGTGGGCGTCGCCCTCTACATCGCGTGGGGCATCCTGTTCAACGCATGGAACCTCTTCGCCCCGGAAAACCTCGGCATCTATGCCTTGGTGGTGATCATGGTCGTTTTTGGCGGAACGGGAATGCTCCTCTATCGGCCCACTCAGTAGGAGTTGGCGGCGTAGGCCACCGTGCTCGTCTCATCCCCGCACTCGAGGCAGCGACCCTTGAACTCCTCTCGCTCGTAAGGGGTGCCCAAGAGCCCGCGATCCAGTTTCTCTTCCATGGCCAGGCCGCACGACTCCTTGCCGCACCAGCCCGTCCGGATGATTCCCTTGCGCGGCGCGTCCCCATAGGCCTCGATGGTGTGAATCCCATCGCGCAGCTCCTTGTCCGCCTTCCGGTAGAGGTCTCTTTGGATGTGGTCGAGGGTGGCTTGGATGTGCTTCACCGCACCCTCCCGTTTGACCTTCCGGCGGCGCGTCCCGTCCCGGCGGACCAGGGTAATGTGATCCCCCTCGATCTCGTCCATCCCGAGTTCGACCCGCAGGGGAACGCCCTTCCGTTCCCACTCGTAGAACTTGGCACCCGGCCGCATGTCCCGTAGGTCCAACTCGATCCTTACCGCGTCGGCGATCTCGGCTTCGAGCGCCTTGGCGGCCGCGAGAATCCTTCGCTTCGCCCCCTTCGCGAGGATCGGGATGACCACTGCTTGGATGGGAGCGATCTCGGGCGGGAGGACGATGCCGCGGTCGTCGCCATGGAGGGCCACGACGGCCCCCAAGATGCGCTCGGACATGCCATAGGTCGTCTGATGTGCGTACCGCGGCTCCCCCTTCTCGTCCTCGAAGGTGACGTCGTACACCCGGGCGAAGTTGTCCCGGTACTGGTGGATGC